>NZ_JBIAUG010000015.1:0-185792 GCF_042892575.1 Streptomyces sp. NPDC001744
AGAGGGGTTGGGCGTCGTCGGTGGAGATGGTGGTGGGGCGGGTGAGCTCGGGCAGGTCGCCCAGCGCCGCCCGACGCACCGCCGCCCCCGGAGTCGTCGGGGCGTCGCCCGTGGTGACCGTTCGGACTCTGACGGTGGACATGGCACTCCTTCGACGATGCGTGGGACCCGTGCCGCTTCCGTACGGGGACACGGCCCGGGTCCGTCGGTCGAGCGTCTTGGACCAGGATGCCTGCTATCCGGTGGTTCGGCACGATTTACCGGGGAAGCCGAACAGGAGCAGGACGGACCCTTCCGGACCGAGAGGAGTGACCGATGCCGCGCGGATCGAGCCCCAAGCGGGAACGGCAGTACGAGCACATCAAGGAGAGCGCCCGGGACCGGGGCGAGAGCGAGAAGCGGGCCGAGGAGATCGCCGCGCGCACGGTCAACAAGGAACGCGCCCGGGCGGGTGAGTCGAAGACCGCGAGCAAGAGCTCGACGCAGGACATGTCCTCGTCGCGCCGGGGCGGACAGCGCTCGCACAGCGGCGCGCAGGGCCCGACCTACGACCAGCTCTACGCCGAGGCCAGGCGCCGCAACGTGCACGGCCGTTCGTCCATGGACAAGGCGGAGCTGAAGCGGGCCCTGGGGGAGTGACCCGCCCCGCCCGGAGAAGCCCCGCGCCGGGCCGGGCACGGGCCGTACGCGCGCCCGTGCCCGGCCCGGCGCACCGCGTTCACGCCCCGTCGCCGCCGCTCCCGGGAGGCGCGGGCCGGACCTCCACGATGCCGCGCGCGATGCCGAGGTCCACGAGGTCCTCCGGCCGCAGCCGGAGCTGGTCGGCGGTCGTGACGGCCTCCTCGGGGGCGCGCTTGAGGATGGCCGCGGCGGCCTCGGGAGCGATGACGGAGAAGTACGCGTCCGGCGTGGTCCAGGTGTTCCCCGGGGCCGCGAGGGCCAGCGCGCCGCCCGATCCGCCCTCCCCGACGAGCAGGGAGGTCAGCGGGGTGCGCGCGGAGGCGACGGCGGCGAACAGGTCCGCGATCGCGCTCCCCGCGCCCTCGCGCTCCGCCGCCGGGTCGTTGGCGGCCCCCGGGGTGTCCACGAGGGTGAGGACCGGTATGCCCAGCCGTCCGGCGAGCCGCACGAGCCGGGCGGCGGTGCGGAAGCCGGCCGGACGGGTCGCCGTGCCGCACTGCGCGGCGTAGGCGGCGGTGCGGCCGTCGGGGAGCCGCCCGAAACCGCACCGCACACCCGGGTCCACCCCGCCGCAGCGGTCGCCGGAGATCTCCTCGCGGAGCGTGAAGTGGGCGTCGAGGTACGCGCCGGCCCGGGGCCGACCGGGGTGCCGGGCGCGCGCCACGGCCTCCCGGCCGCTCGCGGAGGGCGCCGCACCGGGGTCCCCGAGCGCGTACGGCGGCGGGACCGGGCCCTCGGCGGGGCGGGTGAGCAGGGAGAGCCAGCGCCCCAGGGTGGCGCGCAGCGCCTCCGGGGGCACGATCGCGTCCACGTGGCCGTGGGCGAGCTGCGCCTCGGCGGTGTACGCGGCCGGGTCCGCGCCCGGCGGGCGCACCCGGGACCCGGCGAAGGCGACCTGGGCGCCCGGCAGGGCGAGGACGACGTCGGAACCGGCGCCGAGCGTGGCCCAGCCGCCGCCGGTCGTCGGATCGCGCAGGACGGCGACCTGCGGCAGTCCGGCGGCCCGGGTGAGCGCCGACTCGCGGGCCAGGCGCTGGAGCTGGAGGAGGGCCCGCATGCCCTCGTGCATCCGGCTGCCCCCGGTGGCCGGGAGGACGACCACGGGCAGCCGCCGCTCGCGCGCCAGGGCGTGGGCCGCGGCGATCCGCGCCCCCGTCCGCTCGCCCAGGGAGCCGCCGAGGAACCGGAACTCGAAGGAGATCACGACCGCCGGCACCCCGCCCACCGCGCCCGTGCCGCAGACCACCGACTCGGTCTCGCCGGTACGGGCGGCGGCGCGGGCGTGCGCGGCGGAGTACCCGGACCAGCCGATCGGTCCGTCGTCCGCCAGGGGCCCCTCGGAGAAGGGGAGTTCGGTGAATTCGTCGGTGGCGAGGGCGATCGCCCCGCGTGCCGTCGTCGGGTCGGTCACGATGCCTCACAGCCGGTCGCCGGTGCGTGCGTACGGGTGGATCAGCGGTGCCGCCCCACCGTACCGCCCGGCCCCGGCCGCGCTCAGGCCAGGACGCCGCTCCCGTGCGGGGCGTACAGGTCCAGGAGCCGGACCCGGTTCACCTGGAGGCGGTGCGCCAGGACCGACCCCATCCAGAACAGGACCGCGGCACCGAACTCCACGTCCGAGCGGCACAGGGAGCGGACGGCCGGGGCGTCGAACTCGAACGCCCGCACCGGCGTCATCGCCTCCGCCCCGGACTGGCACAGGTACGGCGGGAACATCCAGGAGACGCCGACCAGTTCGCCGTGGCGCAGGGTCTCGATCACCGGGGCCCCGCGCCCCGGCACCCTCACGTCGAGCGTCACCGCGCCCGTCTTCACGATCCAGAAGCGGTCGGCGTGCTGCCGTTCCTCGAACAGCCGGTGACCGGCCTCGAAGGACACGTCCTCGGCGAAGGCCATCAGGCGCTCCCGGTGCTCCGGGGGCAGCGAGCCGACCTTGGGCGCGGCACTGCTCATGGCGGACCCTCCTCGCACACTCGATCCCACCCCCAGTGTCCGCCAGACGGCCGCCGCGCGCAGATCTCCCCCGGCCCGGGGAGGGCCCGCCCGGGAAGCGCACCGGAACGGTCCGCGGGTCGATCGGCGGCCCGGCCCGCGAGGAGCTCCTCCTCCGCGCCCTCACCCGTCTCCCGGGGGACGGCTCCGACCGGGCCCCGCGGGGTCCCCGGCACGTTTGAAGCCGCCGGGCCGGGAGAGCCGGGACCACGGGTCCGGCGTACGGCACCGGCCACCGTGACCGCGTCCCGGTCCGCCCCGCGGGGCGGACCGGGAAGGGGCGGACGGACCGGGCGGCGCGAGGCGGCGTCCCGGTGCGTAGAGTCGACCCCTGTACAGCCGCCGTGCCGACCCGTGCGAGCCCGCACGGACCCGTACGGCGAACCGGGCGCGCCCCACCGGTGCGCCGCCGACCGATCCCGACGAGGAGACTTCACGTGACCGACCCGGTGTCCACCGACCTCCAGCAGCAGATCGCCCGGACCCTCCAGGTCTCCGGGTCCTTCGACCCGGCGGCGGAGATCGAGCGCCGGGTGGCCTTCCTCACCGAGCAGCTCACCTCCAACGGACTGCGGGCCCTGGTGCTCGGCATCAGCGGAGGCGTCGACTCCACCACCGCCGGCCGGCTCTGCCAGCTCGCCGTGGAACGTGCCCGCGCCGCGGGCCACGACGCCACCTTCTACGCGATGCGCCTGCCGTACGGCGCCCAGGCCGACGAGAAGGACGCGCAGGCCGCCCTCGACTTCATCCGCCCCGACAAGGTCCTCACCGTGGACGTGAAGCCCGCGAGCGACGCGGCCCTGGAGGCGTGCGTCGCCGCCGACGTGGCCTTCCGCGACGATCACCACCGGGACTTCGTCCAGGGCAACATCAAGGCCCGGCAGCGGATGATCGTCCAGTACGCCGTGGCCGGTGCCCACAACGGCCTCGTCGTCGGCACCGACCAGGCGGCCGAGGCCGTCTCCGGCTTCTTCACCAAGTTCGGCGACGGCGCCGCCGACGTCGTCCCGCTGACCGGTCTGACCAAGCGGCGCGTGCGCGCCGTCGCGGCCGAGCTGGGCGCGCCGGACGAGCTGGTGCGGAAGGTTCCCACGGCCGACCTGGAGACCCTCGACCCGGGCAAGCCCGACGAGGAGGCGCTGGGCGTCACGTACGACGAGATCGACGACTTCCTGGAGGGCAGGCCGATCGGCCGGGAGGCGTTCGACACGATCGTCCGCCGTTACGAACTCACCGAGCACAAGCGGCAGCTGCCCATCGCTCCCTGAGCGGCGCCCGGGGAGGGGCGGGGGTCGGCCGACCCCCGCCCCTCCCCGGGCCCGTCGTCCTTTCCCGGTCCCGTCGTCTTTTTCCGGTCCGCTGCCTTCCTCGGGCCCGTCGTCCTTTCCCGGCCCGCTGTCTTCCTCGGGTCCGCCGTTCTTTCCCGGTCCGCCGCCCTTCCCGGCCCACCGCCCACCCCCGGGCTCCCGCCCGCGTCGGCCCTCCCGCGGCTCCCGCCCCGCCCTCCTCGCGCGACCCGTGACCGGCCCCCTCCGCCCGCCGCCGCACGCGGCGCGGAGCCCGATGCCGTACGGCCATCCCGCGCCCCGGCAGGCCCCGCAGCCCCGCAGGCCCCGCCGATCCCGACGGACGCCCGGTGCCGCCCCACGTGGGACGACGACGGACACCCCCGTGAACGAGAGCCCTTGGCGTACCGACGCCAGGGCCGTCCCCCACAGGGCCGATTTCCAGCCCGCTGAACAGCGTCTCCCGTCATGACCCTTGCGGGACGGTCCGGAGCCCTGCTATTCATCCGTTAGGAAGGTTTCCTTCCAATCTCGGAGGCGCCTTCTCGTGTCCCTCCCCTCGTTCGTCGTTCCGTGGAGACCCCATGACTTCCGCACGAACCGTACGACTCCGCTCCCGCCGCTTCGGCGTCGTCGGCACCGCCCTCGGCGCCCTGCTGTTCGGCATCACCGCCGCCCCGCCCGCCGTGAACGCCGCTCCCGCCCCCACGGCCCCCTCGCCCTCCCGGGCCGCCGCCACCACCCCGGCCGCGATCAACGGCCAGCTGAAGGTCTGCGGCACCAAGCTGTGCAACCGGTACGGCAAGCCGGTCCAGCTGCGCGGCATGTCCTCGCACGGCACCCAGTGGTACAGCCAGTGTCTGACGGGCGGCTCCCTCGACGCCCTCGCCAAGGACTGGAAGGCCGACGTCCTGCGCGTCTCCACGTACGTCCAGGAGGACGGCTACGAGACCGACCCGCGCAAGTACACCGACCTCGCCCACTCCCTCATCGAGCAGGCCACCGCGCGCGGGATGTACGTGATCGTGGACTGGCACATGCTCGACCCGGGCGACCCGCACCACAACCTCTCCCGCGCCAAGACCTTCTTCACCGAGATCGCCAAGCGCCACGCCGGCAAGACCAACCTGCTGTACGAGATCGCCAACGAGCCCAGCGGTGTCTCCTGGTCCAGGATCAAGAGCTACGCCGAGCAGATCATCCCCGTCATCCGCGCCAAGGACCCCGAGGCCCCGGTCCTCGTCGGCACGCGCGCGTGGTCCTCGTTCGGCGTCTCGGAGGGCGCGACCGAGTCGGAGGTCGTCTCCAAGCCGGTGAACGCGTCCAACATCATGTACACCTTCCACTTCTACGCGTACTCGCACCGGGACGAGTACCTGAAGACCCTCTCCCGCGCCGCCGACAAACTGCCGGTCTTCGTCACCGAGTTCGGCACCCAGAACTACGCCGGTGAGGGCGGCAACGACTTCGCCATGACGCAGAAGTACCTCGACCTGATGGCGTCCAAGAAGATCAGCTGGGTCAACTGGAACTTCTCCGACGACGAGCGCAGCGGCGCGGTCTTCAAGACCGGCACCTGCGACAAGGGCGGCCCCTGGACCGGCACCGCCTCCCTCAAGCCCGCCGGCGCCTGGATCCGCGACCGGATCAGGACGGCGGACGACTTCCCGACCTCCTGATCCGTACGCCCCCGACCCACCCGGCCGGCCGGTCCGTTCCCACCCGGCCGGCCGGCCCGGTGCGCCCCCGTCCCGCGTTCTCGCCCGGCGGGGGCGCACCGCTCCGTCGACGGGACCGCCGGGGGCCGGACACGAAAGTCCAAGGGGTGTGTGCCCCTCGCGCATGGCGCGTCCCGGCGGGCGGCGGTAGAACTCGGTCCGGGGCCCCGAGGGCCCCCGTGAGGAGAGGACCCGGACATGAGCACCCACGCCGACGCGGAGATCGCCGCGCAGCCCGACTGCTGGCGCCGCGCCGCCGAGGCCGCCGACCGCCACGCCGGCCTGCTGCCGGCCCCGGGCGAACGCGTCGCGGTCGTCGGCTGCGGCACCTCCTACTTCATGGCCCGCGCCTACGCCGCCCTGCGCGAGTCCCTCGGCGCGGGCGAGACCGACGCCTTCCCCGCCTCCGACGGGACCCCGCTCGGGCGCGGCTACGACCGGATCGTGGCCCTGACCCGGTCGGGCACCACCACGGAGGTCGTGGACCTGCTGGCCCGCGCCGCCGGCCGCGCCCCGACCCTCGTCCTCACCGGCGCCCCCGACAGCCCGGCGGGACGGCTCGCCGACCGGGTCCTCGACCTCGGCTTCGCCGGCGAACGCTCCCTCCTGCAGACCCGGTTCGCCACCACCGCCCTGCAACTCCTGCGCGCCGGGCTCGGCGTGGACCTCGCCCCCGCGATCGCGGACGCCGAACTCGTCCTGTACGAACGGCTGCCGGCCCTCTGGGAGCGGCGCGGCCAGTTCACCTTCCTCGGCACCGGCTGGACGGTCGGCCTCGCCGACGACGCCGCCCTCAAGCTGCGCGAGGCGGCCCGCGCCTGGACGGAGTCGTACGCGGCGATGGAGTACCGCCACGGACCGATCAGCATCAGCGACCGGACCAGCCTCGTCTGGTGCCTCGGCCCCGCCCCCTCGGGACTGCGCGACGAAGTGGAGTCCACCGGCGCCCTGTTCGCCGCCGACGCGATCGACCCGGTCGCCGCCCTCGTCCGCGCCCAGCGGCTCGCGGTCGCCCTCGCCGCCCGGCGCGGCCTCAACCCCGACCGGCCCCGGCACGTCTCGCGCTCGGTGATCCTCGCCGGTGCGTCCCGCCCCGTGGCCGCGGAGGCGGCCCGTATCCTGCGCCCATGACCGCAACGGACGCCATCGGCCTCGCCGAGATGCCCGGCGACTGGCGGCGCGCGCTCGCCGTCGTCGCCCACCCCGACGACCTGGAGTACGGCTGCGCGGCCGCCGTCGCCGCCTGGACCGACGCCGGGAAGGAGGTCGTCTACGTCCTCGCCACCCGCGGCGAGGCGGGCATCGACACCCTCGCCCCGGACGTCTGCGGCCCGCTGCGGGAACGGGAGCAGCGCGACAGCGCCGCCGTCGTCGGCGTGGACACCGTCGAGTTCCTCGGCCACCGCGACGGCGTGATCGCGTACGGACCGGAGCTGCGCCGCGACATCGCGGCCGCGATCCGCCGCCACCGCCCGGAGCTGGTCGTCACCCTCAACCACCGCGACACCTGGGGCGGCGGCCCCGGCGCCCCCTGGAACACCCCCGACCACCTGGCCGTCGGCCGCGCCGTCCTCGACGCGGCGGGCGACGCGGGCAACCGCTGGATCTTCCCCGAACTGCGGGAACGGGGCCTGGAGCCGTGGAACGGCGTCCGCTGGGTCGCGGTCGCCGCGTCCAGCGCCCCGACCCACGCGGTCGACGCGGGTCCGGGCCTCGAACGCGCGGTCCGCTCGCTCCTCTGCCACCGGACCTACATCGAGGCGCTGACGGACCGGGACCCCGAGGAGTACGTCCGGTCCTTCCTCGCCGAGACGACGGGCCGGGCCTCCGGGCGCTTCGGCGGCCGTCCCGCCGTGACCTTCGAGCTGTTCCCGCGCTGACGGGGGCCGCCTCAGGCGGGCGCCGCGCCGGCCACCGCCGCCTCCAGGTCGCCGAACAGCAGCTCGTTGTTGATCGTGACGCCCGCCCGGTAGCCCCCGCTCACCGCGTTGACCACCTGCTCCTGCGGGCCCGTCACGTTCCCCGCCGCCCACACGCCGGGCACGCTCGTCCGTCCCGTCCCGTCCACCGCGACGAACTCTCCGAACGGCGTGGCGTTCCTCTCCGCCCCCAGCCGCCGCAGGACATCGTCCCGGGCCGCCAGGCGCGTCGCCCCGACGAAGACCACCTCGCGCGGCACGAACCGCCCGTCGGCGAGCCGGACCCCGGTCAGCCGGTCGTCCTCCACCGCGAGCCCGGCGACCTCGCCGGCCACGACCTCCACCCCCGCCGCGTCGAGCAGCGCCGCGTCCCGCGCGGAGAGCCCGTCGGCGGTGTGCAGGAAGAGGGTCACGTCCGGGGACCACCGGGAGACCATCAGCGCCTGGTGGGCCGGCATCGCCGGATGGGCGATGACCCCGAACGGGCGGTCGCGGACCTCCCAGCCGTGGCAGTACGGGCAGTGCAGCACGTCCCGGCCCCAGCGCCCGGCCACCCCGTCGATCTCCGGCAGCTCGTCCACGAGCCCGGTCGTCACCACGAGCCGCCGCGCGCCGACGGCCGTGCCGTCCGCGAGCGACACGGTGAAACCGTCCCGCCCGTCCGGCTCCGCGTCCGTCACCCGGCCGGACCGCCACTCCACCCCGTACGCGGCGATCTCCTCCCGGCCCGCCGCCAGGTACGCGGCGGGGCTCATGCCGTCCCTGGAGAGGACGCCCCGCATGTGGGCCGTGGGGGCGTTGCGGGGCTCGCCCGCGTCGACCACCAGGGTGCGCCGCCGCGACCGGCCCAGGACCAGGGCCGCGCTGAGCCCGGCCGCGCCGCCTCCGACGACCACCACGTCGTACCGCTCGTCCTGCTGCGTCATGTGTGCGTTCATGGGGCCGAGGTTCGGCCGGGCGCCCCCTCCGGTGCAAGAAAACTTGCCGGTCCTGCAACACTGGACCCATGACCGCAGACGACCGCATCGACGCCGTACTGAACGAGGTGGGCCCCCGGCTCCGCCGGGTCCGCCGCGACCGGGGGGTGACCCTGGCCGAGCTCTCCGCCGCCACCGGCATCTCCGTGAGCACCCTCTCCCGGCTGGAGTCCGGGCAGCGCAGGCCCAGCCTCGAACTGCTCCTGCCGCTCGCCCGCGCCCACCAGGTCCCGCTGGACGAACTGGTCGGCGCGCCGCCCGTGGGCGACCCCCGGGTCAGGGCCAGGCCGATCGTGCGGCACGGGCGCACGATGTACCCGCTGACCCGGCAGCCCGGCGGGCTCCAGGCGTACAAGGTGATCCAGGAGAAGCCGTACGAGGAGCCGGAGGGCCGGGTGCACGAGGGGTACGAGTGGCTGTACGTGCTCTCCGGCAGACTCCGGCTGCACCTCGGCGGGCGGGAGGTCGTCCTGGGGGCGGGGGAGGCGGCCGAGTTCGACACGCGCGTCCCGCACTGGTTCGGGCCGACCGCCGACGGACCGGTGGAGTTCCTGAGCCTGTTCGGGCCGCAGGGGGAGCGCATGCACGTCAGGGCCCGGCCCAAGAAGTCCGGCCGATCCGTTCCCCCAGGGCAAGCGACCGCTTAGTATGCAGCCGACCGCTCGGTACGGAGGAGGCTTCCGGATGCAGGCATGGCGTGTGTACGAGAACGGTGAACCGGGTGCGGTGATGCGCCGCGAGGAAGTGGAGCCGCCCGAGCCCGGTGACGGCCAGGTCCTCCTGAGGGTCCGCGCCGCGAACGTCAACTTCCCCGACGCGCTGCTCTGCCGGGGCCATTACCAGGTGCGCCCCCCGCTGCCCTTCACCCCCGGCGTGGAGGTCTGCGCCGAGACCGGGGACGGGCGCAGGGTCGTCACCACCGTCGCCCTCCCGCACGGCGGCTTCGCGGAGTACGCCCTCGCCGACGCCGCCGGGCTGCTCCCCGCCCCCGAGTCGCTCGACGACGCCGAGGCCGCCGCGCTCCACATCGGCTACCAGACCGGCTGGTTCGGCCTGCACCGCCGCGCCGCCCTGGAGGAGGGCGAGACCCTCCTCGTCCACGCGGCGGCGGGTGGCGTCGGCAGCGCGGCCGTCCAGCTCGGCAAGGCGGCCGGCGCCACCGTCATCGGCGTCGTCGGCGGACCCGCGAAGGCCGCCGTCGCCCGCGCCCTCGGCTGCGACGTGGTGATCGACCGGCGCTCCGAGGACGTCGTCGCCGCCGTCAGGGCCGCGACCGGCGGCCGGGGCGCCGACGTGATCTACGACCCCGTCGGCGGCGACGCCTACCGGCAGTCCGCGAAGTGCGTCGCCTTCGAGGGCCGGATCGTGGTCGTCGGCTTCGCGAGCGGCACCGTCCCCGAGCCCGCCCTCAACCACGCCCTGGTGAAGAACTACTCCGTCCTCGGCCTCCACTGGGGCCTGTACGCGGCGAAGGACCCCGCCTCGGTCGGCCGCTGCCACGAGACCCTCACCGCCTACGCCGCCAAGGGCCTGATCAAGCCGCTCGTCGGGGAGCGCGTCCCCTTCGCGGGCGCCGCCGACGCCGTCCAGCGCGTCGCCGACGGCACCACCACCGGCCGCCTGGTCGTCCTCCCGGAAGGGGCCCGCGCGTGACCGGCCCGGACCCGGCCCCGCCCGGCGCCGTCGCACTCCGCGCGCTCACCCGGAAGCTCCTCGACGAGCACCCGCCCGCCACCACCGGCCGAACCGACTTCCTGCGCGCCCGCTTCGACGCCGGACTCGCCTGGGTGCACTGCCCCGTGGGCCTCGGCGGACTCGGCGCGCCCCGCGCCCTCCAGACCGTCGTGGACGCCGAACTCGCCGCCGCGGGCGCGCCCGACAACGACCCGCGCCGCATCGGCATCGGCCTCGGCATGGCCGCCCCCACCCTCCTGGCGTACGGCTCCGAGGAGGTCAAACGCCGCTTCCTCAGGCCGCTGTGGGTCGGCGAGGAGGTGTGGTGCCAGCTCTTCAGCGAACCCGGCGCCGGCTCCGACCTCGCCGCCCTCGGCACCCGGGCCGTCCGGGACGCCGGGGGAGACTGGGTGATCGACGGACAGAAGGTGTGGACCTCCAGTGCCCATGTCGCCCGCTGGGCCATCCTCATCGCCCGCACCGACCCGGACGCGCCCAAGCACCGGGGCATCACCTACTTCGTCTGCGACATGACCGACCCCGGCGTGGAGGTCAGGCCGCTGCGCCAGATCACCGGCGAGGCCGAGTTCAACGAGGTCTTCCTCACCGGCGTCCGCATCCCCGACGCCCACCGCCTCGGCGAGGTCGGGGACGGCTGGCGGGTCGCGCGGACCACCCTCATGAACGAACGCGTCTCCATCGGCGGGGCCCGCGTCCCCCGCGAGGGCGGCATGATCGGGAAGGCCGCCGCCACCTGGCGCGAACGCCCCGAACTGCGCACCCACGACCTGCACCGGCGCCTCCTCGACCTCTGGGTGGAGGCCGAGGTGGCCCGGCTCACGGGCGAACGCCTCCGCCAGCAGCTCGTCGCCGGCGAGCCGGGCCCCGAGGGCAGCGCGACGAAGCTCGCCTTCGCCCGGCTCAACCAGGCCATCAGCGGCCTGGAGGTCGAACTCCTCGGCGAGGGGGGGCTGCTGTACGGGGAGTGGACCATGCGCCGCCCCGACCTCGTCGACTTCACCGGCCGCGACGCCGGCTACCGCTATCTGCGGTCCAGGGGCAACTCGATCGAGGGCGGCACCAGCGAGGTGCTCCTCAACATCGTGGCCGAGCGGGTCCTCGGCCTGCCCCCGGAGCCCCGCGACGACAAGGACGTTCCGTGGAAGGACCTCGCGCGATGACGGACCGGACCGACCTCCTCTACTCCGAGACCGAGGACGACCTGCGCGCGGCCGTCCGCGCCCTGCTCGCCGACCGGGCCGGCCACGCGGTCCTGCTCGGCCGGATCGAGACGGACGACCCGTACGTCCCCGGTCTCTGGACGTCCTTGGCGACCGGCATCGGCGCCGCGGGCCTCCTCGTCCCCGAGGGGCTCGGCGGCCAGGGCGCGAGCCACCGCGAGGCCGCCGTGGTCCTGGAGGAACTGGGCCGCGCGGTCACCCCCGTCCCCTACCTCACGAGCGCGGTGACGGCCGCCGAGATCCTGCTCGCGCTCGCGGAGGAGAGCGACCCGGCGGCCGGACTCCTCGCCTCCGTCGCGAGCGGCCGCACGGTCGCGGTCCCCGCCGTGCCCCTGACGACCGCGCCGTACGACCCGGCCCCGCCGCCCGGCCCCTCCGTGTCCGCCGTCGCCGACGCCGTCGCGGCCGACGTCTTCCTGGTCCCGCGTCCCGACGGCCTGTATGCCGTGCCCGCCGACGAGGCGGCGGTCGAGCCGCGGACCCCGCTCGACCTCACCCGCCCGCTCGCCCGGGTCACCACGGAGCCCGGCACCGGCACCCGGCTCGCCGGTCCCGGGGCGTCCCGCGCGGCCGTCGGGCGCGGACTGCTCGCGGGCGCCGGACTGCTGGCCTCCGAACAGCTCGGGCTCGCCGAACGGTGCCTGGAGGAGACCGTGCGGTACACCCGCGAGCGCCACCAGTTCAACCGGCCCGTCGGCTCCTTCCAGGCGCTGAAGCACCGCATGGCCCGGCTCTGGCTGGACGTCGTGGGGGCCAGGGCGGCGGCCCGCGCCGCCGCGGACGCCCTCGCCGCGGGCCGTCCGGACGCCCCGCTCACCGTGGCCGTCGCCCAGGCGTACTGCTCCGGGGTCGCCGTCCGCGCGGCCGAGGAGTGCGTCCAGCTCCACGGCGGGATCGGGATGACCTGGGAGCACCCCGCCCACCTGGCGCTGAAGCGGGCCGTGTCCGACCGGGCCGCGTTCGGCGCGGCGGGCCGCCACCAGGACGCGATCGCCGCCCTGGCGGACCTTCCGGCGCCCGTGTAGGGAGCCCGCGCGGAACGTCCGCACGCCCCCGCCCGCGGGACCCACCTGTACGGGCCCCACGGGCCCCGCGCGCCCCACCCGCCCCTCAGGTAAGGGGCCCGTCTGTCCGCACCCCTTATGCGTGCTGTTTAATTGCGAGCTGTTGGCAAAAGCAGTTGATCTTCAAAAGGGGTACGGACACGATGACCGCCCGATCCACCCGCAACGCGGCGGCCACGGTACTGGCGGGCTCCCTCGCCCTCACCGCCGCGGCCTGCTCGAACCCCGGCTCCACCGCCGACGGCGCCGGCGGGCCCAAGGATTCCGCGGTCGTCGGCATCGCCTACGAACCCGACAGCCTCAGCCCCCTCCTCGGCTACGGCAAGGACGGCAACGCGAAGATATTCGACGGCCTCCTCGCCTTCGACGCGGACATGAAGCTCAGGCCGGCCCTCGCCCGCGCGCTGCCCCGCGTCAGCGACGGCGGCCTCACCTACACCTACGCCCTCCGCAAGGGCGTCACCTTCAGCGACGGGGCCCCCTTCACCGCGAAGGACGTCGTCTTCACGTACCGGACGATCCTCGACCCGAGGACGAACAACCCCTCCCGCACCGAACTCGACGCGCTCAGGAGCGTCGAGGCGGTCGGCGACGACACCGTCGTCTTCCGGCTCAAGTACCCCTACGCGCCCTTCGCCCGGCGCACCGTCCACGCCATCGCCCCCGAGCACGTCGCCGCGAAGCAGGACGTCAACACCGGCCCCTTCACCACCAGGCCGATCGGCACCGGCCCGTACGTCCTCACCGACTGGTCCAAGGGCGAGAAGCTGAGCTTCAAGGCCAACCCGGCCTACTGGAACGGCGCGCCGAAGATCAAGAAGTTCACCATGGCGATCATCAAGGACGACGACGTCCGCGCCACCCGGCTGCGCGCCGGCGACCTCGACGGGGCCGTCCTGCCGCCCAACCTCGCCGCCGGCTTCGCGACCGACAGGACCAAGAAGACCTGGACGGCGAAGACCTACGACTACCGCACGGTCACCCTCCCCACCCACAACCCCGTGACCGGCGACACCGCCGTCCGCCGCGCCCTCGACATCGCCGTCGACCGGCGGGCCATGGTCGACAAGATCCTCGAAGGCGCCGGAAAGCCCGCCTACGGACCCGTCCCCACCGACAGCCCCTGGTTCGCCCGGGGGACCGAGCGCCGCCACGACCTCGCCGGAGCGCGGAAGATCCTCGACGAGGCCGGCTGGAAGCCCGGCCCCGACGGCGTCCGCGTCAGGAACGGCGTCCGCGCCGCCTTCCCGCTCTGGTACCTCTCCGGCGACAAGCTCCGCCAGGACCACGCCCTCGCCTACGCCTCCGACGCCAAGAAGGCCGGCATCGACGTCACGACCCAGGCCGGTACCTGGGAGGTCATCGAGCCCCGGATGAAGACCGACGCCGTCCTCGCCGGCGGCGGCTCGCCCGGCGACCCCGACTTCGACCAGTACCTCCTCCTGAAGTCCTCCCTCGCCGGCGACGGCTTCAACAACATGGCCTGGTACGACAACAAGGCCGTCGACCGCGCCCTGGAGGACGGCCGCCGCACCGACGACCCCGCCGGACGCCGCGCCGCGTACGACACCGTCCAGCGCGAACTGGTGAAGAACCCCGGCTACACCTTCCTCACCCACATCGACCACCTCTACGTCCTGAACGACTCCTGGGACGGCCCGAGCACCCAGACCGAGCCCCACGACCACGGCCTCGCCGCCGGTCCCTGGTGGAACGTCGAGACCTGGACGCCCCGGAGCACCGGAGCGGCGAAGAAGTGAAGCGCCGCCTGCCCTGGGGCGCCATGGCGCGGATGACGGGACGGCGCGCCCTGGCCGCCGTCCCCGTCCTCCTCGCCGTCACCTTCGCGGTGTTCGCCGTCGCGGAGGCGTCCCCCTTCGACCCCGTCAAGGCGTACGCCGGCACCGCCGGACTCACCGCCTCGCAGGAGAACCTCGACCAGCTCCGCGCCAACCTCGGCGCCGACCGCCCCCTCCTCTCCCGCTGGTGGGAGTGGCTCACCTCCGCGCTCACCGGCGACCTCGGCGACTCCGCCGTCATGCGGCGCCCCGTCGCGGAGGTCATCACCGAACGCCTCGGCTGGTCCGTCCTCCTCGCCGCCACCGCCTTCGCCGTGGCCGTCGCCCTCGGCACCCTCCTGGGCGTCCTCGCTGGACGCCGCCGCGGCGGCCTCCTCGACCGGGCGGTCAGCTCCGCCGCGTACACCCTGGAGGCCGCCCCCGCCTTCTGGCTCGGCCTCCTCGCCATCTGGTTCTTCGCCCTGGAGCTGGGCGTCCTGCCCGCCGGCGGACTCACCGACACCGCCAGCGACACCGTCACCCCCGGCCAGGTCGCCCACCACCTCGTCCTGCCCGCCCTCGTCCTCGGGACCTCCCAGCTCCCCTGGTTCTTCCTGTACGTCCGCCAGGGCGTCGGCGACGCCCTCGAAGAGGACCCCGTGCGCGGCGCCCGCGCCCGCGGCCTGCGCGAGCGCACCGTCCTCACCGGCCACGCCCTCCGTTCCGGAATGCTTCCCGTGCTCACCCTCGTCGGCTCCCGCGTCCCCGAACTGATCACCGGAGCCCTGCTCGTGGAGACCGTCTTCAGCTGGCCCGGCATCGCGGCCGCCACCGTCACGGCCGCCACCTCCGTGGACTTCCCGCTGCTCGCGGCGCTCACCGTCCTCGCCACCGCCGCCGTCCTCCTCGGCAACCTCCTCTCCGACCTGCTGTACGGCCTGGCCGACCCGAGGGTGGGCTTCGATGGCTGACCCGCGCACCCACCGCCTGCGGCGGTGGACCTCCGCCGTCACCGTCGCGGCCGTCCTCCTCGCCGTCCTCCTCGTGCCCCCGCTCGCCCAGCTCGACGAGCAGGCCGTCGACCTCTCCCGCAAGCTCCTCCCGCCGTCCTGGGGCCACCCCTTCGGCACCGACGACCTCGGCCGCGACCTCCTCCTGCGCTGCGTCTACGGACTGCGGGTCTCGCTCCTCGTCGGACTGGTCGCCGCGCTCGTGGCCACCGTCATCGGCACCGCCGTGGGAGCCGCCGCCGGCGCGCTCGGCGGCTGGGCCGACCGCGCCCTCATGCGGCTCGTGGACACCTTCTCCTCCGTGCCGCACCTGCTCCTCGGCATCTTCGTCGTCGCCCTCTTCCGGCCCGGCGTCTGGCCCGTCATCGCCTCCGTCGCCGTCACCCACTGGCTCTCCACCGCCCGGATCGTGCGTTCCGAGGTCCTCTCCCTGCGCACCCGGCCCTTCGTGGACGCCGCCGTCTCGGGCGGCGCCTCCCGGTGGCGCGTCGCCGTCCGGCACCTGCTGCCCGCCGTCCTGCCCCAGGCCGGCCTCGCCGCCGTCCTGATGGTCCCGCACGCCATGTGGCACGAGTCCGCCCTCTCCTTCCTCGGCCTCGGCCTCCCCAGCCACCAGGCCAGCCTCGGCAACCTGGTGCAGAGCGCGCGTTCCTCGCTCCTCGCCGGGTCCTGGTGGCCCACCCTCTTCCCCGGCCTCCTCCTCATCGTGCCGACCCTCGCCATCGCCGGACTCGCGGGCGTGTGGCGCGACCGGCTCAACCCGCGCCGCCGATCGGAGCTGATGCTGTGAGCGCCCCGAACCTCCCGGCCCGCCGGGTCCTGCGCGCCCTCGACGCCGTCGCCGCCGAGCGGGCCGGGGACGCCGTCCTCGGCGTCCGCGACCTCACGGTCCGGTTCCGGCTGCGCGGCGGCCGCACCGTCGCCGCCGTCACCGGCGCCGACTTCGACCTCGCGGCGGGGGAGTGCCTCGCCCTCGTCGGCGAGAGCGGCTGCGGCAAGTCCGTCCTCGCCTCCGCCCTCCTGGGTCTGCTCCCGGGCAACGCCGAGACCTCCGGCACGGCCCTGCTGGCGGACCCCGGCGACGGCGACGGCACCGACCTGCTCGCCGCCGGGGAGAAGACCCTCGCCCGCACCGTACGGGGCCGCCGCGTCGGCCTCGTACCGCAGAGCCCCGCCGCCCACCTCACCCCCGTCCGCACCGTGCGGTCCCACCTGGAGGAGACCGTCCGGGCCCTCACCGGCGCCTCCCGCCGCGACCGGCGCGAGGCGGCCGAGGCCGCCGCCGGACGGGCCGCCTTCCCCGCCGACCACCTCGACCGGTACCCCCACGAACTCTCCGGCGGCCTCGCCCAGCGCGCCGCGACGGCCCTCGCCCTCATCGGCGACGCCCGGCTGCTGCTCGCCGACGAGCCCACCACCGGCCTCGACCGCGACCTGGTCGACCGGACCGTGGACGAACTGCGCCGCCACGCCGACGACGGCCGCGCCCTCCTCCTCATCACCCACGACCTGGCCGCGGCCGAGCGGATCGCGGACCGCGTCGCCGTCATGTACGCGGGCCGGATCGTCGAGATCGCCCCCGCCCACCGCTTCTTCGGCCCCGCCGGACCCCGCCACCCCTACGCCCGGGGCCTCCTCGACGCCCTGCCCGACCGGGCCTTCACCCCCGTCCCCGGCATGCCCCCGGAACTCTCCGCGCTGCCCGGGGGATGCGCCTTCGCCCCGCGCTGCCCCCGCGCCACCGACCTCTGCGCCATCCGCCCCGAGCCCGTGGCCGGGGTGGCCTGCCACCACCCGGAGCACCCCCGTGCTTGAACTCGACGCCGTCACCGCCGGATACGACCGCCGCGCCCCCGTCTTCCGGGGCGCCTCCCTCACCGTCGCCCCGGGCGAGTCGGTGGGCCTCCTCGGCCCCAGCGGCTGCGGCAAGTCCACCCTCGCCCGGGTGGCCGCCCTCCTGCACCGCCCCGAAGCGGGCCGTCTGGTCCTCGACGGCACCGAGGTGCGGACCTGGCGCCACCGCGCCCCGCGCGAGCTGCGCACCGCCGTCGGCGTGGTCTTCCAGCAGCCCCGTACCGCCGCCGACCCCCGGCTCACCCTCGCCGACCTCGTCGTGGAACCGCTGCGCGCCACCGGCCGCCGCGCCGAGGCCCCCGACCGCCTGGCCGCGCTCGCCCCCGCCGTCGGCCTCACCCCCGACCTGCTGGTGCGCCGCCCGCACGAGGTCAGCGACGGCCAGCTCCAGCGCGCCTGCCTCGCCCGCGCCCTGAGCCTGCGCCCCCGCTGGCTGATCTGCGACGAGATGACCGCGATGCTCGACGCCTCCACCACGGCGGCCCTGGTCGCCGCCGTCGAGGCGTACCGCGCGGAGAGCGGCGCGGGCCTCCTCGCCGTGGGCCACGACCGCGTCCTCCTGAACCGCTGGTGCGACCGCACGGTGGAATGGCGGGACTGCCTGCCCGCGGAGGAGACCCCCTGACCGTCCCGTGACCGCCCGGGGCTCCGGCCCCCCCCGGCGGGCGCGCGCCGCTCGGCCCGCCGCTCCGGGCCCGGACGCGGTGCGCCGCCCGGGTGCCGGGGAGGCCCCGGTCGCGCGGGCCGGTCCGGTCCGTCCATCCGGGGCCCCGCCCCGATCTCACCCGTATGGCCGCCCCGCCACGCACCCGGACGGAACGCTCATTCCGCCACACTGTCCGCCGAAAGCCGCAATTCCGGTGCGGCGTCGGAGGGACGTGAAGGCGATGGCCGTTTCCATTTCTGTTGTGCTGCTCCTGCTGATCCTGACCGTGATCTTCCTGCGGAACGGCGGCCTCAAGCTCTCGCACGCGATCGTCTGCGCCCTGCTCGGCTTCTTCCTCGCCGGCACCAGCATGGCGCCCACCATCCACGACGGCGTCGCCGCCACCGCCGATGTGGTGTCCGGCCTCAGGCCGTGACCTCCGGGACCGGGCGGATCACTCCATCCCGGGCATGTCGCCCGTCGTGGTCCCCGGGTCGATCACGGCGAAGGGGGCGCCCTGCGGGTCCAGGAGCGCCGCGAACCGGCCGAACGGGCTGTCCATCGGGCCGAAGACCGTCCGTCCGGACAGGCGCTCCGCCGTCTCGACGGCCCTGTCGCAGTCGTCGACGGCGAAGTAGACCTGGACGTACGGGGGGACCTCCGGCGGGAAGTCCCCGGCCGGCATCACCATCCGGCCGAGCACCGGCCCGCCCCCCAGGTCGAAGACCCGGTAGTCCACGTGGTCGTCCTTCATCTTCTTCGAGCCGTAGCCGAAGACGGCCGGGAAGAAGGCGTCCGCCTTCTCCGGCTCCCGGGTGAACACCTCCGCCCAGATGTACGAGCCGGGCTCGCCCTCCCGCTCGAAGCCCCGGTGCGTCCCCGACTGCCAGACGCCGAACACGACGCCCGACGGGTCCCGCGCGATGCACATCGAGCCGAACTCGCCGACCCGCATCGGCTCCATCAGGACGGTGCCGCCCGCCTCCCTGATCCGCTCCGCCGTGGCGGCGACGTCCGGCGAGGAGAGGTAGAGACACCAGGCCGACCGCGGCGGGGTGTCCTGGCCGGGCATCGGCGGCACGACGGCCGCGACCGCCTTTCCGTCCTTGTACGCCTGCGTGTAGTCGCCGAACTCCGTGGACGCCTCGGCGAAGGTCCAGCCGAGCACGTCGCCGTAGAACGCCTCGGCGCCCTCGGCGTCGGTGAACATGGCGTCGGTCCAGACCGGCGTGCCTTCGGGTCGTGAGGCCATGACGCTGACTCTTTTCCGGTCGATGACGTGCTTCCTGGGAACCACGCTAGCCAGAGCCGTCACGTCCCGCTCGGCGGCGCGGAAAAGCTGCGATCATGGACGGATGGAGACGGTCGCGGGGGACGGGACGATCGCCGTCCGGCGGGGGCGGGTCACCCTGTCGGACCGGCGCACGGAGCGGAGCTGGACGGTGGAGGTCGGGCCGTACGCCCTGGCCGTCGCCCCCGTCACGCAGGAGCTGTACGAGCGGGTCACGGGGGAGCGGCCGGGCGCCGCGCACGGCGACCGGCTCCCCGTGGAGGGAGTCTCCTGGAGTGACGCGGTCCGCTTCTGCGACGCCCTTTCGGCCCGCGAGGGCCTCACCCCCGCCTACCGGACGCGGGCCGGGGACGGGGAGGGTGCGGACGGGACCGCGTGGGACCGCACCGCCGACGGCTACCGGCTGCCCACCGAGGCCGAGTGGGAGTACGCCTGCCGGGCCGGCACCACGGGGGCGCGGTACGGCCCGCTCGACGAGATCGCCTGGCACCGGGGGAACTCCGGGGAACGCCTCCGCGCGGTGGGCGGCCGGCGCCCCAACGCCTGGGGCTTCCACGACATGCTGGGCAACGTCTGGGAGTGGTGCTGGGACCTGTACGACCCCGAGGTCTACGGCGGCTACCGGGTGCTGCGCGGCGGCGGCTGGTTCGACGAGCACTGGAGCTGCCGCGCCTCGGTGCGCCGGCGCAGCCACCCCGCCCTCCGCATCGACGACGTCGGCTTCCGCGTGGCCCGCACCCTGCCGGGCTGAGCCGCCGGACGTCAGCCGGGCAGCCGGCCCAGGGCGTACCGGTGGAACGGGCCGCCGGGGATCGGCAGGTCCGGCCGCCACATCCGCAGCACCTGCGCCGAGGGCAGGAACAGCGCCTCCGGCAGCCGGTCCGGGTCCGTCCACTCCCAGCGCTCGATCTTGTCGGGCTCGGTCACGGCCGGCACCCCGCGGAAGGCGCGCAGGGCCGTGGCCGCGGTCAGGCGGGTCAGCCGGTCCGAGGTGACCGAGTCCAGGATCAGCCCGAGGACCTCCACGTCGGCGGCGTCCGCGACGAGCGCCGTCTCCTCGGCCAGCTCGCGGACCGCCGCGTCCTCCACGGACTCGCCCGGCTCGACCTGACCGCCGGGCAGCTCCCACACCCCGGAGCGGTGGAGGCCGAGGAGGACGCGGCCGTCCGCGTCCACCACGACGACACCGGCCCCGAGCGAGGCCCGGGCGTCCGGCGGGCGGACGTTGCGCTCCGCCGTCGCGGCCTGCTCCGCAGTGGTCATGGGGCTCCTTCTGCCGGGATCGTCCGCCCCCCCCCGGGGCGGAAGGAGAGCCGCCCGCCCGTCACGCCCGGCGGACCGGGGGAGAGGGCGGGGCGGGGAGACGGTCAGTCCTCCTGCGTGCGCCGCGCCCGCTCCTCGTCGCGCTCCTTGATCCGGAGGGCCTCCTTGCGGACCTCCGCCTGGATGGCGCGCTCCTTGCGCAGCCACTCCGGGAACTCCTCCTTGAGCGCGTCGATCTGCGCCGTGGTGAGCGGCTCGGTGATGCCGCCGCGCGCGAGGCCGGCGATGGAGACGCCCAGCTTCGACGCGACCACCGGGCGCGGGTGCGGGCCGTTCTTCCGCAGCTCCTGGAGCCAGGCGGGCGGATCGGCCTGGAGCTCGTTCAGCTCGGTGCGCGAGACGACACCCTCCTGGAACTCGGCGGGTGTGGCCTCGAGGTACACACCCAGCTTCTTCGCCGCGGTCGCGGGCTTCATCGTCTGGGTGTTCTGGTGCGACGTCATGCGTCCAGGGTATCGAGCGTGCGGCCGACCTCCGACCACGGCGGCTACCGGTAACCTGGCGGGGTGACAGGCTCGGACGCTTCTCCCTCGGACTCCTCCCCGGACCGTTCCCCGGATTCCCCCGCGGACCCCACCCCGGACTCCCCCTCGTTCCGGCTCGCGTACGTGCCGGGCGTCACCCCCTCGAAGTGGGTGCGGGTCTGGAACGAGCGCCTGCCCGACGTGCCGCTGGCCCTTCTCTCCGTGACCCCGGCCGAGGCGTTCGGCGCGCTCCGGGAGGGCGCGGCCGACGCGGGACTCGTCCGGCTGCCCGTCGACGGGGACGACCTCAGCGCGATCCCGCTCTACACGGAGACGTCGGTCGTCGTCGTCCCCAAGGACCACCTGTTCGCGGCGGCCGAGGAGGTCGCGGCGGACGACCTCGCCGAAGAGCTCGTCCTGCACCCCCTCGACGACACCCTCGGCTGGGAGCGTCCGCCGGGCCGTCCGGCGTTCGAGCGCCCCGCGACCACCGCCGACGCGGTCGAGCTCGTCGCGGCCGGGGTGGGCCTGCTGGTCGTCCCCCAGTCGCTCGCCCGCCTGCACCACCGCAAGGACCTCACGTACCGGACGCTCACCGGTGTTCCCCAGTCGCGCGTGGCCCTGTCGTGGCCGGCCGCCGACGAGGCCCCCGACCTGGTGGAGGAGTTCATCGGGATCGTGCGGGGCCGGACGGTGAACAGCACCCGGGGCCGCCGCGCCGAGGAGAAGAAGGGGCAGAAGGAGCGGAAGCCCGCCAGGTCCGGGAAGCCCGCCCCGTCCGGGAAGTCCGCCAAGCCGGGCGCCGGGTCCCGCACCCGGGGACGGTCCGCGGCCGGCAAGGGCGGCGGAGCCGGGGGCTCCGCGCGCGGCGGCCGGAGCGGAAAGCCCCGCCGCAGGTCCTGACCCCCTCCCGGAGGGAGCCGTACGCCCGCCGGGCGGCCCTCCCGGTGGCGCACACCGCCGGGAAGGCGTTCCGGGCCCGGCGTCCGGGCGGGCCACGGCCCTCAGGCCGGCCGGTGCCGCCGGCCGGTCCTCGCCGCCGCGACCAGCTCCGGCACCGTGGCGAACTTGACCCGGGGACGGCCCGTCTCCCGGCCCCGCGCCCGCTCGGTCCGGTCGATGGCCGCGAGGCCGCGCGCGTCGACGAGGCCCCCGCTGCGGCTCCGGGCCAGCCGGCGGAACTCCGCGGCCGTGCCCGTGGGCGCGGGCAGCGCACCGGCCACCGCGTCCGCGAGCAGCGTCCCGACCGTCTCCTCCGCGCAGACGCGGTTGGCCCCGATGCCGCCGGAGGGCCCGCGCTTGATCCAGCCGACGACGTAGCTCCCGGGCAGGCCGGTGATCCGGCCGGCCTCGTGCGGCACGGTGCCCGTGGCCTCGTCGAACGGAAGTCCCGGGAGCGGCACGCCCCGGTGGCCGACGGCCCGGACGAGCAGCCCCGTCCCGATCTCCGTACCGGCCTCCGCCCCCTCCTCGGTCACGCGCACCGCCCGGACCGCGTCGGTGCCGAGCACCTCGACCGGAGCGGAGTGGAAGCGCAGCACGATCCGGCGCCGGTCCGGCGCGGGCGGCCGCGTCCAGTCCACCGTCTCCCGGGCCACGTCCCGCAGGAGCGCGGCCTTCTCCCCGGGGGCCGCCGCGTCGATCGCCGCCCCGGTGCGCGGGTCCCGGTCGTCCACGACCAGGTCCACGCCCGGGAGGTGCTTGAGGCCGAGCAGTTCGGAGGCCGTGTAGGCGGCGTGCGCGGGGCCCCGGCGGCCGAGCAGCACCACCTCGCGGGTCCGGGCGCCGTTTAGGGCGGCGAGGGCGTGGTCGGCGATGTCCGTGCCGGCGAGGGCGGCCGGTTCCATGACCAGGACACGGGCGACGTCGAGCGCCACGTTGCCGTTGCCGACCACCACGACGCGCTCGGCGGAGAGCGGGACGGCGTCCGCGCCGGTCTCCGGGTGCGCGTTGTACCAGGAGACGACGGAGGTCGCCGGGACGCTGCCCGGCAGGTCCTCGCCGGGGATGCCGAGCCGCCGGTCGGAGGGCGCGCCCACCGCGTAGATCACCGCGTCGTGGTGGGCGGCCAGTTCCCCGGTGGTGACGTCCTTCCCGACCTCCAGGCCCAGCCGCACGCGGACGCGGGGGTGGGAGTGGAAGCGGGCGAAGGCGTCCCCGACGCCCTTGGTCGCCGGGTGGTCGGGCGCCACGCCGTACCGGACGAGTCCGCCGGCCACCGGCAGCCGGTCGATCAGCGTCACCTCGGCGTTGGTGTGCAGGAGCAGGTCCTCGGCCGCGTACATGCCGGCCGGTCCCGTGCCGACGACGGCGATCCGCAGCGGCGCGAAGTCGGACGGGAGCGAGCGGGGGAAGGAGGGTTCGTCCCAGACGTGGAAGTTGGGCGAGGCCACGGCCGGCCGGTCCGCGCGGTTCGCGTAGTACTCGGCGTTGATCGCCTCGTACTCGCGCAAGCGCTCGGTCAGCCGGTCCGCGGGGAAGATCGCCTCGGCCGGGCAGGCGTCGGCGCAGGCGCCGCAGTCGATGCAGGCCCGGGGGTCGATGTACAGCATCTCCGTGGTGCCGAAGTCCGGTTCCCCGGGCGTCGGGTGGATGCAGTTGACCGGGCAGACGGCGACGCAGGTGGCGTCGTTGCAGCAGGTCTGGGTGATCGCGTAGGTCATCTCGTCGACTCGGCTCGGGGTGCGGGATCAGATGAGGTGGGCGCGCTTGTAGACGAAGAGCGCGGGCCGGGTGAGCAGGCGGGCCGAGGCGAGGAACTCCATGAGCCCGGCGCAGCTGGAACGCAGCTGGGACTTGTAGTGCTCGTTGGCCGCGGCCTCGCGGCGGGCGCGCTCCGGGTCGAGACCGGCCTGCGCGTACACGTCGGGGCTGACCATGCTGGTGACGATGTAGTACGAGGCGATGGCGATGACCAGGGCGTGGAAGTGGCGGCGGGCCGTGCCCGCCCGCGCGAGACGGCGGCGCGTCTCGTCCCGGGCGAACTTCATGTGCCGGGACTCCTCCACGACGTGGATGTTGCTGATGGTGCGGACGAAGGGGGCGACCCGCTCGTCGCGCATCCAGTCGCGCTGCATCACGTCGAGGACCTCCTCGGCGACGAGGATCGCGGCGTACGCCGCCTCGCCGAAGCCCACCGTCTTGAAGGCGCGGCCCAGTTCGAGGACCGCGCGGCGCGGGCGGTAGGCGGGGGCGCCGAGCTTCGCGGAGCCGCGGCCGAACATGATGGAGTGGCGGCACTCGTCCGCGATCTCGGTCAGGGCCCACTGGAACCGGGGGTCGGTGGGGTCCTTCGCGTACATGTCGCGCAGCACCATCTGCTGGAGGATCATCTCGAACCAGATGCCGGTGCTGGCGACCGAGGCGGCCTCCTGCCGGGTCAGCTCCTTGCGCTGGGCGTCGGTCATCTCGTTCCAGTACGCCGTGCCGTAGAGGCTGTTCCACTCCGGGCTCTGGCCGTGGAAGTCCTTGTCGAGGGGGGTGTCCCAGTCCACCTCGACGGCGGGGTCGTACGAGAGCTTGGCGGCGGACCGGAGCAGCCGCTCGGCGACGTCCGAGTCCGGGACGCCCCTGTCCTCGGCCCCGTCGTGGCTGTCCGGGCGAACGGTGCTGCTTGCCATGGTGCGGCTCCTTGGGTCGCGATCGACTCGGAGACTTGTTAGACGTCCCGTCTAGCAAGCTTGTTAGACGGAACGTATAGCAAGCGGCCGGGCTCGCCTACCCCCCGGCGAGGACTTGTTTCCGAAACGTTCCCGGTGTACGCGCGCGAACACCCCGGAGGCGGGCACGCGAACGGGGCCGGAGCCCGGTCGGCTCCGGCCCCGTCCCGGGGGCGCGTCCTGTCAGAAGGTCAGGTTCCAGGCGTCGATCCTGCCCGTGTCCTGGCTCGCGTTGTCGCTCACGCGGAGCTTCCACACCCCGTTCGCCACCTCGGAGGAGGCGTTGACGGTGTAGGTCCGGACGATGTTGTCCGCGCTGCCGCCGGTCCGGTTGTGCAGCGGGTACACGCTGCCGTCCGGGGCCACCAGGTCGACCTTCAGGTCACCGATGTAGGTGTGCTTGATGTCCACGCCCACCGTGAGGGCCGCCGGCGCGTTGCCCGTCACGCCGCCGACCGTGATCGGGCTCTCCACCGTGGTGTTGTCGGGAACCGTGACGTCCGTCTGGTTCTCGAAGTACTTCCCGGGCGGCGGGGTCGATCCGCCGACGGCCTTCAGGGCGTCGACCGCGCCCTCCCCGAAGAAGCCGTTCCTGGCCGTGGTGCCCGTGCAGCGGGTGTCCGACGGGCAGGCCCTGTCGGTCGCCTGGACGCCCAGCCGGTCCCGGATCTGGGCCGGGGTGAAGGACGGGCTCACGCTCGCGATCAGCGCCGCGACGCCGGTCACGTGCGGGGAGGCCATCGACGTGCCGCTCATGGTGCCGTACTTGCCGCCCGGGAGCGTCGAGTAGACCCCGGAGGAACCGTCGCCGCCGGGGGCCGCGACGTCGATGACGCCGTCGCCGAAGTTCGAGTACGACGCCTTGGCGCCGCCGTTGCCCTGGGCGGCGACGGTCACGACGCCCGGCAGCTCGGTCGGGATGTCGACGCAGGCGTTGGTGATCGTGCGGGTGACCGGGGTCGAGTCGTTGGGGCTCGCCGTGTCGGTGGTCTTGTTCGCCAGGTCGTAGTTGGAGTTCCCGGCGGCGGCGACCTGGAGCGAGCCCTTGCCCTCGGCGTACTCCTGCGCCCGGCGGACGCCCTCGATGATGGCGGCCTGGTCCAGGTTGTCCGGGCAGTTGAACTGCCACGGGTCCGTGTAGTAGCTGTTGTTGGTGACCTTGAAGCCGTGGTCGCCGGCCCACACGAAGCCGCAGATCGTGTTCTCCGCGAAGAACAGCGTGCTGTTCGGCTCCGCGATGCGGACCGAGGAGATCCTCACGCCCGGCGCGACGCCGATGACGCCCTTGCCGTTCCTGGCGGCCGCGATCGTGCCGGCGACGTGCGTGCCGTGGGTGTCGACGTCCCGCCAGGCGCCCGCCCGGGTGTCCGCCCTGCCATAGGCGCAGGAGGCCGAGTCGGCGGCGTTGAAGTTGGGCGCGATGTCCTGGTGCCGGTCGTCCACGCCGGTGTCCAGGACGCCGACCTTCACCGACGCCGAACCGGTGGTGACCGCCCACGCCTGGTCGGCCTTGATCTGCGTCATGTCCCAGCGGTCGGTCTCCGTGAGCGTCGTCGCCGACTGCGCCGGATCGGCCGGGAGGACCGGGTTGTAGGCGTCGGCCGGGACGTCGGACGTGCGGGTCGCGCCGACCTGCTGGACGCCGGGGGCCGTGCGCATCGAGGGGGCGAACGACGCGGACGCCGAGTGCGCCACGATCACGCCGATCGCGTCGTACGCCGCGAAGACCGAACCGCCGTTGCCCGTGACGGCGCCGGTCACGGCGGCGGTGCCGCCGGGGGCCGTGATCACCAGGTACGCGCGGGTGCCCGCGGCCCAGGAGGCCGGGGCCGCCGCCTTCGTGGTGGTGGCCGGGCCGGCCCCCGCCGCGCGGGCCGCGACGGGCGCGGTGTCCGACGGCGCGGCGTGGACGGGTCCGGCGGGGGCGGCGAGTGCCAGGGCCGTGCCGAGGGCCGCGGCGACCGCGGCCGACGTCCTCGGCCGGCTGGATATGAGGGAAAGCAAGGCGTCCTCCGACGGCCCGGCGACGCGCACGTGCGACGCCCTCCGGGCCCTGTGGTGTGTGGGGTGGACGCAAGATCCCAGAGGCGCCCCGCGGAAGGAAGAGTTCTGTCCGAGAAGGGCGTTCGCGTTACGTACTGTTGACCGGGCGGACCGGAGGAGTGGGATGTCCCGGACGAATGCCCCGGGGTCGGCTCCCGCTCCCGGGGGGGGGCGTGTCCGGCGGCCCGGACCGCTTTTCCGTCGTCGAACTCCCGCCGGAACGGCGGCGGGACGGGGATCTCCTCGGGGTGCGGGGCCCGTGCGGACGGGACGGTGTGCCGAACCCCGCCGGGACCGGGCGGGCCTGTGGCCGGACGGCCTCCGCCCGCTGTTCACGGCCTCGGTCGGGGTCGCCTCCGCCCGTCGTTCACGGCCTCGGTCGGGGGTGTTTTTGCCCGCTGTTCACGGCCTCGGTCGGGGGCGCCCCCGACCGCCGTTCACGGTCGCGGCCAGGGCCGTCCCTCCAGGCGCTCGATGTCGCGGTTGAAGCGTTCGAGGAAGGCCGCGAAGAGGGCCACGTCCTCGGGGGACCAGTGCTCCACCACGCGCTCCAGGCCCTCGATGTTCGAGGCGCGGTCGGCCTCCAGGCGGCGTTCCCCCTCCGCCGTGATCCGGAACTTGCGGGCGATGCCGCCGTCCGGATCGGGGATGCGCTCCACGAGCCCGGCGCGCAGCATCGCGGCGGTCTGCCGGTTGAGGGTGGACGCGTCGAGGCCGAACGCCTCGCTGAGCTGTCCGATGGACATCGGCCCGTGCATGCTGACGCGGCTCAGCAGGACGTACGCGCTCCGGTCCAGCTGGTGGCCGCCGCCGACCCGGGCGCGGGGCGCGTACAGGTGCGCGTGCCGGCTGAGCAGCATGGTCTCGAACTCGACCAGGCGCGTGGGCTTCTCCACGGGCTTGTCCACAGGCTTGTCCATGGAGCCATTCTCTCCCGCGGGAGCGCCGTGTGCATCATGCACGGTTTGTGTATCAAGCAATTGATGTGCATCATGCACACGTGTCGTCGTGGAAAACCGAGCACGGCGGAAGACCGAGGGAGAACACGTGGACGGCTCCGCACCCGACACCCGGCCAGGAGGTGTCGTCGGCGTCCTCGCGCTCGCGGGCATCGTGGCCGCGCTCATGCAGACCCTGGTGGTGCCGCTCATCGGCGACCTCCCGAAGCTGCTCGGCGCCACCGCGTCCGACGCCTCCTGGGTGATCACCGCCACCCTCCTCGCGGGCGCCGTCGCCACCCCCGTCGCCGGACGGCTCGGCGACACCCTGGGCAAACGGCGGGTCCTGCTCGCCTCCGTGGTCCCGCTCGTCGCCGGCTCGGTCGTCTGCGCGCTCGCCTCCTCCGTCGTCCCGATGATCGTCGGACGCGGACTCCAGGGCCTCGGCATGGGCGTCGTCCCCCTCGGCATCAGCCTGCTCCGCGACATCGTGCCGCCGGAGAGGCTGGGCGGCTCCATCGCCCTGATGAGCGCCTCCATGGGCGTCGGCGGCGCCCTCGGCCTGCCCTTCTCCGCCGCCGTCGCCGAGAACGCCAGCTGGCGCGTCCTCTTCTGGGTCGCCGCCGGACTCGGCCTCCTCGTCGGCCTCCTGATCTGGCGCGTCGCCCCCGTGGGAAGCCGCGTCGCCGCCCCCGGCCGCTTCGACCTGCCCGGCGCGCTCGGCCTCGGCACCGGACTCGTCGCCCTGCTGCTCGCCGTCTCCAAGGGCGCGAGCTGGGGCTGGGGCAGCGCCGCCACCCTCGGTCTCCTCGCCGTCGCGGTCGTCGTCCTGCCGGCCTGGGGCGCGTGGGAGCTGCGCGTCACCGACCCCCTCGTCGACCTGCGGGTCACCGCCCGCCCGGTCGTCCTGATGACCAACGTGGCCTCGCTCCTGGTCGGCTTCGCCATGTACGCGCAGTCCCTGGTCGTCCCCCAGCTGTTCCAGCTCCCCGAGGCCACCGGTTACGGCCTCGGCCAGTCGATGACGGCCATGGGCCTGTGGATGGCCCCGGCCGGCCTGATGATGATGGTCCTGGCCCCGCTCGGCGCCAAGCTGTCGGCGGCCCGGGGGCCCCGGGTCACCCTCTCCGTCGGCGCCCTCGTCATCTCCGCCGGATACGGCTCCTCCCTCGCCCTGATGGGCTCCACCTGGGGCCTGTTCGCCGTCACCCTCGTCTGCAACACGGGCGTCGGACTCGCCTACGGCGCCATGCCGGCCCTCGTCATGGGCGCGGTGCCGCAGGAGGAGACCGCCTCGGCCAACAGCTTCAACACCCTGATGCGTTCCCTCGGCACCTCCGTCTCCGCCGCCGTGATCGGTGTCGTCCTCGCCCGGACGACCACCACCCTCGGCGGCCACGTCCTCCCCTCCGAGGACGGCTTCCGCGTCGCCATGCTCATCGGCTGCGGGGTCGGACTCGCGGCCGCCGTCGTCGCCGCCCTCATCCCGGTCCGGTCCGCGGCCACCGGCTCCGGCGGCGCGGACGGCGCGGCCGGCGAGGGGACGGACGCCGGGGCCACCGCCCCCGGGGCCGTCGCAGGCACCGCCGCCTGACCGCGCCCGGGCCCTCCCGAAGCAGGGCGGCCCGGCCGGGGACGTGGGGACGGTCCCGGCCGGCGCCGCCCGTCCGGCGGGTGGCCGCGATGGTCCGCGCCGGACACCGTGAGGGCCCCGGCCGCCGTGTCTCCACGGCGGCCGGGGCCCTCACGGACGCCTCCTACTCCCGCTCCTCCGCCTCCAGCGTGAACAGGGCCCCGTCCGGGTCCCGCACCACCACGCGCCGCTCACCGTCGGCTGCCGGACGCACACCGCCCCACTCGCCGCCCGGGACCACCGAACCGCCGTGCTCCACGACCGCCGCCTCCGCCGCCTCCAGATCGCGCACCCGGAACCGGACGAGCCAGCGCGGCCGCAGCTGCGGCCGGGGAGAGGCGGACTCGACCGGACCGCTGTTCAGCCGGGCGACGGCCTCGCCGTCGTGCCGCAGGACCACCTGGTCGTCCTCGTACGACACCTCGGAGCGGCCGGGACCGCCCTCCGCCCATCCGAGGACCCCGCCGTAGAACACGGCCGCGTCGAACGCGTTGCGGGTGTGCAGCTCCACCCAGGCCGGCGCCTGCCGCTCACCGACCTGCCAGCGCGACACCAGCCGCCCCTCCCACACCGCGAACGCCGCGCCCTCCGGGTCGGTGGCGAGCGCCGCGCGGCCCCGGGGCGGAAAGGCGACCGGGCCCACGCCGACGGTGCCGCCGCGCTCCCGGATGCGCCCGACCGTCGCGTCGGCGTCGTCCACGCCGAAGAAGACCGTCCAGGCCACCGGCACCGCCATCTCGGCGGCCACGGCCGCGATCCCGGCCACCGGCACCCCGTCCCGCTCGCCCACCGCGTACGCGTCGCCGAGGGCCCCCCTCCGGAACGTCCAGCCCAGCACGGCCCCGTAGAACCGTTCCGCCGCCCCGAGATCCCGTGCGGAAAGATTCAGCCAGCACGGTGCTCCCCGTGCCTCCCCGGTCGTCGGCCCCGACACCGGCACCACCTCCTCGTCGTCCTGAGTGCGCCGTGCGCCCCTTCCCCGTCCCGTCCCGTCCCATGCGTGGACTCACCCGTCCGCCGCCGGTCACCACACCCCCGGGGAACGGCCGCGGGTCAGTGGACCGCGTGGGCCGCCCGGGCGGCGTAGGCGCGCACGTCCGCGTCGGGGTCGTCGGCCGCCCCGGCGAGAGCGGCACGGGCCGCGGGCTCGTGCCGGTGGGCGAGGAGCGAGAGGACGGCCGCCCTGCGCACGTCCGCGTTCGCGTTGGCGAGCGCCGGGGCGAGCGCGGGGACGGCGAGGGAGGCGGCGGCCGCCCGGAGCGCGGTCGCCGCCCCGGCCCGCACCTGCCAGGCCGGCGAGCCGAGCGCCGCCACGGCCCGCGCCGCGTACTCCGGCGGGCAGCCGGTACCGGCCAGGGCGGCGAGGGCCGCGCCCGCGACCAGCGGGTCCGCGTCGTCCAGCAGCGGCGCGAGCGGTTCCGGCCGGGGCTCCCGCACGGCCGCGAACCCCCTGGCCGCCGCGGCCCGCACCTCGCGCGCCGGGTCGGCGGCGGCCGGTGCCAGCTCCGCGACCGCGTCGGCCGAGACGAGGGCCCGGACGGCCTCCACCCGTACGTCCACGACGGCGTCGGAGAGCGCGGCGGCGTACAGCGCGGCGTCCCCGAGCCGCAGCGCCCGCAGGACGCCGAGCGCGGCGGCCCGCACGCCCGCGTCGGGCACGTCCAGGGCCTCCCGCAGGCCCGCCGCGAGCGCCGGCCCGGCCGGCAGCACCTCGACCAGCTCGCGCAGCGCGGCCGAGGCGGCGGCCCGCACCCGGGCCGAGCCGTCCCGCAGCCGTGCGGCGAGCGCCGGTCCGGCCCCGGCCGGAGCGGTCTCGCCCAGGGCGGTGACGGCGGCGGCCCGTACCCCCGGATCGGCGTCGTCCAGGTAGGGGCCGAGCACGTCGAGGCCGGGGGAGTCCTCCACGAGGGCGAGCAGTTCGAGCAGCCGGGGAGAGGGCGCCGCCGTCACCGCCGCCGTCTCCCCGGCCGGGACGGGCGCGTCCGCCTTCGCGCGCGCCGCCGGGACCGCGTCCCGGCGCCCCGCCGTGGCCACCGGCACGAGCTCCACCTCGCCAAGGTGCCGCTCGGGACCGCCCGGCGGAGCGAACTCCGGCACCGGCACCAGGTACGGCTCGACCGGCCGCGCGGTGAACTCCATCGCCCCGGAGGGGGCCTTGCGCAGGTCGAGGTGGTACAGCCACCCCCTGTCGTCCCGCTCCGGGTGGTCGAGCCGCTCGTGGTAGAGCCCCCAGCGCGACTCCGTCCGCGCCAGCGACGCCCGCGCCGCCATCTCGGCGCAGTCCCGGATGAACGACACCTCCGCGCACCGCATCAGCTCGTGGGCCGTGCGCGCCCCCATCCCGGCGATCTCCCCGGACATCCGGTCGAACGCCTCCACCGCCAGGGAGAGCTTCGCCCCCGTCTTCGGCGGCGCCACGTAGTCGTTGACGAACCGCCGCAGCTTGTACTCCACCTGCGGCTGCGGCGGCCCGTCCGGGTTCCGCAGCGGCCGGTAGACCAGCTCGTGGGCCTCCGCGACCTGCCGCGCGTCGAACTCCCCCTCGTACGCCCGGTACTTCGCCGCGTCCTCGCCCGCCAGGTCGCCGAAGACGAACGCCCCGATCATGTAGTTGTGCGGTACGGAGGCCAGGTCCCCGGCCGCGTACAGCCGGGGCACGGTCGTCCGGGCGTGGTCGTCCACCCGCACCCCCGAGGCGGAATGGCCCCCGCACAGGCCGATCTCGGAGATGTGCATCTCGACGTCGTGCGTCCGGTAGTCGTGACCGCGCCCCTCGTGGAACGTGCCCCGGGTGGGCCGCTCCGTGGTGTGCAGGATCGACTCGACCGCGCCGACCGCCTCCTCGGGCAGGTGGCTCAGCTTCAGGTACACCGGCCCCCGGTCCGAGGCGAGTTCGGCCGCGAACTCGGCCATCATCCGCCCCGACCAGTAGTCCGACTCCACGAACCGCTCGCCGTGCCGGTTCACCTGGTACCCGCCGAAGGGATTGGCGACGTAGGCGCAGGCCGGCCCGTTGTAGTCCTTGATCAGGGGGTTGACCTGGAAGCACTCGATCCCGGTGAGCGCCGCTCCCGCGTGGTACGCCATGGCGTAGCCGTCGCCCGCGTTCGTCGGGTTCTCGTACGTGCCGTACAGGTACCCGGAGGCGGGCAGCCCGAGCCGCCCGCACGCGCCCGTCGCCAGGATCACGGCCCCGGCCCGCACGACGACGAACTCGCCCGTGCGCGTGTGGAACCCGGCGACGCCCACGGCCCGCCCGTCGTCGGGGTGGGTGAGCACCCGCACCGGCATGACCCGGTTCTCGATCCGGATCCGCTCCCGCATCTCGCGCCGCCGCAGCTGCCGGTAGAGGACCTTCTTCACGTCCTTCCCCTCCGGCATCGGCAGGACGTACGAGCCGGACCGGTGCACCTGCCGGACCGCGTACTCGCCGTGCTCGTCCTTCTCGAACTTCACCCCGTACGACTCCAGGCGCCGCACCATCGCGAAGCCCCGGGTCGCCGTCTGCCGGACGGTGGACTGGTCGACGAGGCCGTCGTTGGCGCGGGTGATCTCGGCGACGTAGTCGTCCGGTTCGGCCCGGCCCGGCACGACCGCGTTGTTGACGCCGTCCATCCCCATGGCGAGGGCGCCGGAGTGCCGCACGTGCGCCTTCTCCAGGAGGAGGACGTCCGCCCCGCGCCCGGCGGCGGTCAGCGCGGCCATCGTGCCGGCCGTGCCGCCGCCGACGACGAGCACGTCGCAGGAGAGTTCGGTCGCGGCGGCGGGGTCGGGGACGGTCAGGGGGGTGTCCACGGGATGCCTTTCGGATGGGTCGGGGAGGCGGAGCCGGACGGAGCGGTACGGGCGGGACCGGCGGAACGGTCCGGGCGGGGCCCAGGCCGGACCGGCCGGGTGGGTTCGGGCGGGGCCCCGGGCGGAGGGGTCAGGGCGAGTCGAGGACCCGGCGGCGCAGCGCCGCCGTCGCGGGCGCGTCCCCGGCCTCCCGCGCGCGCGGGTGCGGCACGTCCAGGACCTCGCCGGACGCGAACAGGACGATCCGGTCGCCGAGGTGGAGGGCCTCGTCCACGTCGTGCGTGACGAAGACGACGGTCGCGCCCGTACCGCGCAACACCTCCACCAGGAGGTCCTGCATCCCGGCCCGGGTGTGCGCGTCGAGCGCGCCGAACGGCTCGTCCATCAGGACCGCCCGGGGCCGGCCGGCCAGGGCGCGGGCCAGCTGCACCCGCTGACGCTGTCCGCCGGACAACTGGTGCGGCAGCCGGAGGGCGTGTCCGGCCAGCCCGACCCGCTCCAGCCACTCCTCCGCCGAACGGCGCCGCTCGGCGCGCGGGACCCGGCGGATCGCGAGGGGCAGCTCCACATTGGCGCGGACCGTCCGCCACGGCAGCAGGGCGTCGTGCTGGAAGACCAGCGCCCGGTCGGCGCCGGGCCCGCGCACCGGCACCCCGTCCTGGGTGACCCGCCCCTCCAGGGGAGGCAGCAGCCCGGCGAGGGTGCGCAGCAGGGTCGTCTTGCCGCAGCCGGACGGGCCGACGACGGCGAGGAGTTCACCGGGCGCGATCCGCAGCTCCGCGGGACCGGACGCGGCGGAACCGTCCGGGTGGCCCAACCGGGCTCCGTGCAGGGCGAGTTCCGCGCCCGCGGCACTCGTGGCGCTCATGGCACCGGCTCCTTCTCGGGCAGGGGGACGGGACGGGAGGGCGTCCGGCCGGGCCCGGTGCCGGTCCGTCCGGCCGGGCGCGGCAGCCACGAGGTGGCCCGGCGGCCGAGCGCCTCCACGGCGGTGGAGGTGAGCCGGCCGAGGACGCCGATGGTTGCCATGCCGACGAAGACGCCGGGATAGTCGACGACCGTGTAGTCCTGCCAGGTGCGGTAGCCCACCCCGTACTCGCCGGAGATCATCTCCGCCGAGATGACGCAGATCCACGAGACGCCGATCCCCACGGACAGACCTCCGAAGACTCCCGGCAGGGCGCCCGGGAGGACCACCGAGAACAGCACCCGGGTCCGGCCCCCGCCCATGGTGAGCACGGCCTCCTCCCACACCGGGTCCAGCGCCCGCACCGCGTGCCGGGTCGAGACGAGGACCGGGAAGAGGGCGGCGGCACAGGTGATGAGGACGATGCCCTGCTCGTTGGTGGGCAGCAGCAGGATCGCGACCGGGACCAGGGCGATGGCCGGGACCGGCCGTACCACCTCCACCAGCGGGTCGAGCAGGTCGGAGGCCCACCGGGACCGGGCGACGGCCGTCCCGGCGGCCACCCCGAGGACGGCCGCCAGGAGGAAGCCGGCCGTGATCCGGCGCAGACTGTGGCCGAGGTCCTGCCAGTACGCCTCGGTGCCGGCCCGGTCGGCGAACGCGGAGGCGATCTCCACCACCGTGGGGAACTGCTCGAACCGCAGCCACAGGTTGACGTCCAGGGAGGTCAGCGCCTGCCACAGGCAGAGGGCCGCGAGCAGCGAGGCGACCCGGACCAGGCGGCGGCCGGCGGGCAGCGACGCCCCCCGCGCGGCGCGGCGGCCCGCGACCGGAGCGGGCTCCCGCGCCGGACCCCGGTCCGCGGCCGGGAGGATCCGCGCGCCCGCGCTCACGACGCCGACTCCACGGCGTCCGCGTACGCGACGATCCGGGCACCGGCGTGTCCGGCCGCGTACCGCTCCGCGCCTGCCCGGGTCATGAAGGCGCGCCACTCGCCCCCGTCCCGCACCCACACCGCCCGGTCGGCGAACCAGGGCGTCCCGGTCACCGAGTCCGGAACGTACGCCGCCCGCACCCGGGCCGTCCCGGCCTCCCCGACCGCCTTCAGGAGCGCACCGGGGCCGTCGAACGTACGGGTCGACGCCTGCCCCCTCAGCCACAGCTCCGGCCGGGGAGGGGCCGCCTCCGGGTACGCGGCGCCCGTGACCGCCCGCCGCAGCGGGGCCGTGTCGACGAAGGCGTCCACGTCGACGTCCTCCACCAGACCGGCCGCCCGCAGGACCGGCACGTCCTCCTTGAGCGCGGCCACCAGCTCCGGGCGGAGCGCCGGGTCGAAGGTGGCGACGCCCCGGGCGCCGTTGTAGAGGTAGACCGCCTCGGCGGGCAGCCCGGTCTCCTCCGCCACCGACTCGGCGGCCGCGACCGGCCGGGCGCGCAGCTCGTCCGTGGCGCGCCGCTGGGCGCGCAGGAACGCGTCGAGCACCGCCGGCCGCTCCTTCGCGAACCGTTCGCGCACGGTCACGCCGTGGAAGGTCGGCAGGTCCAGCTCCGCCCCGTCGTACAGGGCCCTCGCCCGGCCCTGGAAGGCGAGCAGGCCGGGCCAGGCGACGAACTGGGACAGCGCGTCGGCGCTGCCCGCCGCCAGGGCCGAAGCCCCCACGCTCGGCTGCTGGTTGAGCTTGCGGACGTCCTTCTCCGGGTCGAGTCCGGCCCGCCGGAGCGCCCGGACGAGGGTGCCGTCGGCGGCCGACCCGACGCTGGTGGACACCGTGCGGCCCTTGAGGTCGGCCAGCGTCCGCAGCGGCGAGTCCGGCGCGGTCACCACGGTGTTGAGGCCGCCCCGCAGGTTGTACCCGGTCACCGACACCAGCCGCGTCGGCTGCTCGAGCTGCTTGCCGCGCGCCGCGTTGAGGAGCAGCGGGAAGTCGCCCATCGAACCGATGTCGATCTTCCCGGCCGTCATCTGCGCGGTGATCGGCGCCCCGGTCGCGTGGTCCTGCCAGCTCACCCGGTAGGAGACGCCGTCCTTCCGGCCCTGCCGCGCGAGTTCCTCCTCGAAGTACCCGAGGGAGCGCAGCAGGGTGCCGGCGGTGACGGTGTTGATCGTCTTCGACTGGTAGCCGACGGTCACCGTGACCTGCTTCGCCCCGGACCCGTCACCGGTGCCGGAGGCGCAGGCGGTGGCGAGCGGCACCAGGGCCAGGGCGAGGGCGGCTCTTCTTCTCTTCATGGGGACCGGGCCTTTCACCGGAGCAGGTAGGGCATGTTGACGGTGACCGCGCCGGTCGGGCAGCGCGCGGCGCACGGGCCGCAGTACCAGCACTCGTCGACGTGCATGTACGCCGTGCCGTTCTCCTCGCGGATCGCGAGCGAGTCCAGCGGGCACATGTCGACGCAGAGCGTGCAGCCGTCGATGCACTTCGACTCGTCGATGGTCACGGGCACGTCGGCGCGCTGGGGGACCAGGGGCATGGCTGTCTCCGGGGTACGGGATGCGGGGGTACGGGGGCAGGGGCCGGGCGGAGGGAGGTTCAGGGGGTGCGGCGCAGGACGCCGCTCATGGTGATGCGGTCGCCGCGGAAGCGGATGAACTCCAGGTCCACCGGCCGCCCGTCGGGCAGCCGGGTCAGCCGCTCCAGCATCAGGACGGCGGCCCCGCGCGGGGCCTGGAGCACGGCGGCGGAGTGCGCGTCGGCGTTGACGGCCTCCAGGGTGATCTCCGCGTGCCCGAGGGGGGAGCCGGTCAGCCGCTCCAGGAGCCGGAAGACGTCCGTGTTCTCCAGGTCGCAGCCGAGGAGCCCGGCACCGATGTCCATCGGCAGGTAGGACAGGTCCAGGGAGAGCGGCAGCCCGTCGAGGCGCCGCAGCCGCTCGACGCACAGCACGTCGGAGTGTGGGGGCAGTCCGAGCCGGTGGGCCACCGGGCCGGGCGCCCCGACCGGTCCCACGGTCCGGACCTCGTTGGTGACCCTGCCGTGTTCGCGCAGGGTCTCGGCCAGTCCCTGGAGCCGGTCCAGGCCGTGCGGGTACTTCGCGCCCACCACCACCGTGCCGACGCCCGGCTGCCGGTCCACCAGCCGCTCGCCGCGCAGCAGGTCGAGGGCCTGCCGGACGGTGTTCCGGCTGGCCCTGCAGTCGGCCGCGAGGACGTTCTCCAGGGGAAGGACCCCGCCGGGGAAACCGCCCGTCAGGATCTGGTGGCGCAGCAGGTCGGCGAGCTGCCGCGCCCGGTCCGCCCGGAGGAGCCGGCGGCGGGCGGCGGCGACGGGGCGGGCGGCGGGAGCGGGTTCGGCGGGCATGACACGGAACGTAGCGGGGGACCGGCCCCGGTGGTGTTGCCACAGTGTTGCGCCATCCCGCAGGCTTCCCGTACCTCTGTGAACTGCGGAAACACGGGACGGACGGAGAGTTCCGCCACCCGGCCGCCCGCCACGTGGACGGTCGGCCGTCCAGGATGCGGAGGGGGCGTGCCGTGTGTTCCCCGGCCTCACGCCGGAGCGCGGCGGAGGACGGCGGGGAACAGCAGAGGGAGTGCGGCGGAGGGCGCCGAGGAGCGGCTGCCCGGGGGAGAGGGGCGGGGCACGGACCGGCCGCCCGTTCCCGGACCGGACCGCCGCCCGGCGGGCACCCTCCGGGGGCCGGCACCGGACCGGCCGCGTCGGCGGGGGAGGGGCACGGAGCGCGAGGTCGCGCGGCGGAAGGTCAGGGAGCGACCGTCTCGCTCACGATCAGCTCCACGAGCGCGGGCAGGCCGCCCTCGGCCAGGGCCCGGCGCTGACGGTCGGCCGAGGTGCCCTCCTGGAGGAGCCGGTGCAGCAGCGAGGTCACCTCGCGGGTGTCGCCCGCCTCGTCCAGGGCGGGCGTGATGTGGTCGAGCAGCGAGCACAGGACGTCGCCCGACCGGCGCGACCGCCCCTCCGGGTCGACCAGCAGGCCGCTCAGGCCGTGGCGGGCGGCGTGCCAGTTGGCCGCCTGCAGCAGCTCGGGCGAACACTCGGGGAGCGGGACCCCGGCCTTCTCCTCGTCGATCGCGGTGGCGACGAGCGCGCGGACGATCCCGGCGAACATGACCGCCTCGTCGGCGCGCAGCTGGACGTCCGCGCAGCGCACCTCGACCGTGGGGTACCGCTCGGAGAGGCGGGCCTGCCAGTAGAGCTGGCCGGTGTCGGTGATGACGCCGGTGTCGAGGAGCGACCGGACGCGCTCCTCGTGGTCCGCGAGCGAGGTGAAGCGGGGCGGGGGCCCGCTGACCGGCCACCGGCCGAAGATCACCGTGCGCCAGCTCGCGAACCCGGTGTCGCCGCCGTCCCACAGGGGCGAGTTCGCGGACATGGCCACCAGGGTCGGGAGCCAGGTGCGGATGCGGCTCAGGACGGCGACGCCCATCTCGCGGTCCGGCACGGCCGCGTGCACGTGCATCCCGTTGACCAGCTGCTCGGCCACGAGCTGGGGGGCCTGGGAGGACATCGCCAGGTAGCGGGCCTTCCGGGTGACGGGCACGGGAGCCGCCTCCCGGTAGGGGGCCGTCGCGCAGGCGGCGAGCCGGCAGCCGTGCTTCTCCGCCGCCATGCCGAGCGCGTGCCGCAGTCGCAGCAGGTGGCCACCGACCTCCTCCAGGTCGGTGCACACCGGTGTGGCGACCTCCACCTGGGCCTGCAACAGCTCCGACTGGACCTCCGAGCCCTCGACGATCGGCTGCAGCCCGGCCGACGCGCGCACCTGGTCTCCGAGTGGTACGGGGAGGCACGTGTCCGGATCGAGCAGCAGGTACTCTTCCTCGACCCCAATAGTGATCATGTCTTCCCGGTACCCCCGATCGGCCGGGAGAATCGCTTCCTCGCCACACCGTCTTCACGGGTCCGGCACAAACCGGGGGTACGGGCCGGTGGCACGGCCCGGCCGGGCGGCCGGAGGCCCCGGCGGCGCCTCAGCCGCCGAGATGGCGCTCCAGCCAGTCGGCGGCGGCGCGGCGGAACAGGCGCCGGTTGTCCGCCCGGCGGAACTCGTGCCCCTCGTCGCGCAGGGTGAGCATCTCGGCGGGCAGCCCCCGCTCCCGCGCGGCCCGCACCATCTGCTCGGACTCGCCCGGCGGCACGTTGGTGTCGTGCTCGCCGTGCACCGCGAGCAGCGGTACGCGCAGCGCGTCGACCCGGCTCATGGGGGAGAGCGAGCGCAGCAGTTCCCGGTCGCGCGCCGGATGCCCGTACTTGTGCGCCGCCGACTCGGCGATCCACGGTTCGGTCCCCTCGAAGAACGTCGCGAAGTCCGACATCCCGCACACCGCGACACCGGTCCGGAACAGCTCCGGATGCCACACGAGGGAGGCCATCGTCAGGTAGCCGCCGTAGGAGCGGCCCATCACCGCCAGCCGCGTGGGATCGGCGAGTCCCTCCAGGACCACGTGCGCCGCGCAGTCGGCGACGTCGTCCAGGGCGGCGAACCGCCCCGTGCCGAGGTCGGCGTCCACGAACGACCGCCCCCAGCCGGACGAGCCGCGCACGTCGGGCGCGAAGACGTCCAGGCCCCGGCCCAGCAGCTCGTGGTACAGCGGGTCGAGCACGGGCCGTTCCTGCTCCTCCGGCCCACCGTGCAGGTGGATCACGCACGGGGCGGGCCGGCCGGCGTCGCGCCCGGGCGCCCGGTAGTACCAGCCGCCCAGGCGCAGTCCGTCACGGGCCACCGGCCGCAGCGGCAGGGGGCGCACGGGCGGCCTGCCCGGCGGTACGGCGTCCTCGTCCCGCGACGACCAGGGCGTGCGCGCCGACAGCGCCCCCGGGGGCATCCACCACACCCCGGGGCGCCGCTGGGATCCCGACAGGGCCAGCACCATCCCGCCCGGCCCGGCCCGGGTGATCCGGGTGACCACCTCGTGCGGCAGCGGTACGTCACGGGGCGGCACGGTCCCGGTGGCGGCCCCGGCGGGGGAGGTGCCGCCCGCCGGGAGCCCCAGCGTCTGCAGCTCGCTGGCCCCCCGTACGTTCCACACGAGCGCGGCCGTGCGGCCGTCCTCGGCGAACGCCAGGAGTTCCAGGTCGCTCTCCTCGCGCTCGGCCACCACGGACACGCCGAGCCGCCCGCCGTCCTCGTCGAGACCGACGGCGAGCAGGGCGGCGAACTGCCGTCCGTGGTCGCTCCGGAGCCACACCGTGCGGCCGTCGGACGAGAACCGGCCGATCCACGGGTCCCCGTCGCCGACCCGCAGGACGGACCCGGTCGTGAGGTCGGCGGTGCGCACCACCACCGCCTCCCGCCGGCCGCGCGGTCCCCGGCGCACCAGGGCGAACCGCCCGTCCTGGCTCACGTCGCAGACCCGCAGGGTCGCGGCCCCCGACTCGACGGCGACCAGGACGGGCGACCGGAGGCCGTCGGGGTCGACCAGGTAGGCGGTGAGCCGGTCCCGCGCGCCGTCGTCCGCGCCCTCCGCTCCGCCAGGGCCGCCCGGCCCGGGACGCTCCGGGCCGGACGGCCCGACGTCTCCCCGGCGGGGGCCGCCGAGCAGCGTGGCCGGACCGTCGCGGCCCGCCCAGCCGGCGGGCAGGTCGGCGAGGACCGCCTCGTGGTCCGGGACGGCCGCCTCCTGCCGGGGGGCGCGGGCGGGCGGGACCGGCGGCTCGGCCACCGTGACCGCCACGGCCGAGCCGTCGCGCGTCCAGCGGCCGAGGTACGCCGAGCTGCCCGCGTCCGCGCCCGCCACGATCCGGCGGCCGGTGCCGTCCGGACGCACGCACAGGACCCGGGTGAGTTCGCCGCCCCCGGGGGCGACCGTGTAGGCGATCCACCGCCCGTCGGGGGACCAGGCCACTTCCGTGACCGGGTCGGGGTCCGTGTCGAGGAGGTGGACCTCCGGGCCGTTCACCGGGCCGGTCCACAACTGGGGGACGCCCGTCCGGTCGCAGATGAACGCCACCCGCTCGCCCGTGGGGTCCACGGACGGGTACCAGCAGCCGTGCGCGACCAGCGGCCGCGGCACGTCGCGCAGTCCGGCCGCGTCGGCCAGCGGCACCGGCACGGGCGCCGCCGACACCCCTCCGTCCGGTCGGTTCAGTCGATCCCGTGGGTCTGCAGCCATATCTCCAGCAACGCTATGTGCCACAGGGCGTTCGCTCCTCGCTTCGTCCGGTGGTGGTCGGGGGCGGAGAGGAGTTCGGCGACGTACTCGTCGCGGAAGACGCCCCGCGCCCGTGCCTCCGGTGCGGACAGCGCCTGACGCACCCGTTCGAGGACGGGCCCCGCCATGTGGCGGATCGCCGGCACCGGGAAGTACCCCTTCGGCCGGTCCACGACCTCGCGGGGGAGCAGCTTGCGGCCCGCGTCCTTCAGCACGCCCTTGCCGCCCTGGGCCAGCTTCAGCTCCGGCGGGCAGGCCGCCGCCAGCTCGACCAGCTCGTGGTCCAGGAACGGCACCCGGGCCTCCAGGCCCCAGTCCATGGTCATGTTGTCGACGCGCTTCACCGGGTCGTCCACGAGCATGACGTGGGTGTCCAGTCGCAGCGCCGCGTCGAGCGCGGTCTCGGCCCCGGGCGCGGCCATGTGCTCGCGGACGAACAGGCCGGACTCGTCGCGGCCGGTCAGCAGGTGCGGCTGGAGGATCCGGGCGAAGTCGGCGTGCGGACGGTCGAAGTACACCTCCGCGTACCTCTCCGGCTCCTCCTCGCGCGGCACGGAGGCCAGGTCCGGGTACCAGCGGTAGCCGGCGAACACCTCGTCGGCGCCCTGGCCGCTCTGGACGACGCTCACCTCCTTGGAGACCAGCTCCGACAGCAGGTGGAACGCGACCACGTCATGGCTGATCATGGGCTCGCTCATGGCCCGGATCGCGCCGTCCAGGGCGGTCGACACCCGGTCCGAGGGGACCATCAGCTGGTGGTGCGCGGTGTCGTAGTGCCGGGCGACCAGGTCCGAGTAGAAGAACTCGTCGCCCTCCTCGCCGCCCTCCGACTCGAACCCCACGCTGAACGTCGCCAGGTCCTTCTGGCCCTCCTCGGCGAGCAGTCCCACGATCAGGGACGAGTCGAGCCCGCCGGACAGGAGCACGCCGACCGGTACGTCGGCGACCATCCGGCGGCGCACCGCCGTCCGCAGCGAGTCGAGCACCGCGTCGCGCCAGTCGGCCGCGTCCATGCCCGCGTACGCGTCGCGGCGGGTGTACGACGGCTGCCAGTAGCACCGGTCGCGGTACGAACCGTCCCGCTCCACCACGCGCACCGTGGCGGGCGGCAGCTTGCGGACGCCGTTGAGCACCGTGCGGGGCGCCGCCACCGTGGCGTGCCAGCTCAGGTACTGGTGCAGGGCGACCGGGTCCAGGGAGGTGTCGACGCCGCCGGCCGCCAGCAGCGCGGGCAGGCTGGAGGCGAACCGCATCAGGCCCGGACCGTGGGACAGGTACAGCGGCTTGATGCCCAGCCGGTCGCGGGCGAGCACGACGCGCCCGGTGTCGTTCTCGACGATGACGAACGCGAACATGCCCATGAAGTGGTCGACGCAGTCCGTGCCCCACTGGCTGTACGCCTTGAGGACCACCTCGGTGTCCGACGTGGAGAAGAACCGGTGCCCGAGGTCCTGCAGCTCCCGCCGCAGCTCCTGGTAGTTGTACACGCACCCGTTGAAGACGCCCGTCAGCCGGGCCTCGGCGTCGGACATCGGCTGGGCGCCGCGCTCCGACAGGTCGATGATCTTCAGCCGCCGGTGGCCCAGGGCCACCGGCCCCTGCGACCAGATGCCGTGGCCGTCGGGCCCCCGGGGCGCCAGCCGATCGGTCATGCGCTCCACCGCGGCCACGTCGGGCCTCCGGTCGTCGAACCGTATCTCTCCGCTCAGGCCGCACATGTGGCACCTGCCCGCAGCGCTCCGGCCGCCCCCGGCCTCTCCGGGGCCTCGCAGCCCTCCTCGACCTCATGTGAATCAGTCACGACAACTCCTCGAAGACGGGGAGCGGACGCCCGCACGCCCTCCGGTCCGGGACTGCGCGGCGGCCCGCTCCGTTGGGCGGGTTCCCGCTCGGCCGGGGATCATGCCTTCCGGAGGGTCACGTTCCGCGTACCCGGAGTTCTCCACCGGCGGGGTTTTTGCCCCTTTCCCCCGGGAAGCCGCACCACCATGGACCATTCACAGGCACCCGTGCTCGACGCGCTGGCCGCGTACCACGCGGAGAACCAGACCCCGTTCACCCCGCCCGGTCACAAGCAGGGACGCGGCGCGGACCCCCGTGTCCGCGCCGTCCTCGGGGACGCCGTCTTCCGCTCCGACACGCTGGCCACCAGCGGCCTGGACGACCGCGCCTCCTCCAAGGGCGTCCTCTCCCGGGCGCAGGAGCTGATGGCCGACGCCGTGGGCGCCGACCACACCTTCTTCTCCACCTGCGGCAGCTCGCTCTCGGTCAAGGCCGCCATGCTGTCCGTCGCCGGACCGCACGAGAAGCTGCTCGTGGGGCGCGACGCCCACAAGTCCGTGGTGTCCGGCCTCGTCCTCGCCGGGATCGTGCCGGTCTGGGTGGACCCCCAGTGGGACCCCGAGCGCCACCTCGCCCACCCGCCGTCCGCCGACGCCTTCCGCGCCGCCCTCGCCGAGCACCCCGACGCCCGGGGCGCCCTGGTCACCACGCCGACGCCGTACGGCACCTGCTCCGACCTGCCCGCCATCGCCGAGGCGTGCCACGAGCACGGCGTACCGCTCATCGTGGACGAGGCGTGGGGCGCCCACCTGCCGTTCCACCCGGACCTGCCGACCTGGGCCATGGACGCCGGGGCGGACGTCTGCGTCACCTCCGTCCACAAGATGGGCTCCGGCCTCGAACAGGGTTCGGTCTTCCACCTCCAGGGCGGCCTGATCCAGCCGGAGGTCCTCAAGAACCGCGAGGACCTCCTGGGCACCACCAGCCCCTCCGTGCTCGTGTACGCGGCCCTCGACGGCTGGCGCCGCCAGATGGTCCAGCACGGCCACGCCCTCTACGACGACGCGCTGGCCCTGGCCAAGACGGTGCGGGCGCGGATCGCCGAGATCGACGGCATGCGCGTCCACGGACGCGACGACTTCTGCGGACCCGGCCGCGCGGCCGACCTCGACCCCCTCCAGGTCATCGTCGACATCTCCGCCCTCGGCACCACCGGCTACCACGTCGCCGACTGGATCCGCGAGCACCACCGGGTCAACCTCCACCTGTCCGACCACCGGCGTGCCAGCGCCCAGCTGACCCACGCGGACGACGAGCGCAGCGCCGGGATCCTGCTCGACGCCTTCCGCGACGTCGCCCGGCACGCCGGCGACCTGCTCCCCGCCCCCCGGGTGGAGGTCCCCGACCCGGCCGAACTCCGCCTCGAACAGGTCATGCTCCCGCGCGACGCGTTCTTCGGGCGGGTCGAGCAGGTGCCGTGGGAGAAGGCCGTGGGCCGGGTGACCGCCGAGATGCTCACGCCCTACCCGCCCGGCATTCCCGCCGCGCTGCCCGGCGAGAGGCTGAACGCGCCGGTCCTGCGCTACCTGCGCAGCGGCGTGGACGCCGGCATGGTCGTCCCCGACGCGGCCGACCCCGAGGTCAGGACGGTCCGCGTGTCCGTCGAGGACTGAGGAGCGGCGCCTCCTCGGGGACGAGGAAGGCCCCGGGGGAGCGGTGGCGGCTCCCCCGGGGCGGGGACGGGCCCCGAGGGCGCGGGCGGACGGGTGCGAGGCCCCGGACGGACGGCCCCGGGCCCCTGGACGGGCGGCTCCGGAGCCCGGGAGCCGGGGGAGGAGCGCTCACTCCCCGGCCGCCGCCTTCTCGTGGAAACGGGCCCAAGCCCGCTCCCTCACGTCCGCCCCCAGCAGGACGTCCACCGCCGTGCAGGCCAGGGCCTCCGCCGCCGCCGTCACCACCCGCCGCGCCCGGGGGCCGGCCGTCGCCCCCGCGAACTCGGGCGTGTGGTCCGACCCCTCCGCGCCCATGACCGCGACGAACGGATGGATCGCGGGCACCCGCGTGCTGACGTTCCCGATGTCCGACGACCCCAGGTACACCCCCGCCGCCGGCTCCGTCAGCCGGATGCCCGCCCGCTCCAGGTGCCCGGCGAAGAGACCGGACAGCACGTCGTTGTCGCGGAAGTGCTCGTACCGCCCGCCCACGTCGGTCACCTCCACCGTCGTACGGGTGGCCAGCGCCACGCCCCGGGCGCACGTGCGCACCTCCCCCACCAGCTCCTCCAGGGCCTTCGTGGTTCCGCCGCGCAGCCCGAACATCCCCTCCGCGTACTCGGGGACGATGTTCGTGGCCCGGCCCCCCTCCGTCACGATCCCCTGGACGTGCGAGCCGGACGGCAGGCGCCTGTGCAGGACGCCCAGCGCGTTGAAGAGCTGGATCAGGGCCCCCAGGGCGTCGATCCCCTCCGTGGGGCTGCCGGTCGGATGCGCCGCCCGCCCGTGGAACCCCACCCTGATCTGCGCGCTGGCCGTCAGCGGGGCCCACCTCCAGTCGTGGACCCCCGGATGGAACATCAGCGCCGCGTCCACCCCCTCGAACAGGCCCGCCTCCACCTCCGCGACCTTGCCGCCGCCGCGCTCCTCGGCGGGTGTTCCCACGGCGAGCAGCGTCCCGCCCGTGTCGCCGAGCGCCGCCCGCGCGGCGAGCGCCGCGCCGAGGCCCGCCGCCGCGATCAGGTTGTGCCCGCAGGCGTGACCGAGCAGCGGCAGCGCGTCGTACTCCATCAGCAGGGCGACACGGGGCCCTCCGCCGGAAGCGGCCGCCGGTCCCGTCCGCGCGACGAAGGCGGTCGGCAGCCCGGCCGCGCCGTGCTCCACCCGGAAGCCCTCCCGTTCCAGCTCGCCCGACAACAGGGCGGCCGCCCGGTGCTCCTCGTAGGCCGTCTCGGGGTCGCGGTGCAGGGCGAGGCCCACCTCCCAGAGCCGGTCCGCGCGGGCGGCCACCTCCTCCCTGACGCGGGCGTACACCGATTCCTGGTTCTCCGGCACGGGGATCTCCTCCGGTAGGGGCGGTCGCTCTCCCTCACGTGTTCCACGGGCGCCGCCCGGGATTCCCGCCACGGCCGCCCCTCTCCCAGAAGCCCCCCCGGGGCGCACGTACATCCATCCCCGCGGGGCGGGTAAGCGGGCCCGGGTACGGGGAGCGACGACGGGAGAGGCGTGCACATACGGATGTCCGGGACGGGGGACTGGTGCAGGCGCCGGTGCGGTGCCGCCCGCGAGACCGTCCGGGAGGCGATACGCGGACCGGGCGAGGCGCGCGACGGAATGCTGCTCCAGGCGAAGGGAGCGGCCGCCGCGACCGTCGCCTGGTGCCTGTCCTCGCTGCTGCTGCCCACCAACGTCACGGGGTTCGCCCCGTTCACCGCCCTGCTCGCCCTCCAGTCCACGGTCTACCGCTCCCTGTGGGAATCCGCCCAGTACCTGGGGGCGATGGCGGTCGGGACGGCGGTGGCGGCGGCGTTCGGCACCACCGTCGGCGTCCACGCCTGGGCCCTGTGCGTGCTGGTCTTCGTCGCCCTCGTGGTGGCCCGGCTCCACCTGTTCGGGGGGCAGGGCACCCAGGTGCCGGTGGTGGCCCTCTTCGCGTTCGCGGGCGGCGGGGGACGCATCGACTACATCGGGCACCTGGTGGCGTCCGCCGCCATCGGCGTGTGCTGCGGTCTCGCCGCCCACTTCGCCGTCGCCCCCTCGCCGCACCTGGCCACGGCACGGCGCCAGGTCGAGGACCTCGCCGCGCGCACCGGGGACCTGCTCCGCGACCTGGCACGGACCGCCGCAGGAGAGGCGCCCGACGAGGACGCGCGGAAGGACTGGCCGCGCCGCTGCGAGGACCTGGCCGCGCAGGCGGCACGGGCGCGCGCCGCGCTCGAGAAGGAGCAGGAGAACACCCGGCTCAACCCGCGCCATTCGTGGAGCGCCGCCAGGGAGTCGATCGGGCGCTGCCACGACACCATCGGCATGGTCGAGCGCATCGGTACGCACATCCGCTCCCTCGCCCGTGCCCTGTCCCACACGTCCCCCGGACCGGAAACCGGGGAGACCGGGGCACACCGGTTCCCCGAGGTGTCCGTCTCGGCGGAGTTCTCCGCCTCCTGCGCCGGCCTGCTCCACGCCGTCGCCGACGGCCTGGAATGCCTCGGCCCGCCCGGCGGGCCGACGGACCCCGACCGGTTCCGCCGCCGCGTCGAGGAGGCCGAGCGCCGCTACGAGGAGGTGACGGACGCGGCCCGGGACGGCAGCCTCGGCCGCGCGGGGGAGTGGCCCGTGCACGGCACGGTCCTCGTGGAGGCGGCGCGCATCCTGGAGGAGATCAAGCAGGCATCGGACCTCGCCGCCGAAACGCACGGCTGAGGGAAGGCGCGCCGGCGGTACGGCGTTCCGGCCGGAGCGGCGACTCGGTGGCGAGCGGTGCCGGGGCGGGCGGCCCGACCCGGCGGGGGCGATGCCCGGGTGCGACAGGAAAGCACCGGCGCGGGCTCCGCGAAGAACGGGCCGCGACGGGGCCGGCCCACCCCGCCCGGACGCGCGTCCGCGTCCGGGCGGAGGCGTTAGCGGAACGTGAGTGAGACGTGAGCGGCGGGCGGGAGAGTGGTGCCGACCGGCGGGGCCGGTCGGCCGGACAGTCCCACCGGCCGGCCGGCCCCGCCGGTGGAGCGAACCGGAACGAGGAGGACGCCCCGCGCCGTCGCGGCGGGTGCCGCGGAGGGGGCGGCATCCGCGCGGAGCGGGGCACCGGTGCGCCGAGGACCGGTCCGGAGGGGCGGGTGGGGCATCGGCCCCGGCCGGGCCGGACCCGGGGCGGGCCGTGGGGGCCCGCCCCGGGCCCCGTCCGGTCGGAGCCCGTCCCGCCCTCCTCGGACCGGTTGTCGCCCGGGGCCGGTTCCCGCTTCCCGGGCCGCTTCCCGGCTCGCGTCCGGACCCGTGTCCGGCGGACCTCCCGGGCCGTGGAGTCCCCGCCGGAACCGCCCGGCGGTCTTCCGTTTCCCGGACAACCACGTGGTCGCTGGTCTGGACCTCTCGGGTGCGGAGCGCCAAGCTCTCCGTATGGACTTGGAGTTGAGGCACCTCAAGACGATCCGGGCCATCGCGGACGCGGGGAGTCTCACCCGCGCCGCCACCGCGCTCGGACTGGCGCAGCCCGCGCTCAGCGCCCAGCTCAAGAGGATCGAACGCGCCCTGGGCGGGACGCTCTTCGAACGGGGCCGGGAGGGCGTACGGGCCACGGCCCTCGGCGACCTCGTCCTCGAACGCGCCCGCGTGGTGCTGCCCGCCGTGTGCGGACTCCAGGAGGAGGCCGTGCGGTTCGCGCGCGACGGGGCCGAGGGCTACCGGCTCGGCGGCACGCACGGACCGCTCCTCGGCGGCCTCGTCGACCGGCTCGCGCGCACCGAACCCGGCGCGTCCGTGACCACGTACACCTCCTGGTCGGAGCGCGAGATCGCCGGCGGGGTGGCCGCGGGACGGCTCGACTTCGCCCTGGTCGGGGTCTGCGGCGAGAGCAGCCCGCCCGAAGCGGGACGGCTGGCCTGGACGGAGGTCGCCCGCGACCCCGTGTACGTGATGCTGGCCGCCGGACACCCGCTGGCCCCCCGCACCGAGGTCGGCCTGGCCGAACTGGCCGACGAGGCGTGGACCGACGTGCCCGGCGACGGCTGTTTCGGCGACTGCTTCGCGGCCGCGTGCGTACGGGCCGGCTTCACCCCGGCCCGTGTCTACGAGGCGGACACCGCCTCCTGCGCGCACCTGGTCCGGGTCGGCCGGGCCGTCGGCCTGTGCCGGGCCACCTTCCCCGCGACCCCCGGCATCGTGACCCGCCCCCTCGCCGGCGCGCCGTTGGTCTGGCGGCACCTGCTCGGCTGGCACCCCGAGGGACGCGCGGCCGGCCGGGCCGCCGCCGTGCTGCACCACACCCGGGCCGCCCACGAGGAGGCGCTGGCCCACAGCGCGGGCCGCACACCGGCCCCGCCGCCCCGGGAGGGCGGTCCCCGCTGACGCGTCCGGGCGACGGCGGGCCGTGACGCCGCCGTCCGCCCGGCCATAACGCCGTGGCAGGGGCCGTCTGGCAACTGCCGCCCCTCCGGCGGGATCCCTACGGTTTCGGCAGATCCCCACCGCCAACCGAGGAGACTCCCCATGCTCCGACGACACGCCCGCACGGCGTGTACCGTGCTGGCCGCCGCCGGCCTGGCACTGGCCGGCCTCCAGGCCGGTTCCGCCACCGCGGCCCCGCACGACGAGGACCGCGTCCCCACCGTCCGGACGGCCGCCGACGCCCTCGGCGCCGCCTCCGCGCAGCCCGAACTCCTCCGCGCCATGCAGCGCGACCTGGGCCTCACCCGTGCCCAGGCCGAGAACCGCCTCGCCAACGAGGCCGAGGCCGGGGCCAGGGCCGCCGGGCTCCGCCAGGACCTGGGCGCCGCCTTCGCCGGCGCCTGGGTGGAGGGCGCCGAGTCCGGCACCCTGACCGTGGCCACCACCCGCGCCGCCGACGCGGCCGCGATACGGGCCTCGGGCGCGAACGCCCGGGTCGTGACGCACGGACTAGCCGCCCTGGAGCGGGCCAAGGAGGCCCTGGACCGGGCCGCCACCGCCGACGCCCCGGTCCGCTACGTCGACGTCCGCGCCAACGTCCTCGTCGTCGAGGAGGCACGGGCCGGAGCCGGCGCGCGGCTCGTCGCGGCCACCGGCGTCCCGCGCGGCCTGGTGAAGGTGGTCCGCACCACCGAGGCGCCCCGCCCGCTGTACGACCTCCGGGGCGGCGACGCGTACTACATGAACGGCAGCGGGCGCTGCTCCGTCGGCTTCCCGATCACCAAGGGCACCACGCAGGGCTTCGCCACGGCCGGCCACTGCGGCCGCGCCGGCACCACCACCAGCGGCTTCAACCAGGTCGCCCAGGGCAGCTTCCAGGCGTCGGTCTTCCCCGGCAACGACATGGCCTGGGTCGCCGCCAACTCCAGCTGGACCGCCACCCCGTACGTGAAGGGCGCGGGCGGCGCCAACGTCCAGGTGACCGGTTCGGTCCTCCAGCCCGCCGGCTCCTCCGTGTGCCGCTCCGGCTCGACCACCGGCTGGCACTGCGGCACCGTGCAGCAGCACAACACCAGCGTCACCTACCCGGAGGGCACCATCTCCGGCGTCACCCGCACGACCGTCTGCGCCGAGCCCGGCGACTCCGGCGGCTCGTACATCTCCGGCAGCCAGGCCCAGGGCGTGACCTCGGGCGGTTCCGGCACCTGCTCCAGCGGCGGCACGACCTTCTTCCAGCCGCTGAACCCGATCCTCCAGAACTACGGCCTGACCCTGAAGACCACCACCGACCCGGGTCCGGGTCCGGGCCCCGGCCCCGAGCCGGGCGGCACGTGGGCGGCGGGCAAGGTCTACGCGGCCGGTGACACCGTCACCTACGGCGGCGCCACCTACCGCTGCCTCCAGGGCCACCAGGCCCAGGCCGGCTGGGAGCCGTCCGGCGTCCCCGCCCTGTGGCAGCGGGTGTGACCCGGGTCCCGTCGCCGTGACGACCGGGGGTGCCGCGGCTCCGAGGGGGCGCCGCGGTACCCCCTCCCGCCGTACCGCCGCCCGTCAGGCCCCCGCGAGGCCGCCCCGGGCGATCACCTCCGCGTACCAGCGGGCGCTGTCCTTCGGCGTCCGCCGCTGCGTCGCGAAGTCCACGTGGACGATGCCGAACCGCTTGCTGTAGCCGTACGCCCACTCGAAGTTGTCCAGGAGCGACCACAGGAAGTAGCCCCGCACGTCCGCCCCGTCCTCCAGGGCCCGGTGCACCGCCGCCAGGTGCGCGCGCAGGTACGCCACCCGCTCCGGGTCCTTCACGTTCCCCGACGGGTCCGCGTAGTCGTCGTACGCCGCGCCGTTCTCCGTGATCACCAGCGGTACGCCCGGCAGTTCGTCCCGCAGCCGGACCAGCAGCTCGTGCAGCCCGTCCGCGTCCACCGGCCAGTCCATGGCGGTGCGCGGCCCCGGCGCCGGCACGAACCGCACGTGCCGCTCCGCGCCCGCCCACGGCGACGGCGACTCCGAGGAGCCCGCCGCGACCACGGACGGGGAGTAGTAGTTGATGCCCAGCGAGTCGAGCGGCGCCGCCGCCGTCTCCAGGTCGCCGTCCCGCACGAACGACCAGTCCGTGACCGCCGCCGTGTCGCGGACCAGGTCCTCCGGGAGCCGCCCGTGGAAGACCGGGTCCAGGAAGATCCGGTTGCCGACCGCGTCGATCCGCCGGGCCGCGTCCAGGTCTCCGGGGGCCCGGGTGAGGGCCCGTACGGCGTGCAGGTTGAGGGTCAGGGACACCTCGGCGGACCCGGGCAGCGCACCGCGCAGCGCCCGCGCGCCCAGGCCGTGCGCCAGGTTGAGGTGGTGGGCGGCGCGCAGCGCGGCCAGGTCGTCGGTGCGGCCCGGGGCGTGCACGCCGCTGCCGTAGCCGAGGAAGGCGGCGCACCACGGCTCGTTGAGCGTGGTCCAGGTCGCCACCCGGTCGCCGAGGGCGTCCGCCATGATCCCCGCGTACTCGGCGAAGCGGTACGCGGTCTCCCGGTGCGGCCAGCCGCCCGCGTCCTCCAGCTCCTGCGGCAGGTCCCAGTGGTAGAGCGTCGCCACCGGCCGGATGCCGGCCTCCAGGAGGGAGTCGGTCAGGCGCCGGTAGAAGTCCAGGCCCTTGCGCACGGCCGGTCCCCGTCCGGTGGGCTGGACCCGCGGCCAGGCGATCGAGAAGCGGTAGTCCGTCACGCCGAGCCGGCGCATCAGGGCGACGTCCTCGTCGAGCCGGTGGTAGTGGTCGGCGGCGATGTCGCCGGTGTCGCCGTTGCGGACCTTGCCCGGCGTACGGCTGAAGGTGTCCCAGATGGACGGGGTGCGGCCGTCCTCGGCCGCCGCTCCCTCGATCTGGTAGGCGGCGGTGGCGGTGCCCCAGCGGAAGCGCTCGGGGAAACGGAGCGTGGTCGTCGGTTCGGTGCGGGCGTCGAGCGCGGTCATGGGGTGGGAGCTCCCTGGGGTGAGGCGTACGGAGGAGGAAGGGGCGGGGGAGGGGCGGTCAGCCCTTGACCGCGCCCTGCATGATGCCGCCGACGATCTGCCGGCCGAGCAGGCCGAAGACGAGGAGCACCGGCAGGGTGCCGAGCAGCGTGCCCGCCATGATCACGGACTGGTCGTGGACGTAGCCGCCGCCGAGCTGGCGCAGCGCGACCTGGACGGTGGGCTCGGAGGAGGTGAGGGCGACGACGGGCCAGAAGAAGTCGTTCCACGACGCCATGAAGGTCAGCAGACCGAGCACGGCCATGCCGGGCCGGGCGATCGGCACGACGATCGACCAGAAGATCCTGGCGGTGGACGCGCCGTCGACCCGCGCCGCCTCGATCAGCTCGTCCGGCAGCGACTGCGTCAGGTACTGGCGCATGAAGAACACGCCGAACGCGGAGACTAGACCCGGCAGGATCACCGACTGGAGCTGGTTCACCCAGCCGAGTTCCGCGATCAGCATGAACAGCGGGATCACCCCCAGCTGCGGCGGGATCATCATGGTGCCGACGGTGACCGCGAGCAGCGCGCCCCGGCCCTTGAAGCGGAGCTTGGCGAAGGCGAAACCGGCCAGCGTGCAGCACAGGACGGTGCCGAGGGTGATCGAACCGGAGACGATCAGCGAGTTGAGCAGCGCCCTGCCGATGTCCGCCTCTTCGAGGACCGCCCCGAAGTTCTCGATCAGGTTCGGCCCCGGCAGCAACACCGGGGGGACCTGGGCCAGTTCGGCGTTGGACCGGCTGGCGGCCACGATCGTCCAGTAGAACGGGAACGCCGAGAACAGCACGGCGACGACCAGGATCCCGTACGCCAGCGGTCCGGCGTGCAGGGTGCGGCCCGCCCGCGGGGCTCCCCGGCGGGGCGGCCCGCCGGGCGCGGGCGCGGGGGGAGCGGCCGGGGGCGCGGCGGGCGCGGCCGGGGCGGTCGGCGCGGTCGACGCGGTCATCGGGCGGCCTCCTTGCGGGAACGGCGGCGCGCGATCAGGGCGTTGGCCCCGACCAGCACCACGATGAGCAGGAACATCACCCAGGCGATAGCGGCGGCCCGGCCCAGGTGGAAGAAGCCCCAGCCCTGCTCGTACATGTACAGGCCGAGCGTCTGGTACTGGTGCGAGATGCCGCCCGAGACCGACCCTTCGAGCAGCAGCGGCTCGCCGAACAGCTGGGTCGCCCCGATCGTGGAGACGATGACGGTGAACAGGATGGTGGGCCGCAGGCCGGGCAGCGTGACGTGGAAGAACTGGCGCCACCGCGAGGCCCCGTCCATCGCGGCCGCCTCGTACAGCTCGTCGGGGATCGACTGCATGCCGGCCAGGTAGATCAGCGCGTTGTAGCCGGTCCAGCGCCAGACGACGACCGTCGACACGGCGATCTGCGAGGCCACCGTCCCGTTCTGCCAGTCGACGGGGTCGACGCCGACCAGACCGAGCGCGTAGTTGATCAGCCCGAAGTCCCGCCCGAAGAGCTGGGCGAAGACGAGGGTGGCGGCGGCGACCGAGGTCGCGTACGGCAGCAGGACCGCCGTGCGCAGGAAGGTCCGTCCGCGCATCCGGTAGTTCAGCAGATGGGCGAGGCCGAGGGCCATGACGAGCTGCGGCACGGTGGAGAGCAGGCCGATGGTGAAGGTGTTGCGCAGCGAGATCCAGAAGTACGCGTCACCGAAGAGCGCGGTGTAGTTGCCCAGGCCGCGCCACTCCATGTCGCCGGGCGTCTGGAGCTCCACCCGGTACAGCGAGACGAAGGCCGTGTAGAGCAGCGGGAAGAGACCGAAGGCGGCGAACAGGGTGAAGAAGGGGGCGAGGTAGGCGTAAGGGGAGACCTTCCGCCAGGTCCGCCGGGCGGGGCCCGGCCGGCCGGGCGGCGGGACCGGCTTCGGCCGGGCCGGCGTCTCGGGTGCGGTGAGGGTCACGGTGCGGCCCTTCGGTGTGGGGTCGGGCGGGGAACGGGGCTGCGCCGGACGGACGCCCCGGGGCGGGGGCCCGTCCGCCGGAACGGATCAGCCGATGGTGTTCTCCACGCCCTTCCTGGCGTTCGCCCACGCCTTCTCGGGCGGAGTGCCCTTGCGCTCGACCTCGCTCAGCGCGTTGGTGATCTGCTGGGCGATGTTCTGGTCGTGGGCGCCGAGGACCTGGACCGGGGCCGCCTTCGCCGCGTCGCCGAAGATCCTGCCGATGGGGGCGTTCGAGAAGAACGGGTCCTTCGCGTCGGCGATCTTCTCGATGGCGCCGGTGGCGGAGGGGAAGTTGCCCTGCTTCCGGAAGAGCCTGGTCTGCTGCTCGGGGGCGGTGAGCCACTCGATCAGCTCGTACGCCTCCTTCTTGTGCTTCGCGGCCTTCGGGACGGCCAGGTAGGAGCCGCCCCAGTTGCCGGCCCCGCCGGGCAGCTTCGCGACGTCCCACTTGCCCTTGCCGGCCTCGCCGGTCTGGCCCTTGATGTAGCCGAGCATCCAGGCGGGGCACGGCATGGTGGCGAAGGAGCCGGCGGAGAACGCCTGGTTCCACTGCGGGGACCACTGGTCGAGCTTGGCGCTCAGGCCGTCGCCCGCGGCCCGGACGGCGTGGTCCCAGGCGGCGCGCAGAGCGGGGTTGTCCTCCCAGATCAGCTTGCCGGAGGCGTCGTAGTAGCGCTCCTTCTCCTGGCCGATCATGATCGAGTAGAGGCTGCCGACGCTGTCGAGCCAGGCGCTCCTGGCGGGCGCCTTCGCCTTGTACTGCTTTCCGAGGTCCAGGTAGCCGTCCCAGGTGGCCCACTTCTTCGCGAGTTCCTCGCGGTCGGTGGGCAGCCCGGCCCGCTCGAACAGGTCGGCGCGGTAGCACATGGCCTCCGGGCCGACGTCCGTGCCGAGGCCGAGGACCTCGCCGCCCCTGCCGGTGGCGGCGGCCCACTTGGCCGGGGCGAACCGGTCCTTCAGGGAGTCCGCGCCGTACTTCCTCAGGTCCTCGAACCGGTCGGCCTGCTGCTGGGTGACGGAGGCGATGCGGCCCACCTCGATGCCCTGCACGTCGGCGAGGCCGGCGTTCCCGGCGAGCCGGGTCTGGAGGGACTTCCAGTAGTCGGCCTCGTCCTCGGTGTCCGTCTGCTTGACGGTGACGCCGGGGTGGAGCTTCTCGTACTCGGCGTAGAGCCCGGCCTCCTTGTACCCGAAGGAGCCGAAGAGATCGACGGTGAGGGTGATCTTCCCTCCCGCGCCGTCCGAGGACGCGCCGTCCTTCGATCCGCCGCAGGCGGCGAGCAGGGCGCCGACCAGCGTGACCGCGCCCAGGCGGACGGCGGTTCTTCTGGCGGCTCGGGCGATGGGCATGGGAAGCCTCCCTTGGCTCCGGAACGAGCGAGAGCGTCTGAGAGCGCTCTCAGTCATGCGGAGGGAGCGTGCCTCCGGTCCGGTCCATCCGTCAAGGCTCGAAGGCGTAACGGACGCGAAGTGCCCTGGGAGGGCAGCCGTGTTCAACCTCTTGACACGTTCGTTTCGCGGGTTCTACGTTTCCGTCATTCTGAGAGCGCTCTCAGTCGTGTCGCACCCTCGGCTCCCCACTTCTCGAACACCGCCCTCCCCACTCCGGGCGTCCCCCCTCCGAGCACCATCCGTCACGACGAATGAGGTGCCCCTCCATGCCCTCCCCCCGCACCCGGCCCGCCGCAGCGCTGGCCCTGGTCACCGCCCTCGCCGCCGTGGGGCTCGGCCCCGCCGCCGCCCCCGCGGCCGCGGCCACCGTCCCGGCGGGCGCCGGAAGCTACTCCGACACCCGCCCCGCCGGCACCTCCGGCCCCACCACCGACACCGGGACCCCGGTCACCCCCAAGGTCACCGCCGCCGCCCAGGGCAGACCGGTCCCCACCAACGACTGGTGGTCCTCCCTCGCCCTCCAGCGCTACGGGGGCAACCCGTACTCCACCCCCATGTACGGCCACCCGCTCACCTACCAGGCCGTCGCCGGCGGCCTGGAGATCGGCTACCCCACCAGCCCCGCGATCGTCGGCGACGGCCGCCAGTACGAGTTCCCCCACAAGCGCGACCTCACCCTCGGCCTCACCGGCCTCAACTCGCCCGACACCAGGGCCGACGCCTGGTCCGACTGGACCGTCACCCCCTACTGGTCCGACGGCGCCCGCACCCTGCGCACCACCATCGGCCACGGCCTCCCCTTCGTGTACGCCAGGGGCACCGGCGGCGACGCCCGCATCACCACCGCGCAGACGCCCACCGTCTTCGCCGACCAGGGCAACGTCCTCGGCATCACCGTCGCGGGCCACCACTACGCCCTCTTCTCGCCCAGCGGCACCGACTGGAACGTCTCCGGCTCCACCCTCACCGCCGGACTCGGCGGCAAGGACTACTTCTCCGTCGCCGTCCTGCCCTCCACCGACGCGCTCGCCACGTACCGCACGTACGCCTACAGCTTCGTCACCGGCTCCACGGTGAACTGGAGCTACGACGCGGGCACCGTCCGCGCCACCTACGGCCTCACCACCGAGGCCAAGGAGGGAACCGAGCGCGGCACCCTCCAGGCCCTCTACCGCCACCAGTGGCTGCACACCACCGACCCGCTGACCCCCTACACCTACGTCTCGCCCCGGGGCACCATGAAGGTCCGCGCGGGGACCTCCTTCACCACCGCCCAGAAGGCCGCCGCCACCCTCCCGGCCCTGCCCGGCAGCGGCATCGACACGGCCCGTCTGCGCGGCCACCTGAACGAGGTCGCGAACTCCTCCGACCCGTTCTCCGGAGCCGTCGACACGTACTGGACCGGCAAGGCCCTCGGCAAGCTCGCCCAACTGGTGCCGATCGCCGACCGGATCGGCGAGGGCGCGATCCGCGACAAGCTCCTCGGCCTGATCAAGGGCCGCCTCCAGGAGTGGTTCACGGCCGGCGGCGCCAACGAGTTCTCGTACGACAGGGTCTGGAAGGCCCTCACCGGGTACCCGGCCTCCTACGGCAGCGACACCGAACTCAACGACCACCACTTCCACTACGGCTACTACGTGTACGCCGCCGCGATCGTCGCCCAGTACGACCCGAACTGGGCCGCCGACTCCGCCTGGGGGACCATGGTCAGGACCCTGGTCCGCGACACCGCCAACCCCAGCCGCACCGACACCGCCTTCCCCTTCCTGCGCGGCTTCGACGTCTACGCCGGACACAGCTGGGCCAGCGGCCACCAGGGCTTCGCCGCCGGCAACAACCAGGAGTCGTCCTCCGAGTCGACCAACCTCAGCGCCGCCCTCGTCCTGTGGGGGTCGGCCACCGGCGACACCTCCCTGCGCGACCTCGGCACGTACCTCCTGACCACCGAGGCCGAGGCCGTCGCCCAGTACTGGTTCGACGCCGACCAGCAGGTCTTCCCCGGCTCCTTCGCGCACGACACCGTCGGCATGGTCTGGGGCAGCGGCGGCGCCTACTCCACCTGGTGGACCGCCAACCCGGAGGAGATCCACGGCATCAACGTCCTGCCCGTGACCAGCGGCGGCTCCCTCCACCTCGGCGGCCGCAAGGACGCGATCCGGCGCAACATCGCCGAGATGGAACGCGAGAACGGCGGCCCCGCCGTCGAATGGCGCGACATCCTCTGGGAGTTCCAGTCCCTCGCCGACCCCGCCGCCGCCAAGGCCAAGTGGGACGCGGGGAACGCCGCTTACACCCCGGAGGCCGGCGAGTCCAGGGCCCACACCTACCACTGGATCACCACGCTCGACGCGCTCGGCGCCCCCGACGCGACCGTCACCGGCTCGATCCCCACCTCCGCCGTCTTCTCCAAGGGCACCACGCGCACCTACGTGGCCCACAACCACGGTGCGACCGCCCGCACGGTCACCTTCTCCGACGGCACGTCCCTCTCCGTGCCGGCGCGTTCCACCGCCACCGGCAACGGGACGGGCGGCACCGACCCCGGTCCCGGGCCGTCCACCGGCAACACCTTCCAGCTCCGCACCGGCGGCACGCTCACCACGGCCACCGGAGCCGCCGAGAGCGCCGACACCCTCGCCTCGGCTCAGGGCGCCAATCACGACGGCACCCCGTACCGGCCGCTCGTCTACGAGGCGAGGAACGTCAACGGCACGCTCCGGGCGGGCGGTTCGACCGCCTTCCGGCTCCAGGTGGACGCCGGCACGGCCGTCGGACTCGGCCAGCAGGCCCGGATCAGCTACGACCTCACCGGCGACGGCACCTTCGACCGCACGGAGACGTACCACTACTTCGCGACGGACCCGGTGACGGGGTGGGAGGAGTACGCCCAGTCCCGGGGCCTGAAGGCCGCCACCGGCACGCTCGGCGACCTGCGGGGCGGAACGGTGCGCCTGGAGGTCTGGAGCGCGATCGGCAACGGCGACTCGCGGCTCCGGACGGGCACGGACCGGTCCGTGGTGGTCATCCCGTACGACTGACCCCGCGGAGGACCACGGCGGCGGGCCCGGGGGACGCACCCCGGGCCCGCCGTCTCCCGTCCGGGCGCTCAGGCGGAGGCGCGGCGGACCAGCGAGGTCGGGGTGATCACGGAGCTCGGCACCCCGGGACCGGTCCCGTCGAGCAGCCGCATCAGGAGCTTCACCATCAGCCGGCCCATGCCCTCGACGTCCTGGTGCACGGTGGTCAGGGCCGGGGAGGTCCTGCCGACCACCGAGGCCATGTCGTCGAAGCCGACGACCGCCACGTCCTCCGGCACCCGCACCCCGCGCTCCCGCAGGGTGCGCAGGGCGCCCGACGCCATCAGGTCGTTGGCGACGAACACCCCGTCGATGTCCGGCCGCCGGTCGAGCAGTTCCGCCATGGCGCGCGCGCCGCTCTCCTCGGTGAAGTCGCCCGCGCACAGCAGCGCGGGATCGGCGTCGAGGAGGACGTCCCGGTAGCCGTTCAGCCGGTCGATCGCCGAGGTCTGGTCGGCGGGGCCCGAGATGTGGGCGACGTTCCCGCGCCCGAGGCCCCTCAGGTGGCGCACCGCCTCCCGGGCGCCGCCCCGGTTGTCGCAGTCGACGAAGGGTACGGCCGGATCGGTGCCCGGGGCGGGCCGCCCGCCGACGACCACCGGAATCCGCGCCCCTCCGATCATGGCCGGCAGGGCGTCGTCGCTGTGCAGCGAGAACGCGAGCGCGCCGTCGACGTGTCCCCCGCCCAGATAGCGGGCGATCCGCTCGTGGTCCCCGGGGCCCTCCACCCACAGCAGCACCAACTGGGAGTCGTGAGCCGTCAGTTCGCGACTGATACCCCGTATCTGCTGCTCGAAGAACGGGTCCGAGAAGATCCGGAACTCGGGCTCCGCGATGATCACGGCGACGGCGCCGTTGCGCCGGGTGACCAGGGAGCGGGCCGCGTGGTTGGGGACGTAGCCGAGCTCCTCCACGGCCCTGCGCACCTTCTCGGCCAGGGGCGCGCGCACGCCCGCGCCTCCGTTGACGACCCGGGAGGCCGTGGCGCGGGACACGCCGGCGCGCGCGGCGACGGCTTCCAGCGTGGGGCGGGGCCCCGTGGTCTGCTCGGGCAAGGCGGGCGCTCCTCGGCTGGGTCGGCTGGAGGGGACGTGCGCGGCGTGCGGTGCGGGGCACGCGGCGCGGAGGTCGGGGCGGGGCGGGGCGGGGCGGCGTTCGGGGGATCAGGATATCTGTAGCCCGCACCTTCTGAGAGCGCTCCCAGAGAGGGAGCCCCGCGCGTTCCGGACACCCCCGCCGACCCCCTCCTCGGCGTTCGGCCGCCGCCGGAGCCTTACGGCATGGAGCCCGGCGGCGGCAGGGCACCGGACCCGGTGGTGGGTACGGGGCGGAGCCCGTCACGCCGGCTCGTGGACGCTCGCGCGGGCGAGCGGCCGCCGTACACGTCCGTTCCCCCTGGCGGGGCGACCGGCCGGAGCGCGGCGGGCCGTCACCGGCTGTGCCCCGGGCCGGGCCCGTCCGGCCGGCGGGAACGGCACGGGCCCGCCGGGCCGATGGACGGCCGGGCGGGCCCGGAACCGGAGAGGCCGCCGGACGCCCGCCCCGCAGGGGCGTGCCGTCCGGCGGCCGTGGGTCGGTCGGCGACCGTGGCTCAGCCGGCGATCCCGGTCCGGGCCGGGGCCTCCGTGCCGCCGGTGCGCGCGGCCAGCGCCTTCTGGGCGAGGACGCCGAAGACGATCGCGAACACCGTCCACAGCACGGCCTGGACGCCGAGCGACGCCATCCGGAACTCCCACAGCAGATCGGCCGGGAAGGTCGCGGAGACCGCGTCGTCGTTCGACGGCAGGACCACGAAGGCGGCGCCCGTCACGGCGACGAAGCCGAGGCCGGCCGCCAGGCTCGCGTTCCAGTTGCCCAGCCGGGGCGCGAGACGGCGCCCGGCGATCACCGCGGCGGTGCCGAGGAGCACGCTGAGCAGGATCATCAGGAAGAACAGGGCGGTGCGCCTCCCGATGGTGTCGGGGTTGCCGACGGCCGGCGGGGTCGCCGGGTACTTCAGGAACGGCACCAGGCAGACGGTGGTGAAGGCCGCGGCCGCCGTCAGGGCCGCGGTCGCCCGCGGTCCGAACCGGCCGACGCGGCCGAGCGCGAAGGAGAACGCGAGCGCGGCGACGCCGCCCAGCGCCACCCCGTACACCAGGACGCCGGTGGCCAGGCCGAAGGTGGACTGCGCGGAACGGCCGACCACCTCCTCCTCTTCCACCGCGCCGGCTCCCGCGCCGCCGTGGTCACCGTGTTCGGAGTGGGCCGTCTCCCGCGCGGCCTGCGCCTCCTCCACGGCGATGGACCTGTTCACGGAGGGTTCGCCGCCCAGGTAGGCGGCGGCGAAGGCGAACAGGCCGGCGACGAGGCCCGCGAGCATCCCGCGGACCAGCAGGGTCCTCACCATGGAGGCGTGCACGCGCGCGTCGCCCCTCAGTGGCACGGGAAGCCGAGCAGGTGACGCCCGTCGTGCACCCACTCGTGCACGCCGGAGCCCGCGAAGAGGGAGGTGGCCCCCTGCTCCGCACCCACGAAGTAGAGCGCGATCAGCGCGAGGAGACCGACGAAGAGGGCCCAGGGCAGCACGACCCGCACGGGCAGCGGAGCCGGTACGGCGACGGAAGGGGGGGAGACGGCGGCGGAGAGGGCGGCTTCGGCCATGAGGGAACCTCCTGAGGGAACTCGCGTCCCGGTCGGTGGTGCAGGACGACGGTCCACGGGTCTGACTCGCCGTGACGTCCCGGGGACGCCTCGGCATACAGTGGCGCGACCGTGCCGGGTTCCCACCGGACTTCCGTATCGCCGTCGTCACGTTGTTCAGATGTCGCTCGACGGTACCGCGTGACATGAGCATTGTTAAGGGTGTGAGGTCCGGATCACTTTCCGCGCTCCGGGCGGGGGCACCCGCCGAAGGCTCCGCGCCCCGGACACGGCCGCCCGGCGCCGCCCCCTACCGGGAAGGAACCCCGATGACAGTCCGGCTGACGCTGATCCCGCCCGCCGTGAACGACGCGCTGCGCGAGGTCCGGTTCGACGACGACGGTCCCCTCGACCCGGCGGGGCTCGCCCGCGCCGAGGCCGCCGCGGCCTTCGTCGGTCCGTCCCCGCGCGCCTACGCCTCGCCCTCCGCGCGCTGCCTCGCCACCGCGCGCGCCCTCGGCCTGCGGGCGGAACCGGTGGACGGCCTCGCCGGCTGCGCCGTGGGGCGCTGGCGGGGACGGACCCTGGAGGAGATCGCCGCCACCGAGGGCGACGCGCTCGCCTCCTGGCTGTCCGACCCGACGGCGGCACCGCACGGCGGGGAGTCCCTGCGCGACCTGCGCGTCCGGGTCGGCGTCTGGCTCGACGCCCTCCAGGAGGGCACGGGGCGCGTCACGGCCGTCGTAGAGCCCGACGTCGTGCGCGCCGCGACGGTCCACGCCCTCGGAGCGCCGGACGGTACGGCCCGGCGCCTGGACGTCCGCCCCCTGACGGCCGTTCACCTCAGCGGTCGCGGCGGGCGCTGGAACCTGCGCGCCGGGGAGCCCCTCGGAGGGGGCCGCTGACCGCCCCGGAACACCGGCCCCGCCCCGGGACCGCCGGGGCCGGACGCCGGGCGGGGTCCGCGGGACCGTGGACGCGGGCCGCCCCCGGCCCCGGGCGGGGCGGGGGGCGGCGCGGTCGGCGGTGGTCAGCAGGGGCGGATGTGGAAGACGGGCGTCCAGGAGGCGGTACCGGTGGACTTGGCCACGTTCGACCAGCGCTCGCTGCCGTTCTGGTTGTAGAAGCGGGCCCGGGTCCCGGGGGTCTGGTTGTTGTTGAAGGTGCCGTCGCCGACGCCGGTGAAGTCGTAGTAGCCGCAGCGGTAGTAGTCGTAGGTGTAGCCGCGCCCGTCCACGATGCACAGGTGGCCGTCGGCGCAGCTCACGGCCCGGTCGGGGGAGGCCAGGTCGCGGGCTCCGGGGAGGCCGGGGACGGCGACGGTGACGGTGCCGCCGGCGGTGGCGAGCCTGTTCGCCGAGATCTGGCGGGCTCGGGGTTCCTGCGCGAGGACGGCGTCGACCCGGCGCTGGAGTTCCCCGGCCCGCGCCCCGGAGAGGCCGGCGGCACGGGCCTGTTCGGCGTAGACGGCCCGCTGGTCGGTCGGAGAGGCGGTCGAGGCGTGGGCGGACAGGACGGAGCCTGCGATCAGGGCCGCGGCGGCGGCCAGCAGTGCGGCGGGACGGCGGAACGGAACACGCTTCACGGTCTTCCTCCTGCGATGAACGGTCACACCGTGTCGTGGTGCAGGGGGAATGCTGTCCACCTCGACGCCCGTATAAGAGGCATCGGAGGCATATCTACTGATGTGGGTGACGCTTTGTACTCGTGACCGAGGCGGAATCGCGCCGAACCGGTGCGCGCGCAATCCGCCACCGCCCCGGCGCGGGACGCGGGGCGGGGGGCGGGCGGCGGGCCGCTCGCGCCCGGCCCCGTCCCCCTCCGGCCCGGCGGGTTCGCCGGCCGCACGCGCCACCGCCCCGGCCCCGCCTCAGACGGGCCGCCTCCACTCCCGCAGCAGCAGATGACCCAGGTACGCCCCTCCGACGGCCATCGTGTACAGGCCGACCGGCAGGTCGTCGAAGAACGGCGACTGCTGGGCCGCGAGGTCGGCGAGGACCAGGAGCAGGGCGCCGAGCAGGGTCGACATGACCAGCTGCGGCCCGCCGCCGCGCGTGACCCGCTTGGCGATCTGCGGTGCCGTCAGGGAGATGAAGGCGATCGGCCCGGCCACGCTGACGGCGCCCGCGGACAGCACGATCGACAGGGCGACCGCCGCCGTCGCAGTCCTGGCGGGGCGGGCTCCCAGACCGGTGGAGAGGTCGTCGCCCATCTCACTGACGCCCAGGGGCCGCGCCAGGAGCGCCGCGAAGGGCAGGCAGACGAGCAGCACCCCCCAGATGACCGTCGCGTCCTCCCAGGAACGGGCGGAGAGGCTGCCGTTGATGTACGCGGTCAGCGCGCTCGCCTTGTCGCGCTCGACGGCGTACACCACGTACTGGGTCAGGGCCGTCGCCATCGCGGCCACGCCGATGCCCGCCACGACCAGCCTTCCCGGGTGGCGGAACCCGGTTCCGGTGGAGGCGTACACGACCCCCATGGCGGTCACCGCGCCGAGCAGGGCGCCGACGGGCACCGGCACGGTGCCGGGGAAGAAGAGCGCGGCGGCCGCGGCCCCCGCGCCGGAACCGGCGCCGAGCCCGATCACGTCGGGGCTGCCCAGCGGATTGCGGGTGACGGACTGGAACAGCGCCCCGGACAGGCCGAGGGCCGCCCCGGTGGCGACGGCCACCACGAGCCGCGGGCCGCGCAGCCGGTTCAGGACGAAGGCGTTCTTGCCGGTCGCCCCGCCGGTGAGGGCCGACGGCAGGTCGGTGAGGCCGATGCCGAGCCGGCCCGCCGTCAGGGTCGCCACGGCCGCTCCCAGGAGCAGCAGTACCGACACCGCGGCGGCGAGCAGGGAGGAGCGGCGCACGGGTATCGCGACCCGGGGCCCCACCCGTACGAGGACGCGTCCCGCCGGACGCGGCGTCACGGTCCGGGAACCGGTGCGGTCGGCGGTCTTCATGCCGCTCCCCTCATGCGACGGACGGCGAAGAGCAGGGCGGGCGCGCCCACGAAGGCGGTGACGACGCCGACCATCAGCTCCTGCGGGCGCAGCAGGACCCGGCCGATGACGTCCGCGAAGAGCAGCAGCGTGGGTCCCGTGAGCGCGGTGAAGAGGATCTGCATCCGGAAGTCGGCGCCCACCAGGGCCCGGACCAGGTGCGGGACGGCGAGTCCGACGAAGGCGATGGGTCCCACCGCCGCCGTGGCGGACGCGCTGAGCAGCGTCGCGGCGAGCAGGCCGGCGCCCTTGACCCGGGCGGGGCTGATGCCGAGCGAGGCGGCCTTGTCGTCGCCCAGCGCCATGGCGTTGAGGCCGGGCGCGAGGAGGACGGCGAGGAGGAGGCCGGCCGCGGCGAACGGCAGCACGGCCCAGAGGGCGTCGAAGCCCCGCCCGCCGAGCGACCCCACCACCCAGTAGCGGTACGTGTCGAAGACCTTCGGCCGGGACAGCGCGACGGCCTGGATGAACGCGGCGAGGACGGCGGAGAGGACCGCGCCGGCGAGGACGAGTCGCACCGGACCGCCGCCGCCCCCGGCCGTGCCGACGACGTGGACGAGGACACCGGTCGCCAGGGCGCCGGCGAGCGCCCACCAGATGGTCTCCCGCTGTCCGGACGCGCCGAGGAACGCGGTGGCGGCGACGATGCTCGCGGACGCGCCCGCGTTGATGCCGAGGAGCCCCGGCTCGGCGAGCGGATTGCGGGTGATGCCCTGCATCAGGGTGCCGGCCAGTCCGAGGCAGAGGCCCGCGAGCACGCCGAGCGCGGTGCGCGGGTAGCGGCTCTCGACGACGGTGCGGGTGTAGTCGTCGCCGCCTCCGGTGACGACCCGCAGGACGTCGGCCGCGGACGTCGGCCTGCTGCCGAACATCACGCCGGCGAGCAGGGCGAGGGCGAGCAGGACCAGGCACAGGACGGCGGCTGCGAAGTACCGGGCGGGGCCCCGCCGCACGACGGCGGGGTCCTGCCCGGTACGGGAGAGAGTGGTCACGCCGGGTCCGCTGTTACTTCCCGGCCTTGGCGACGGCCTTGTCGATCATCGGCAGGTAGCGCTCGATGCTGTACGGCACCGTCAGCGGGTTGATCATGGAGGAGGCGGTGACGAACGGCGTGTCGTGGCTGTAGACGAGCGCGCCCTTCTTCACGGCGGGGATGGCCGCGTACAGGGGCTGGGCCTCGACCGTCCTGCGGGACTTCTCGTCCATGTAGAAGGTGAAGGCGATGTCGCTGTTCGCGAGCTTGTTGGCGTTCTCCAGGCCGATCAGGGCGGAGTCGGTGCCCTCGGTCTCCTTGAAGGTGTTCACCACCGGATCGACCTTGAGACCCAGCTTGGAGACCATCGCGACGCGCTGCTCCTCGGGCTTGAAGACGCCGAGGGTGCCGGGACCGGTGTTGTAGATGTACGAGAACGTGACGTTCTTGTAGTTCGGGCGGGAGGCGGCCGCGTCGGCGAGCTGCTTGTCGATCTTCGCCTCCAGCTCCTTGGCCTTCTCCGGCTGGCCGAGCGCCTTGGCGACGATCTCGATCTGCTGGTCCCAGTTCGTGCTCCACGCCTTCTCGGGATAGGCGACGGTCGGCGCGATGTCCTTGAGGATGTCGTACTGCTTCTGGGTGATGCCGGACCACGGGGCCAGGATGACGTCGGGCTCGAGCTCGGTGATGGCCTCGATGTCGAGCTCCTCGCCGCCCTTGAACTGCTTGGGGAGCGCGGCGCCGGACTTGGTCACGGCCTCGTGGATCCAGGGGAGGTAGCCGGTCTTGTCGCTGCCCCAGGGGTACTCCTCGATGCCGACCGGGACGTTGCCGAGGGCGATGGCGGTCTCCGCGGAGCCTTGGCCGAGGGTGACGACGCGCTTGGGCCTGTCCTTGATGACCGCCTCGCCGAGGGCGCTCTTGACGGTGACGGGGAACGCGCCCGCCGGAGCCTTCGACGCCGGACCCGCCGCGTCGTCCTTTCCGTCGTCCGAGCCGCACCCGGTCACCATGAGGCCGAGCGAGACCGCGACGGCACCCGCCGCGAGGACGCGGCGGCGGACGGGGGTGAACAGAGAGGGCATGGTGGTTCCTTGTCTCCGGGCAGGGGTGTGCCGGCGCCGTGTCCGGGTCCCCAGGGCGTGGTCACGCGGGACGACGGCCGTCGCGAACGTATGTTAGGTGAGCCTAACCTATCTGTTTCGGGGTCGATCACCGGGGGCCGGACGCCTGCGGAGCGCGTCCGTGGGGGCGGGGACACCGCCGGGCGGACACGGGCGGGGTGGCCGCCCGTGTGGCGCGGACCCCCGTCGCGCGGTCCCCTGGAGGGTGCGGGGGCGGTGCCGGAGAGACGAAAGGCGGGCGGAGTGATCGCAGCGGAACGCCGGGGGACCGGCGGGCGCCCGGACCTTCCGCGGGCCGGTGCGGGAAGGGGCCGGCGGTGAGCCCGGCCAGGGCCCTGGACCCGAAGCTGTTCGACGCCACCGTTGCGGCGGTCGCGCTGTTCTCGGGCCCCGAGCACGTGCTGGTCTACATCAACGCGGCGTACAGGAGGATGCTCGGGAACCGACCCCTCCGCAGACCGGCCCGGGAGGCGTACCCGGAACCGGCCGCCGAGCGCTTCCTGTCCGTCCTGGACGAGGTCCTCGCCACCGGACGCCCCTGCCAGCTCACCGGCTCCCTGCTGCCCGTCCCCGGCGGTCCGGAGGGCGTCCGGCACTTCGTCTCCTCCTGCACCCCCGTCCCCACCCCGGACGGCGACGGGGTCCTGGTCGTGACGCTGGAGACCACCGCGGAGACCCGGGCCCTCCAGCGTTTCGAGGCACTGGTAACGGCCATCTCGCAGATGGTGTGGGTGGTGCACGCGGACGGCCCCGTCGAGGAGATCGTCCCCGGCTGGGAGAAGCTGACCGGGAACCCCCTGCCCGACCGGGAGGGCGAGGACATGTACGCCTACCTCCACCCCCGGGACCGGGAGCCGCTCGTCCGCGGCTGGCGCGCGGCGGTCGCCCGCAGGCCTCCCGGGATCTACCAGAACACCTTCCGGCTCCGGACGGCCGACGGCTCCTACCGCCACATGGCGGTGCGCTGCGTCCCCATCGTGCGGGACGGCGGCGCCGAGGAGTGGATCGCCGCCATCGTCGACGTGGAGGACAGCTGGGGCGCCGAACTGCGCGAACACCTCCTCGCCCGGGTGGCGCAGGCGTCGGGCGGCGGCCTGGACGCGGCGTTCGCCGTGGTGGTGGAGTCGGTCGTGCCCGAACTCGCCGACGCCTGCGTGATCCTGCTGCTCTCCCACGAGGAGTGGCCGCTGCCGGAGAACGTCATTGTCACGGCCCAGCGGATCGCCTCCGCCACCCGTCCGGGGCTCCCGCCCCCGCCCGCCCCGATGGGGCAGGTCCTCACGGTCACCCCGGCCGTGCGGGAGGTGCTGGAGAGCCGCCGTCCGAAGACGTTCCGGCTCTCTCCGGCCGGCCGCGTGCCGTCCGGTCTGGTGCCGGAGGTCACCGAACGCTGGCTCACGGCGGTCGGCGCCACGAGCATGACGCTCGTCCCCCTGGTCGTCGACGACACCGTCCTCGGCTACGCCACCACCGCCACCAGCGGGGACACCCCCGTTCCCGGGCCCGCCGACATCGAACTGCTGCGCGAAGTCCTCCACTACGCCCAGCGGCCCGTGCGCAGGGTCCTCGACCTCCAGCAGGCCCGCCGCGCCGCGCTGCGCCTCCAGCGCGCCCAGCTCACCCGGCCGCCCTCGGTGCCCGGGGCGGGCCTGGCCGCCCGCTACCAGCCGGCCAGCTCGGCCAACGAGATCGGCGGCGACTGGTACGACGCCTTCACGCTTCCCGACGGCACCCTCGTCCTCGACATCGGGGACGTCGCGGGGCACGACCTCACCGCCGCCACCGTCATGGGCCAGATGCGCAGCATGCTGCGCGGCCTCGCCTGGAACAAGGGCTCCGACTGCACGCCGGCGGCCGTGCTCTCGATGCTCGACGACGCCGCCGGGGGCCTCGACGTCGGCTCCTTCACCACCGCCGTCCACACCCACCTGCGGCGGCGTCCGGGCGGCAGCTGGCGGATGACCTGGTCCAACGCGGGGCATCCGCCGCCCCTGCTCGTGCCCGCCGCCGGAGAGCCCCGCTTCCTCGTCGGCGACGGGGAGGACCCGCCGCTCTGCGTCGTGCCGGAGATCCCCCGGACGACCCACGCGTGCGTCCTCGCTCCCGGTGACACCCTCCTGCTGTACACCGACGGCCTCATCGAGACCCCGGGCACCTCCCTGGACACGGGGCAGGCGCGCCTCCTGGAGGCGGCGGCGCTCCACCGCGACGCCGGGCTGCCGGAGCTGCTCCGCCTCCTGCAGGGCCTCTCCGACCATCGCGACGACACCGCCATGATCGCCTTCCGCGCGGAACCGTCCGGCTGAGCGGCGCACCGCGCCGGGTCCGGGCGGCGAGGGGCAGGGCCGCCGCTCGCGCGGAGTGTCCCCGACCCCGCACGGCACCGGTTCCCCTTCCGGTGCGAGTCACCCGAATGCTGCGTTCCCCTCCGAGGGGAGGCGTCGTTGAGGGGATGTGACATCGGCAGTCCCCTTTTTATTCGAATGTAATGTCTTCGGGGATATGCCCGTGATGTCGGTTCTGTCTCGATCGAGTCCCACCCCGTGACGGCTCTCCCCGGCATGCCGCCGAGGACGCGACCGGAGGGCCGTGGACAACAGGAGGAAAACATGTACGAAGGAACTGTTCCTCTCGAGGACTTCCTCAACACCATGAACCGTTTGCAGGCCGACTTCGAGCGGCGCCTCGGGGGCATCGAGCGCGCCGCCCTGGCGGCGCCCCCGCGCCACGCGCGCGTGCGGGACGGCGCGGGCGCCACGCCGTCCTGGCGGGTGGCCGACCCGCACCTGTCCCTCGGCCTCGAAGCCATCTGGACCGACGCCCGCCGGGGCGGGACGGCGCGGGCGGGCGGCGCGGAGGAGGTGTTCCTCGGCTCCCGCCCGGACGCCTTCGCCGACTAGCGCGGGTCCAGGGGAGATGTGCACCCCGCACCCGTCCGCCGGGGCGGGTCAGACCCGCGCGTCCCAGGCCCTCGTCAGGCCGTCCAGCCACGCGGGCGGCAGCTCGGCGGCGTCCCACTCCTCGTGCAGGGCGGAGGGCGCCGCCGCCAGCCGTTCCAGGACGGCGAGGCTGGTGGGGGAGTGGACGAGGGTGTACCGGCCGTGGATCGCGATGGCGCTGCCCGGTCCGTACTCCGCGTACAGCCGTTCCAGGTGCGTCCGGTGAGCGGTGGCGAACTCCGTCAACCGCCCCGGGTACCGGGACCGCTGACGGGAGCTCATCGTGCCGAGGACGGCGGTGAGCACCTGCTCGGAGACCTCCGGGTCGAGGTCGGAGACGTCGGTGAACGAGAGGTAGAGCGGGACGACCGCCACCTTGGTCCGCTCCACCTCCGTCCGCCCCACGGGAGGCCGGTCGTCGGGGGAGTCGGTGGTGGGATCGGCGGCGACGGCGTGCCGGAGGGCCCGTTCGGCGATGCCGCCGAGTTCACCGGTCACGGCCCGGACCCCGTCGAACCAGCCGGCGGCGTAGGACCCGGCCTTCCCCGAGGGGGAGTTCCGCCGGGCTCCGGCGATCTCCTCGTACGCCAGGGCCAGAGCCCCCGCCTCGACGAACCCGATCAGCTCCTCCGCGTCGCCCGACCAGACGCCCGCCCGGGCCAGGAGCTGAAGGAGCGTCCTCTTCGCGTTGAGGACGCTGACCGCGTCGAGTTGCTGCCGTCCTTCTTCGGCGGTGGTCATGGGGTCCTCCTCGTCGTACGGGCGGCACGGTGCGGGTGCGCGGAACGCCCCGTTCGAGCCTACGCAACTCCCGTTCCCCCGACGCGCGCCCGTCCTCCGCGGCGCGCCCCGACGCCCCGCCCGCCGTCCCCCGGAAGGCCCTCCCGCGGCCCCGGCGGGAGGGACCCGGCCCCCACCGGCCACCGCTCGCCGCACGGCCCGGCGGCACGTCAGGCGCGGTACACGCGCAACTCCGTCACCTCGTACGACATCTCCGACGTGCCGGGACCGGGCGCCGGGTGGTAGCGGCCCGCGCAGACCGAGAGGTTCACGATGAGGTGGGCCCGCCAGGAACGCCCCACCCCGCGGCGGTCGTCGAAGACCCGGGCGCCGTTCACCCACCACACCACGGACCGGGCGCCGAACTGGACCCGGAGGTCGACCCACGCCCCCGGCCGGACGGCCGGGTCCCGGAAGTAGTGGTGGCGTCCCCGGACCCGGTTCGACAGCTCCAGCAGGTCCGGGTTGTCGGGGTGGTACTCGAAGACGTCGATCTCCTGGCCGCCGTCGAGCCACGTCCAGATCGCCGGCCAGGCACCGGTCTCCTCGGGGAGGCGCACCCGCGCCTCCAGGACGTCGCCCGCCCGCAGGAGGAACCCCTCGGCGCTGCCCTCGGTCGTGAGCAGCCCGGAGTCCCAGTACCCGTCGGACCTGCGGGTGGCCCGGAAGAGCCCGCTGCGGCTGTACGCGGGATCGTCCGTGAGGTGGTCGAGCTTGTTGTCCCCCGGATTGGTCGGTCCTCCGCGGGGGTACGCCCACGTGCGGCCGGCGACCCACTGCTCGGTGGACGAGAAGTCCGCCTCCAGGACGAGGTTCCCCGGGGGCCGCGCCCGGCCGGGCACCTCCGGCCCCGCGGGCGGTCCCGTGCCGGGGCCCGACCCGGCGCCACGTCGCAGCAGTCGGTCGAAGAAGTCGGACAGCATGGCTCGCTCCTTTCGCTCGGGCGCCCATCGGCCCAGGGGTGATCTGCCCCCGCCGGACCACCGGCAACCACGGAGAGTCACATTCTGGCGACAACTCGTCACCGCCGTTCGTCGTGTTTCGACGGGTCCGGCCGGTGGACGCCGTGACGGGCCTACCGGACCGCCGCCCGCGTCGCGGCCGAGCACGGCGCCGTCGCTCTCACCGGGACGGCGGCGCTCGGCCATGCCTCCCGGGGGTAGGCATCAAGGCCGTCGGCCCGTCGACGGCGCCCGCGCGGCCCGCCGAACCACCGGAACGAACGAAGGACGAAGGCAACGTCATGAAGGCACTCCAGTACCGCACGGTCGGCGCTCCGCCCGAGGTCGTCACCGTCCCCGACCCGGAGCCCGGTCCCGGACAGGTGCTCCTGAAGGTCACCGCCGCCGGCGTCTGCCACTCCGACATCGCCGTCATGAGCTGGTCCGCCGACCAGCTGCCCTTCCCGCTGCCCCTGACCCTCGGCCACGAGGGCGTCGGGACCGTCGAGGTGCTGGGCGCCGGTGTCGAGGGGTTCGCCGTCGGTGACTCCGTCGCCGTCTACGGCCCCTGGGGCTGCGGCACCTGCTTCGTGTGCGCGCAGGGCAAGGAGAACTACTGTCCGCGGGCCGCCGGACTGGGCATCATGCCGCCCGGTCTGGGCGCCCCCGGCGCCATCGCCGAGTACATGGTCGTGGACAGCCCCCGCCACCTCGTCCCGCTGGGCGACCTCGACCCCGTGCGGGCCGCGCCGCTCACGGACGCCGGCCTCACCCCGTACCACGCCCTCAAGCGGTCGCTCCCGAAGCTGGTTCCCGGCAGCACCGCCGTCGTCATCGGCACGGGCGGGCTCGGCCACATCGCCATCCAGCTGCTGCGCGCCATGACCGCGGCCCGGGTCGTGGCCCTGGACGTCACCGAGGAGAAGCTGTCCCTCGCCCGCTCCGTCGGCGCGCACGAGACGGTGATCTCCGACGCGTCGGCGGCCGCCAGGGTCCGCGAGCTGACCGGCGGCCGCGGTGCGGAGGTCGTCCTCGACTTCGTGGGCGCCGGGCCGACGGTGACCGCGGCGGGGGCGATGGCCGCGATCGAGGGCGACGTCACGATCGTCGGCCTCGGCGGAGGTTCCCTCCCCGTCGGCTTCGGCTCCCCGGCGTACGAGGTCTCCGTGGCCTCCCCGTACTGGGGCAGCCGGGCCGAGCTGATCGAAGTGCTCGACCTGGCCCGCGCCGGGGCCGTCGAGGTCCACGTGGAGCGGTACGGCCTGGACGAGGCGCCCGAGGCGTACGAGAGGCTGCACGAGGGACGCGTCGACGGACGGGCGGTCATCCTGCCCAACGGCTGACCGCGCCGCCCCGCCGCCCGGGAAGGCCCGGCGCCGGGGCGCCGACGGGCACGGGACCGGGGGAGGACGCCCCACGGCCCCGACGGCGCCCCGCGGCGTGCGAACGGCCTTGTCGCGGCGCGCCCCGGCGGAGTAGCCTCCTGCGCGTGAACACCGGACCGGCGAGACGCCACACACGGACGGGCGATCCGGTGGAGGACTGACGGCCCGGCGGGTGCGCGCACAGCACCCCCACCGTCCGGCACGGGGACCCCCGGCGCACCGAGCACCGCGCGTTCCCCTTCCCACCGGACAAGAGCGAGGTCCGTCCCCGTGCCCGTCACGTTCAACCACACCATCGTCGCCGCGAAGGACCGCCGCGAGTCGGCGCGTTTCTTCCGGGAGTTGCTGGAACTCCCCGAGGCCCCGTCCTGGGGGCCGTTCGTCAACGTACGGCTCCCCGACGGCGTACTGATCCAGTTCGCCGAGCCCCCGGTGGAGATCCAGATGCAGCACTACGCCTTCCTGGTCGACGACGAACTGTTCGACCGGGCGTACGGCTGCCTCCGCGAGCAGGGCGTCGAGCACTGGGCCGACCCGCAGATGCGGCGGCCCGGCGAGACGAACACCGAACACGGCGGTCGCGGCGTCTACTTCAAGGACCCCGCGGGCCACGCCATGGAGCTGATCACCCGCCCCTACCTGTAGTCCCGTCGGCACCGGGGGCGCACCCGCGCATATTCGGGTGCGCCCCTCCCGCCTCCGGTGGTGGGATCGGAACATGCGACACGAGACATCCATGACCGTCGACCGGGGGCAGTTCGCGGACGCGGTCACCCCCTGGGAGGAAGAGGACTGGCGCGCGGACGCCCTCGCGTGGGCGGAGCGGGAACTCGGCCGCCGCGGCCTGCGCGAGACCGGCCCCCGCGAGGTCAGGGTCCGGCCCTGGTCGATCCTGGTGCGCTTCCGGACCGGGACGGGAGAGCGCGACGCGGTCTGGTTCAAGGCGGGCGCCCCGGACAACGCCTTCGAGGCGGCCCTCGGCGGCGTCCTGGCGCGGTGGGTCCCCGACCACGTCGTCACCCCGCTGGCGGTCGACGCCGGGCGGGGCTGGTCCCTCCTTCCCGACGGGGGCCCCCTCTTCCGGCACGTCCTGGACGCGGGCGACGCCGGCCCGGAATCCTGGACGCGGGCACTCGCCCAGTACGCGCGGATGCAGCGGGCGCTGACCCCGTACGCGGACCGCATGAGCGCCCTGGGCGTGCCCGGCGCCCGCACCGCCGACCTCCCGCGCCTCTTCGACGGCCTCGTCGCGGACAACCCGGTCCTCGGACCCGCCGCCCGGCGCGCCCTCGTGGCCCGGCGCCCCCTCCTGCTCGACTGGTGCGCGGAGCTCGACGGGTACGGCATCCCGGACTCCCTCGACCACAGCGACCTCCACGACGGGCAGGTGCTCACCCCCGCCCCCGGCCGGTTCACCTTCTTCGACTGGGGCGACGCCGCCGTCGCCCACCCCTTCGGCAGCCTCCTGGTGCCGGCCCGGGCGGTCCGCGAGCGCTACGGCCCCGGGCACGCGGAGCGCCTGCGCGACGCCTATCTGGAGCCCTGGACCGGCCTGGGGCCGTCCCTGCCGGAGCTGCGCCGCGCCGCGACGCTCGCCGTCCGGCTCGCGGCCCTCGGCCGGGCCGTGTCGTGGTCCCGGCTCTTCCCGGGCACCCCCGCCACCGGCTGCGCCGAGGCGAGCGCCCACTGGGTGAACGAACTCTTCGCGGGCACGCCGGTGTTCGAGGACGCGGCGGGCTGAGGGCGGCGCGGGAGGACGGGACGCGGCGGGCCGAGGACGGCGCGGGAGGACGGGCTCGGGAGGCCGGGACCCGGGTGGGGGCCGGGCCCGGCGACCGCTCAGTACTCGCTCCGCATCACCGCGCGGACCTCCGCGAGGGTGGCGTCGGCCACCGCCCGGGCTCGCTCGTTGCCCTCCCGCAGGACCTCGCGCAGACGGCCCCGGTCCCGCGCGTACGCGGCGCGACGGGCCCGGACCGGCGCCAGGTGCTCGTTGACCGCCTCCGTCACGGTCCGCTTCAGGGCGGCGGACCCCGCCGAGCCGATGTCCTCCGCCACCTCCTCGGGCGTACGGCCCTGGCAGAGGGCCGCGAGGAGCAGCAGGGAGGACACCTCGGGGCGGCGCACCGGGTCGTACGCGATGTGCCGCTCGGAATCGGTCTTCGCGCCTCTGATCAGCCGCGCCGTCTCGTCCGCGTCGGCGGCCAGGGGCACGGCGTTGCCCCGGCTCTTGCTCATCTTGGTGCCGTCGGTGCCGAGCAGCAGCGGCACGTCGGAGAGGAGCGCCTCGGGTTCGGGGAACACCCCTTCCCCGTAGCGGGCGTTGAAGCGACGGGCGATCGTCCGGGTGACCTCCAGATGCGGCAGCTGGTCCTGGCCCACCGGGACCAGGTTCGCCTTGCAGAAGAGGATGTCGGCCGCCTGGTGGACCGGATAGGTGAACATCAGGCCGCTGACGGCGGACTGCCGGGAGTGGGCGATCTCGTCCTTCACCGTGGGATTGCGGTTCAGCTCGGCCACGGACACCAGGCTGAGGAAGGGCAGCATCAGCTGGTTGAGGGCGGGGACGGCGCTGTGGGCGAAGATCGTGCTCCGCGCCGGGTCCACACCGGTCGCGAGGTGGTCCAGGACCAGCTCCTCGACGTGTCCGGGCAGGTCGTCCGCCACGTCGCGGTCGGTCAGGACCTGGTAGTCCGCGACGATCACGAACAGCTCCACCCCCCGCTCCTGGAGCCGGACCCGGTTGCGGAGCGTGCCGAAGTGGTGCCCCAGGTGCAGCCGTCCTGTGGGGCGGTCGCCCGTCAGCACGCGGAAGCGCCCGGGGGACCGGAGGATCTGCTCCTCCAGGACCGCGCTCCGGGCCCGGGCGGCGGACGTCCCGAGCACGTCGGGGGAGGAGGGGGCGGGGGCGGTGGTGGTGTTCACGAGGTCTCCTGGTGGGTCGAGGACGCCGTCGGTACGAGCCGCCGGAACGACAGGACCCGTGATCCAGGAAACGCGAAAAGGGCCGTTCGTCCGAACGGCCCTTCGGTCATGCGCGAGAGGTGGCCGCTCCTACGGGGAGGGCCACCAGCTCGGGCAGGACGAAAGACGCATGCGCCCACCGTACAGCCTCGTACGGATGTCCGTCGGCGCGGCCGACCGTCAGGCCAGGACGACCGTCAGGCCAGGACGACCGTCAGGCCAGGACGACCGGCAGGTCGAAGAGGTCGTTCTGGGTGACGACCGGCTTGTTGCGCAGCTCCTCGCGCGGCACGGCGAGGCGCAGCTCCGGGAAGCGTGCGTACAGCGCGGGCAGCGCCACCGACGCCTCCAGACGGGACAGCGCCGCACCCGGGCAGACGTGCGGTCCGTGGCCGAAGGAGATGTGACGGTTCGGCGTGCGGGTCACGTCGAAGTCGCCCGCCGTCGGTCCGAACTGCTCCTCGTCCCGGCCGATCGCGCCGAACGACACGATCAGCCCCTCGCCCTCGGGCAGGACCTTGTCGCCGACCTCGATGTCCTCGGTGGCGAACCGGAACAGGACGTGCGAGGTGGGCGTCGACCAGCGCAGGGTCTCCTCGATCACGTTCTCCCACGGCACCTCGCCCCCGAGCACGAGGGCGCGCTGCTCGGGGTGGGTCTCCAGGGCGACCACGGCGTTCACGATCAGGCTGATGGTCGTCTCGTGGCCGGCGGCCACCATCAGCTGGAGGGTGTTGGTGATCTCCTCCGTGGTGAGCCGGTCGCCGTTCTCCGACGCCTCGATCAGCGCGCTGGTGAGGTCGTCGCCCGGCGCCTCCTTCTTGGCCGCCACGATTCCCGCGAACAGGGCGCCCAGGTCCGCCATCATCCGCGGCACCTCCTCGGGCGGGGTCTGCGTCGAGAAGAACTTGTCGAACAGCTCCTTCATCCGCGGCTGGTCGGCCCTTTCGACGCCCATCAGCTCGCAGACCACGTTCATCGGCAGCGGGTACGCGAACTCCGCCTTCAGGTCCACGGTCGCGCCCGCCGGGCGCTCGGCGAGCCGGTCCAGCATCTCCGTGGTCAGGGCCTCGATGCCGGCGCGCAGCCGCTCCACCCGGCGCGCGGTCAGCGCCTGCGCGACCAGGGTGCGCAGCCGCCGGTGCTCCTCGCCGTCCACGGTCAGCATCGACCTGCCCGGGTTGGCCAGGCCGATCAGCGGCCAGTCCAGGGGGATCTCACCGCGCTGCCAGGCCCCCCAGACCCCGATGTCCTTGACCAGCCGCGCGTCGGTGAGCAGCTTCCGGGCCTCCGCGTGACGGGTGACCGCCCAGCAGGGCACCCCGCCCGGCAGGACGACGCGGACCAGCGGACCGGCGGCGCGCAGCCGGGCGCTCTCGCCGTCGAGGTCGGTCACGAACGGGTCCAGCTCGATGACGTCGGTGCCGGAGGCGGCGGTGTGGTCGTACGGGCAGCTCATCCGAGGGCTCCAAGTGCGGGGGTCGGGGTGTAGGTCACGGGAAGCGCGGTGAGGCCGCGCAGCCAGGGGGAGGGGCGGCGGGTGAGCGCCTCCGGAGCCACCGCCAGGTCCACGTCCGGCAACCGGTCGAGGAGCACCTCGATGCCCGTACGGGCGATGGTCTCGGCGACTTCCTGCGCCGGGAAGGGGCAGCGGTGCTCGCCGTGCCCGAAGGAGAGATAGGCGTTGTTGCCACCGGTGAGCGCGCCGGAGTCGGTCCGTACGTGCGGGTCGGAGTTGGCGGCGGCCAGACCGAGCAGCAGCAGGTCGCCGCGGCCGATCCGGCGTCCGCCGAGGTGCGTGTCGCGCGAGGCCCACCGCCCGGCGACGTTCTGGGTGGGGGTGTCCTCCCACAGCACCTCGTTCATCGCCTCGCCGACGCTGTGCCGGCCGCCGGACAGGGAGGCCGCGAACCGGTCGTCGGTGAGCATCAGGCGCAGCGAGTTGCCGATCCAGTCGGCGGTGGGCTGGTGGCCGGCCGCCAGCATCACCATGAGGTCCTGGCCGACCTCCTCCAGTGTGAAACCGGAGGTGTTGGCGACCATCCGCGAGGCCACGTCGTCGCCCGGCGTCTCCGACTTGGCGGTGAGCAGGGCGAACATGGACTCGCCCAGGTGGCGCTGGCCCTCCAGGGCGCCCTCCTGGCCGTTGATCATGTCGTTCAGGGCCTTGACGAGTCCGGGGCCCTGCTCGTCGGCGAAGCCGTAGACGCTGGCGAGGACCCGGACCGGCAGCAGCATCGCGTACTCGGCGATGATGTCGCACGAACCCTTGCCGCACAGCGCGTCGATGAGCTCGTCGGCGAACCGCTCGGCCCGCTGCCTCAGGACGAACGGGTCGATCGCCTCCAGGGCCCCGGAGATGACGTTCGCGCGCTCGCGGTGCCGCTCGCCGACGGTGTAGAGGATGGACGGCTGCTTGCGGCCGATCATGGGCAGCAGGGGCCAGTCCGCCGGGATGTGCTCCCACTGGTTCCACAGGTCGGAGTCGCGGGAGAAGAGCACCGGGTCGCTGGTGACCTGGTGCAGCTCGCGGTAGCCGAGGACCAGCCAGGCGGGCACGTCCCCGTCCAGGACGACGGGGGCGACCGCTCCGTGGTCACGGCGCATCTGCCGGTACAGCTCGGTGGGTTCGGTCTGGAACCGGGGCCCGCTCAGCGGAACGGGACGGGACACGGGGCAGGTCACGGGGCGGGCTCCGGTATCGGCTGCGAGATCGGGTCCTGGACGAGGACGGACTGCAGGTGTTCGACGAGCGAGATCAGGACCTGCTTGCTGGACTCGCGCGACCGGGCGTCACAGAAGACCAGCGGCACCTCGGCGGCGAGGTCGAGGGCCTCGCGGATCTGCTCGGTGGTGTGGGCGGGTCCGCCGAAGTCGTTGCAGGCGACGACGAACGGCGTGCCGTGGTGCTCCAGGCGGTCGATCGCGTACCAGGAGTCGGCGAGCCGGCGCGTGTCGACGAGGACGACCGCGCCGAGCGTCCCGGAGAACAGCCGGTCCCACAGGAACCAGAACCGCTCCTGGCCGGGCGCCCCGAACAGGTAGAGGATGTTGTGGGCGTCCAGCGAGATCCTGCCGAAGTCGAAGGCCACGGTGGTGGCCGTCTTCGCGGCGACGCCGACGGTGTCGTCGACGCCCTCGCCCGCCTGGGTCATGGTCTCCTCGGTGTTCAGCGGACGGATCTCGCTGACCGAGCGCACCAGAGTGGTCTTGCCCACGCCGAAACCGCCGACGACGACGATCTTCAGTCCGTTGTCGGCGGTGCTGTGCAGGGTCTGGCGCTGTTCAGAGGTTACGGAGTCCAACGAGCACCTGCTCCAGGATGTCGTGATCGGGAAGGCTGTACGACGCACGCGGGTGCCGTGCGCTGATACGGCCGGTGTCGTGGAGGTCGGCCAGCAGGATCCGCGTGATCGACACGGGCAGACCGAGACCGGCCGCCACCTCCACCACGGCGGTGGGGAAACGGCACAGGCGCAGGATCGCGGCGTGCTCGGACTGCATGCCGGGGGACGGATCGCTCTCGGCGACCACGAGGGTCACCAGGTCGAAGGCGTCGGACCCGGCGCGGCTGCGGCCGCCGGTCAGGGTGTAGAGCCGGTCCGGGGAATCGTCCCTGCCCGGCCTGGAACGGCTCATCCCCGGGGCCTCGCGACCAGGTGCTCGCCGAGCTGCTCGACCAGTTCGGACATGTTGTGGCCGATGAGCCCGGCGTCGGCGTCCTCGTCGGCGACCAGGGCGAGGTGGGCGCCCTCGCCGGCCTCCACGATGAACAGGATGCCGCCGTAGAACTCGGCCATCGCGGAACGGACGCCGCCCGTGCCGTCGCCGAACTCCACGGAGGCACCGTGCGACAGGCTCTGGATGCCGGCGGCGATCGCGGCGAGCTGGTCGGCCTGGTCGACGGAGAGCTCGGGGGTACGGCAGAGCTTGAGGCCGTCGCGGGAGAGCACCAGGGCGTGCCGGGTGCCCGGGGTGCGTTCCAGCAGGCCCTCCAGGAGCCAGCTGAGCTTCTCGTCGGTGGTGGTGCCGGTCATTACGGGGTGCCTTCCGGGTGCGGGGAGTTCGAGGACGGCGACGACGTCCTGGGGGTGGACGTCCGGCCGTCCCGGTCGGACGGGGCGGCCGGGGGACCGCCCGCCGGGGTCTGGTCGGCTTCGGTCCCGGCGTCCGGCTGGGCGGAGCGGACCGCCCGGCGGAAGCTGCCGAAGCGGGTCGCCGCCCCGGCCGCCGCGCCACTGCGCGGACCCGCCGGGCGGGGCTTCGCGGCGGCGTCGGGGCCCTCCGGGTGGGCGGCGGCCAGGGCCCGGCCGCGACGGCGGCGCGGGAGACCGCTCTCGCCGAACTGCGGGTGCTCGCCGGTGCCCTCGGCGCCGGTGCCGGACGCCGCGTCGGGCTCGTGCACGGCCTCCGGTTCGGGAACCCGCGCTCCGGCGGGCACCCGGTCCGGTCCGGGCAGGGCGGGAGCGCGGCCGGGGGCGGCCGGTACGGCTGTGGCGGCGGGCGCGGCCGGCGAGGCCGGGGCCGTGTGGCTGATCAGGTCCTGCGGCAGCATGAGGAGGGCGCCGGTGCCTCCGCGCGCCGACGGGCGGAACGACACGGTCAGACCGTGCTTGCGCGCCAGCCGGCCGACGACGGCCAGACCGAGCCGGGTGCCGGAGAGTCCGGCCAGGTCCTGCGTCTCCGCGCTCACGGCGGCCTCGGCGCGGCGCAGTTGGACGTCGCTCATCACCAGGCCGCTGTCCTCCACCGCGATGATGACGCCGGCGGGGACCTCCTCCACGTAGACGTGCACCTCGGCGGTGGGCGGCGAGAAGTTGGCGGCGTTGTCCATGAGTTCGGCCAGGGCGTGCATGACGCCCTCGGCGGCGTGGCCGGCCACGGCCGCTTCGCTGCTGGAGTGCAGCCGCACCCGCTGGTAGCCGCTGATCCGGCCCATGGCGCCGCGCAGGATCGACTCCATGCCGATCGGGCGGGCCCAGCGACGGCCGGAACGCGCCCCGGTCAGCACGGCGATGGAGTCCGCCAGCCGGCCCGCCTGGGCGGTGCGGTGGTCGAGGTGGAGGAGGTCGGTCAGGACGTCCTCGTCGGCGTGCCGGTGCTCCATGTCCCGCAGGTCGGCCAGCATGCTCGTGGCCAGGGCCTGCATGCGGCCGGCCGCGTTGGCGGCGGCGGCCATGGCGGCGGACCGGCCGGACTCGGCACGGCGCAGCCGCTCTTCGAGGCGCGCCACGTCGGCGGCTCGCGCCCGCTTCAGCTCGGCCGTCTCCGCCGCGTGGGTGCGGACGAGCTCCTCGGCCCGCGCCGTGCGGGCCGCCTCGGCGGCGGCGGCCTCCGCGGCGTACCGCTCCCTCAGGGCCGAGGCCTCCCGCTCGGCGGAGGCCGAGTACCGGGCGATGTACGCGTCCCGGGAGGCCAGTTCGGCGGTGAGGGCGTCGACCCGTCTGCCGAGCGCACGCGAGGTGCGTCCGTACCAGGTGACGGCGAAGGCCGAGGCGGCGAGCAACAGGACGCCGCAGACGGCGAACCAGCCCAGCGCGGGACGGACCTCGGCCGGTGCCGCGGCGGTCGCCGCCGCGGCGAGCGCACCGCCTGCGGCGGCTGTCAACGACGAGGCGAGCAGGGCGGGACGGAAGGGGGTGGACGGCGCCGACATCAACCAGACTCTCAGGAACGGGCACACGGGGAAGGGAGTCGTAACGACGGCACTATAGATGTGTTCTTGATCAGTTAGGAACACTGTTGGTTGAACTTGCGCCAGTCAAGGTTTAAAAGGGCACGGTACGTGGCAAGTTTCGTTAACTTCTGAGGGGCGTAGGGGAACGCGCGGGTGGCGGGGCGGTGGCGGGGCCACCTGACCGGGCGGCCCCGCCGAAGGAGGAGCGCGCCCGGTCCGGGCGGAGCGCGGCGCGAGTGGGTGCCTTCCGGGAGGAGGATCGTGCGGCCCGGCCCGGCGGGCCGATGACGACGTTCCGGGGGCGGGCGCCCTTGCGGCACGGCTCGCCCGGCGACGTTCCCGCTACCGGGGCCCGCGCACGGAGAACTCGTTGCCGTCGGGGTCGAGCATCGGCACCGGGCCGCCGTCGTCTCCGCCCGTGCCGACGCGGGTCGCGCCGAGCGAGACCAGACGGTCGGTCTCCGCGTCCCGGTCGGTGCCGGCGGGGAGCGCCAGCTCGAAGTACAACCTGTTCGTGCCCGTCTTCGGTGCCACAGGAGGGCCGCCCCAGGTGATCTTCGTACCGCCGCCCGGTGCCTGGATCGCGGTCTCCTGGTCCTGGTCCCAGACCAGCGGCCACCGCAGCACCTCGCTCCAGAAGAGACCGACCTCCCGCGTGCCGTCGCAGGCCAGGGCCCCGATGGTGCCGGTACCGGCGAGGAACGTGTTGCCCGGCTGGATGACGCAGAACTCGTTGCCGTCCGGGTCGGCGAGGACGACGTGGCCCTCTTCCGGGCGCTGCCCCACGTCGATGTGCCTGCCGCCCAGTTCCAGCGCCCTGGCCACCGTTCGCCGCTGGTCCTCGGGGGAGGTGCTCGTCAGATCGAAGTGCGCCCGGTTCCGGCCGCTCCTCGGTTCCCGGCACGGCAGGAAACGGATGTGGAACCCGGCGGCGTCGGGAGGCCGGACCGCGACCTCGCCGTCCGCACCCCCGAGTGGGTCCCAGCCCAGGACCCCCGCCCAGAACCGCGCCAGGTCGGACGGCCGGGGCGTGTTGAAGCAGATCGCGGAAAGCTGACTGGTCATGGCTCGGTGTGTCTCCTGTCCCTCGACGGCCGGCGCGGCGCCCCGGCGGGCGCAGCCTAGGGCGGCCGTACGGCGCCCGCATCCGGTTTCCGTCCCGGAGCCCGGCCGCCCCTCCGGCGGGCGGCGCGTGGGGCCGCGCCGGGGGGGCCTCAGGCGCCGGGCCGTCCGTGCCAGTCGAGGCAGACCACCATGGCGTCGTCCTCGGGGTCGATCACACCGCGGTGACCGGCCAGTTCCTGCAGGACGGCCCGGGGGACCTGGGAGGCGGGCAGGAGTTGGGTGCTGGTCAGCGCCCGGGCCAGAGCCCGGTCGCTGTACCGTTCGCCGGCCGGCGAGGCGACGTTGTAGACGCCGTCGCTGACGAAGACGAGGCGGTCTCCCGGTTCGGTCCGGAAGTGCTCGGCCGTGTAGGAGGTGTCCTCGAACATGCCGAGGGGGAGCTGGGCGTTCAGCTCGATCTGTTCGGCCCTGCCCCGCCGTACGCGCCACATCTTCGGTGAGCCGGCGTCCACGATCTCCGTGGCTCCGGTGGCCAGGTCGAAGCGGAGCAGGAGGACCGACAGGTGCTGCGCCCCCCGGTGCTGCCCGTAGACGGCCTGGTCGGCGAGGTACGCCTGGTCGACCAGGGACAGGCCGGCCCGCCGGGCGTTGCGCAGGGCGTTGACCGCGAGGCTGGTCAGCAGGGCCGCCTCGATGCCCTCGCCCATTCCGTTGGTCACGGTCAGGGTGAGGGCGTCGGCCGACGTCGACCAGTCGAAGTTGTCCCCGTGGATCGCGTAGGCGGGTTCGAGCTGCGCGCCGATCTCGTACTCGGGCCGGGTGCAGGAGCGCCCGGGAAGGAGCTGCCACTGCATCTCGGCGGCGAGGGTGAGGCGGGTGGCCCGCCGGGCCTGGAGGTAGAGGTCGGTGTCGCGCTCGCCGACGATGATCTCGTGGCCCAGGACCTCGGCGATCTCCGTCAGCTCCCGCGCGGTGTCCGAGTCCTCGTCCCAGGCGTCCAGGCGCAGGCTCAGGACCCCGATGCGGTCGCCGCGTACGCTCACCGGCAGGTGCGCGACGACGGAGCCGTCCTTCCCGGGGGCCTCGGTGTGGGGCCGCTGCCAGTTGAACGCCTTGCCGGGGGCGCTCGTGTGGACGGGAACGGGTTCCATCGTGTAGGGGAGGGCGGAGACCGGTTGCAGTATGGTCATCGCGTAGTCGGCCATGAGCAGGGTGACGTCCGCGGCGCCGTACTGCGCGGCCAGCGCTTCCTCCAGGGCCTGGAGGAGAGCGTCGGGAGTGGTGGAGCGCAGGGCGCGCTCGACCACGGTGAATCTGTCCATCGTTCGGTTACCGCCTAGTTTTGGAACGCATGCGAAAGGGAGCTTCTCTCATGTCTCGGCGACCGGAGGAAGCGCTGCGGCAGGACGGCGCGGGGGGATACGTCGCCAGTATGGCGCGCGAGGTCCTGGAGCTGGTCGAGGTCTTGTGGTCCCAGGGGGAGAGGGTCTCGACCGCGCCGGTGTCGTCGTCCCAGGTGCGTGTGTTGTACGTCCTCGAGCGCGAGGGAGTGGTGAACCTGCGCACCCTGGCCGAGAAGCTCGACTCCATGCCGCCGTCGGTCAGCCGGATGTGCGACCGGCTGCACGCGGTGGGATTCATCGAACGCAACCACAGTTCTTCGGACCGCCGGGAACTGGAACTGCGTCTGTCACGCCGGGGCGCGAGCTACCTCGAAGCGCTTCGGGCCCGGCGCGAGGAGGTCCTGGGAGAACTGCTGGGGAGGATGAGCGCCACGGAGCGGGCCATGCTGGCGCGGGGCCTGGTCGGGATCCGGGCCGTCACCGGCGACGCCGCGTCCGGACGCGGCGAGCCGGAAGCCGTCGCGTCGGGGTCGGCCTGAGGCCGGCGGCTGCGCCGATGGGTTCACGATTCCACCTTCCCGAGGCCGGCTCTCCGGCTCATGCTGCTGCGACAGATTCCTGCCTCCGGCGGATACTTGTCAAATGGCAAGTATTGGTTCGGGGCAACTGTGGGTGAGGGGCGTTTCGCGGCGGGAGCCCCCGGGGCGCCGCGCGGGGGAGGGGAATGCCTCCGCGGGCCGGAAGGTCCCTCCGCGCCGATGGCCGTCGACGCCGCGCGGCGGCGGGCGGGCCGGAGCCGCCGCCTGACGGACCGGGGCGGTCCGGCGGGCCCGGCGCCCGGCGGGTGAGGCCCGCGGACTCCGCCGCGTCTTCGTCTCCTCCCGCCCTCCCGCCGTCGCTGTGGCGACCGCCCCGGCGGTCCGGAAGCCCGGAGCGCCCGGTTCTCCTTCCACGGTGACCTCCTCCCGTCCCTTCCGGGGGCGTGCGCGGTGACCGGCCCCGTGATCCTCCTGCCCCGCTCCGGACCCCGTACGCGCCGGGCGACCGGAGCCGGAGCCGTGCCGGGCGGGCCGTGCCGATCGCGCGGGACTCGCCTATTGTTGTCGTGCGGCAACTATCGCTGGTCGTTCCTCATCCGCCGGTCCCTGTCGGTACCCGGATGCTCGAAGACCCGGGAAGAAAGCGAGCGGGCATGGCGGTTCAGACGCCGCACACGGGTGGCCGGGAGCGCGACCGCGTTCCCGGAACGCCGCCGGGAGCGGGTCGCGCGGCGGACGGAACCGCCGCGCTTCCGGACGGTGCCCGGCGCGCCCGGTCCCGCCCCCGGCGACACCACGTCCGTCGTGCCCACCGCCGCAGCCCTCTCCCCACCCCCGCGAGGAGCGTGATGAACGCGCCGCAGATCAACCTGACGATCAGGACGCCGGCCGACGCCCTGCGAGCGCGTCAGGACGTCCTCGCCCTCGCCTCCGCGGTCCCCGCCGAAGCGCGCGTCCGTCTGGTCACGGACCTCTTCGGAAAGATCGGGACGGCGCTCGACGAAGGCACCACGGCCCGTCTGCGGGTCGAGGTCCGCCCCGACCCCGCCACCGGGGTCCCCGCCGTCCACGCCGTCCTGCACACCCCCGGCGACGGGGACGGCGGGAACGACGGGCACACGGAGCCGCCCCCTCCCCGGCACGCACACGCCCCGGCCGCGTCCCGGGACGGCGGCGAGGAGCCCTGCTCCCGGCTCGTCCGCGCGCTCGCGGACGGCGACGGCGACGTCCGCGCCCTGGTGGAACTGCTGGACTGGCACCGCGGCGAGCTGGAATCCACCAACCAGGGCGTACTCGCCCTGCACGCCGAACTCGACGCCGCCCACCGGGCCCAGACCGAACTGCTGACCGCCGAACAGGCCGCGCGCGAGCAGGCGGAGACCGCCCGCAAGCGGCTGTCGTTCCTCTCCGCCGCCAGCGCCACGCTCAGCCGCACCCTGGACCACGAAAGGGTCCTGCGCGACCTGACCGGGATGCTCGTCCCCGAGTACGCCGCCACCGCCCACATCCGGCTCCTCGACAACCGGCAGAAGCTCACCGCGCCGGCCGGGGACACCCCGGACGCCGCGGAGCTGCCGGCCGACCACCCCGCCGTCCTCACCGCCCGCACCGGACGGGTCCACCACCGCGCCGGAACCGACCGCCCCGGAGCCGCCTCCGGCCCCGTGACCGGTCCTCCCCTGCTCTCCCTCCCCCTGACCACGGGCCGGACCACACTGGGCGTGCTGGTCCTGACGCCCCCCGCGGACCGGTTCACCCCCGACGACGTCGTGATGCTCACCGAACTGGCCCGTCGCGCCGCCACCGCGCTGGACAACGCCCAGCGCTACGAACACGAACGCGACACCGCGGAGATCCTGCAACGCGCCATGCTCACCGACCTGCCCGCGGTCCCCGGCCTGCGCATGGCGGCACGCTATCTGCCCGCCGGCAAGGGCATGAACGTCGGCGGCGACTGGTACGACGCCTTCCTCCACCCCGACGGCACCCTGACCACGGTCATCGGCGACGTCACCGGCCACGGACTGGACGCGGCCGTCCTGATGAGCCAACTCCGCCACGCCCTGCGTGCCTACGCCCTCCAGGGCCATTCCCCGGGCGCCCTGCTGACCCTCCTGCACGACCTCATGCGCAGCCTGCAGCCCGGTCTCTCCGCCACCGCCCTGGTCGCCCAGCTCCGCCCGGCGAGCCCCGAGGTCGTCTGGGCGACCGCCGGCCACCTGCCCCCGCTCCTGCGCACCCCCGACGGCACCGTCCACGTCCTCCACGACCGCGGAGGTTTCCTCCTCGGTCTGCCCGTCGACCAGACCGTCCGCGACCACCACCTCACCCTCGCCCCCGGCTCCAGCCTGCTGCTCTACACCGACGGGCTCGTCGAACGCCGGGCCCGGGGCGTCGATCCGGGCATCCGGCGGCTCGCCGCCGCACTGGCCGGCCTCGCCCCGCAGGCCGGCGGCACCGTCGAGCAGGACGCCGAGAAACTCCTGGCCGACCTCCTGCGCGACAGCCCCGGGGACGACGACACCTGCCTGCTCCTGTGCCACGCCGACCCGCCGTGCCCCTCGGTGCCGGTCCGCAGGCCGGCGGAGTCCCGGTCCCGGTGACGCCCCGGACCTCGACGGCGGGCGGCCGGTTCCGCCGGCCCGCGGGCACCGCGCCGGTGCCGTGCCCGCCCCGTCACGCCTCCTGGCCGCCCGGCATGTTCTGCTCCGCCCAGACCACCTTGCCGGTTTCGGTGCGGCAGGAACCCCAGCGGCGACAGAGCGTGTTGATGAGCTGGAGCCCCCGGCCGCCCTCGTCGCTGAGGTCCGCGTGCTGGATCTGGGGCAGGTCGGGTCCCGTGTCCGAGACCTCCACGACCAGACGCTCGCCCCGCCAGAGTCGTAGCTCGCCGGGGCCGTTGCCGTAACGCAGCGCGTTGCCCACGAGTTCGGAGACGACCAGTTCGCAGGCGTCCGCGAGCTCCGCCAGCTCCCACTCGGCGAGCTGGCCGGTGACCAGGCCCCGCGCCACCGAGGCCGCCCGCCCGTCCTTCGGCAGCTCCCACACCCGCAGGTCGACGCCCGGGGACGGGGAGTCCGTCGTGACGAGGAGCACGGCCTCGTCGAACCGCGTGGCGCCGGCCGGGGCGCGGTCCAGCAGGCCCCCCGCTTCGAGCGACTCGGGGGTGAGCCCGAGCGCGGCCGACCGGAGCCGCGCCAGCTGGACGTCCAGGTCCTCGGTCCGGGTCTTGATCAACCCGTCCGTGTACATCACCAGACGACCGCCGTCCGGGATCTTCAGCCGCAGCGGGTCGTACGGGATCACCCCCGCGCCCAGGGGCGCGCCGGCCGGCACGTCCACGAAGTCGGCGGCCCCCCTCCCGTCCAGGAGCAGGGGCGGCAGGTGCCCGGCGCTGGCCAGCGTGTAACTGGAGTCCGCCGGGTCGTAGACCGCGCACAGACACGTGGCGACCTGCTCGTCCTCCAGGTCGCGGGTGGCCAGGTCGAGCCGTGCCAGGACCCGTTCCGGAGCCATGTCCAGGGTCATCAGGGTGCGGGCGACCGCCCGCAGCCGGCCCATCGTGGCGGCGGCGGGCAGCCCGTGCCCCATCACGTCGCCCACCACCAGGGCCGTGCGCCCCCCGGGCAGCGCCACCACGTCGTACCAGTCCCCGCCCACCCCGTGGCCGGCCGCCGAGGGCGCGTACTCGGAGCGCACCCGCAGGCCCGGCGTCACCGGGGTCGCGCGCGGCAGCAGGCTGCGCTGCAACGAGACCACGTGCTCGCGCTCGCGCCCGTACAGCCGGGCGTTGTCGATGAAGACGGCCGCCTTGGAGGCGAGCTGTTCCGCCAGGGCCAGGTCGGTGGGGGAGAACGGCGGTGTCCCGGGGCCGCGCACGAAGTCGGCGCTCCCGAGCAGCAGGCCGCGTGCGATCAGGGGCACGGCCAGATAGCTGTGCACGCCGGCGGCGCGCATCTGCGCCGCCGCGCTCTCCGTCGGCGCGACCCGGGCGAAGTCGTCGTCCCGCATCCGGCTCAGCAGGACCGGCTTGCCCTGCCGGAGGCAGTACCGGTGGAGCAGCGTCTCGTGCTGCTCCTCGGACCGGACGAAGGTCTCGCCCACCGGGGTCGGCTCCAGGGAGGACAGCTCCTCGATGGCGCACAGGGCCGTGGCCCGCAGGACCGGGATGCCCTCTCCCGTCCACCGCGCGCCCTCCTCGCCGCGCAGCACGCTCTCCAGGACGTCGACGGCGGCGCCGTCGGCGAACCGGGGCACGGTGAACTCGGCCAGCTCCTGCGCGGTGCGCTCCAGGTCCAGCGTCGTACCGATCCTGGAGGTGGCGGAATTCAGCCACGCCAGCTGACCGCGGGTGGTGAACCGGTCCGGGGGCAGCAGACCCCTGCTCCTGCGGAAGCGCGCCCTCGCACCGGCCGGGCGGTGCGCCGACGGCCCGCCTCCGTTCGGGGCGCGGCCGGTCAGGCGCCGTCCGTCGCTGTCGCCGTTCACTCTTCCGGCCTCCCGACAGGATGTGACGCCATCTGCCGCACAGTCTGCACCGGAAGCGGCCCGTGTGCATCAGGCATGCGGAACCGGTTCGCGCAAGGACGTCCACGGCCACGAAGGGTCACCCGGGACGACCGTCCGTGACGCCGGGAGGGCGTACGGGAAAGCCCCCCCCCGGCCCCGCACCCTCCCGGCCCCTCCCGTCCTCAGATGCCCGTGACCCTGGAGGCCGCCGACAGCTCGTACACGAGGGTGACCGTGCGGCGGCCGCCGGGCGGCACGGGGACGTCCCAGCGGGCGATGCCCTCGGCGTCCACCGCGTCCGGCACCGGGGAGCAGGACTCCTCGCGCAGACGCACCTCCACCGCCGAGACCTCGGAGACGGGAAGCCGCTCCCGCAGGACGACCACCCGGTCGCCGTCCTCGCCCGGGGCGGAGAACCGGGACAGGCGCAGCCGGACCGTGCGGGTGACCACGGTCCGCTGCGAGAGCCCGGCGGTGTCGCGGGACTCCTCGGCGTGCCGCACGACCCGCAGGTCGTCACGGCTGCCGAAGGCCAGCTCCGCCGGGGCCCCGGGCGCGGTGAAGTCCAGCGTGCCGCGTCCGGTGAAACCGCCGCCGCGCACCAGGTCCACCGGCCCGGCGAGCAGCGCGTGCCCGGCCGCGTTGTCGAACCGCACCACCTGGGTGACCAGCGGCGAGAGTTCGGGGGAGCAGGCGTACTCACTGCTCGCGCCCGTCGTGAAGGAGGAGAGCGGCACGCGGTGGGCGCGGCCGTCCCCGGGCACGGAGACCGTCGCGGGAGCGTGCAGGACGCGGACCTCGCCACCGTCGTCCACGCCCGGCAGGCCGGTCACCGGCGCCGGGCCGAGGTCGCCGGTCTCCTCCTCGCGCACCTCGACGTCGATCGTGCGGCGCTCGGCGGCCGTCCGGTCCCTGAGCGTCAGCCGGTCCTCGACCAGGCGCGGCGGATCGGTGGCCAGGGCCGAGCGGGCCGTCGACAGCGTCAGCCGCACGTCCGACCAGTCCTCGCCGGTGCGCTGCCAGACCACGGCCCCGGTCTCCAGGGTCAGGGAGTCCCCGTCGAGCACGGCCCGGTAGGCGGGCCGCCACAGTGCGCACGGCGTGAGGTGGCTCAGACGCAGCCGCGCGGGCCCGGCGGCCCCGGCCTCCACGGTCAGCTCCACGTGACCGACCAGCTCGGCGGGCTCCTCCTCGGCGGCGTGCAGGGCCCGCCACGCCTCGCCGGTCTCGTCGGCGAGGGCGGACAGCCGCGCCTCGGCGGCACGGAGCCGCTCGGCGTGCGCGTCGCGCTCGGCGTCCACGCGGTCCAGCTCACGGGCCCAGCGCTCCCCCTCGCTCTCCCCGGAGCCGGCGCCCTCGGAGATCTCCCGCAGCAGGTCGGCGGCGAGCCGGCCGAGCAGGTCCAGACGGGTCCGCAGACGGTCCCGCCGCTGCTCCACGGCGCGCCGCTCCTCCTCCAGGGCGCGCACGTGCCGGCGCAGGCCGGAGTCGTCGGGGGAGGGGGCGGGACCGCGCGGCGTCCAGGTGCGGACGATCCGTACGTCGAGCACGGAGGCCGGGTGGTCGGACACCAGCTCGGCGTGGAGGGTGCGGTCGACGGCGAGCGCGCCGACCGGGCCGAGACGCAGCCGCTGGACGCCGGCCGCCAGGTCGAGGACGGCGGTGCGCTCGACGTGGGCGCGGTCCTCCAGGCAGGTGACGGCGGTGACGGGCAGGGGGATCGGCCGGGGGTGCGTGGACATGGTGGTCAGCTCCTGCGGTTGCCGTCGGCCAGGGACTTGCCGGCCGGGACGCGGATCTCGTAGCCGCCTTCGAGGACGGCGGTGGCGCCGGAGGGGAGGACGACCCGCCAGACGCGGGTTCCCTCGGCGTGTTCCCCCGAGTCCGTGGCGTCCTCCGGCACGGACCAGTCGGCCCGTTCCTCGATCCGCACGTCCGGCTCGGAGGTGACCGGAACCCGCTCGTGGACCTCGACGGTGGCGGGCGCCGCCAGACGGTTGGCCAGCTCCACGTGGACGCGGTGGTCGAGCACGGTGACGTTGTTGCGCAGCCCCGCCGTCGATTCGAGGAGGTGCGCGCGGCGCGTCACGCGAAGGGCCTCGGCCGCCCCCAGGCCCAGCCGCCGGACACCGCCGGGGGCGAGCGTGGGGAGCGCGGCCGTCAGCAGGAACGCGTCGTCGACGGTGACCTCCACCGGGCCGGCCAGCAGGGCCCGGTCGGTGGCGTTGGAGACCACGAGCGTCGCGTACACGGTCTGCTCCACGGACGGCACGCAGAGGTACTCCGTGCGCAGGCCGACCGCGATCTCGCCGACGGTGACGGTGTGCCAGGTGCCGTCCGAGGGGACGTCGGCGCGGGCGGCGGCGTCGAAGCGGTGGTCGAACGAACCCGCCGACTCGCGAGGACGCACGGCGTGTTCGGGCAGCGGCAGCGCGGCCACCCCTTCGGCACGGCGTCGGCACTCGGCCGCCACGGCGTCGGGGGAGGAGGCGGGGAACAGCCGGCCCCGGCGCGGTTCCGGCTCGTCGGGGCCGCACAGCACCAGGGAGGCGTAGTCGAGTTCGGCACCGCTCGGCCGGGGCGGACCGGCCGGGGACGGGGCGCTCGGGGACGGACCCGCCGGGGGCGCCGCCGCGCCGTCCCCGCCGGACCTCTTGCCCGCGCGTCGCGGGACGGCCGGGGGCACGGGGTCCGGCGCCGCGTCACGGGCCCCGGCGGCGAAGCCGTACGCGCCGCCGGGGGCCGGCGGCAGACCGGTGGCGGGCGCCGGCCCGGCGAAGCCCGGCGGCGCGGGCGCCGGGGGCGGCGGTGGCGGGACGGGAGCGGCCGCGACGGGCACGGCCGCGAAGCCTCCCGCGGCCTCCCCGGAACCGCCCACCGCCCCGCCGAAACCGCTGACGGGACGGGGCCCGGCCGCCTCGTACCCGGCGAAGAGGCCGGCGAGACCCGCCGGGGGCTCGCGCCAGCCGGACGGTGCGGGGACCTCCTGGCGGCGCCCGATCCGGACGGAGCGCAGCCTCGGCAGATCGGTGCGGCGCCCCAGGTCCGCCGTGGCCAGGGCGACGCGCACCCCGTTCCAGTCCTCGCCGGTGCGCTGGGCGACCGAGGCGCGCAGCAGCAGCCGGCCGCTGTCCTCCCCCGTGCGGTGGGAGAGGCGGTAGGCCGGCACCCAGACGGCGCCCGGCACGCCGTACTCCACCTCCACCTCGACCTCCTCGCCGGCGGCCCCGCTCAGGGAGAGGACGGCGTGGACGCCGGTCTCGACGTGGGCCGGAGGGGCGTCGGTGGAGGCCCGGTCGAGACGGTCCGAGGCGATGCCGAGCTCGTGCTCGACGCGGAGGACCTCCTCCTCCAGTTCGGCGAGGCGCGCGTGCAGTCCGGTCAGCCGCTCGTCCACGAAGTCGGCGAGTCCGAGCCAGGCGTCGACCGGGGTCCGGCGGTGCGGGTCGTCGCGCTTGCGGGGCGGCGGCACGGGGCGCAGCCCCCGCACCTCCTCGATCAGGCCCCGCTGCCGGTCCCGGCGCGCCCCGGCCGCCGCGTACGCGTCGCGCAACCGCTCGACCTCGCGCCGCAGCGCGTAGGGGGCGGAACCGTCGTGCGGCGCGGCCTCGACCTCCACCCCGGCCCCGGTGACCCGGACCCCGGCGGTGTCCAGGACCCGGGCCCGCAGCGAGCCCGGGTCCAGCGTGCGCGGCAGGCCCGTCACCCGTACCCGGCCGTCCCGCGGCACCCGGCCCCGGGCCAGGCGGCGGCAGAGCGCGCCCCGCGCGTACACCACGACCGAATCGAGGACCGAGTCCCACCTCCGGGTCGTTCCCGTTCCGTCCGTCATGTGCCCCGCCCCCCCCGCGTCTCCGTGTGGAGCGAAGCCTACGACGGGACGCCCGCGCGCCGGCTCCCGTGTGCCGGGAAACCGTCAGGCCGCCGCCTCCAGGGCCGCCCGCACCTCCTCCGCCAGGGCGTGGGGGTCACCGGCCGGAACGGTCGGGTGGGGCCGGTGGTCGCGGGCCCAGGCGTCGTCCCGCGCGAACCAGTCGACGGCGGCCGGGGTCCCGCCGGTCACCAGGGCGTCGTCGAGGGTCGCGAAGTAGGCGGCCCAGCGCGGCGCGTAGACCTCCCGGACGAGTCCGTCCCACTCCCGGTTCGCGTAGTCGCGCAGCCCGCCCGTCTCGCTCGGGACCCGGCCGCCCCACGTGGTCAGGATCGAGCGGGCGTCGTACTCCAGGCGGTCGCGCTCGGCGGGGTCGGCGCCCCAGGAGCGGGCGTCCTCCAGCCACGGGCCGAGCAGGAACCGCCGGTCGGAGCCGACGAGCCGCCCGAGCAGCTCCATGTCGGCGTTCCACTCCCGCACCAGCGCCCGGAAGCGTTCCAGGTCCTTGGCCTCGTACGCGGCCCTGACGCGCGGCAGCAGCACGCGGCCGCGGTTGGTGAGCGCCTGGCGCGCCACGTCCACGAGGTCGTAGCGGTACGCGTCCGTGGTCCGCAGGCCGGGAGCGACCCGGAGCAGTTCCGACAGGGCCCGCTCCACCGTGGCGGCGTCGTACCGCAGGGCGGTCGGGCTCCAGCGCGCCGCCGTGTTCGCCGTCAGGCTCGGGCGCGCGGCGAAGAGGCTGTCCTGCGGCTCGCTCCACGTCCCCGTGGCCATGGTGTACGGGCCGAGCCGCAGCTGCTCCCAGGCGGCGGCGGCGTGCGGGTCGGCGCCGCCGTAGCGGCGGGCCGCGTAGTCGGCGAACCAGGCCCGCTGGTCGATCCGGCCCGGCTGCCAGGCGAGTTCGGTGAACAGGTCGAATCCGGCGGGGTTGCCGCCGGTGCCCTCCGGCAGGTAGGCGATCCCGCGCAGCGCGGAACCGGGCTCGGCCAGCCACGCGTGGAAACGGCTCACCCAGGCGCCGGTGTTGGCGCCCAGGCTGGTGTGGCCGCCGAAGTTGGCGATGGAGCCGAAGGCGTAGGGCGTGCCGCCCCACTCCGTCTCGCGGTCGAGGCCGTCGTAGCGGTCGGAGAGTCCGTCGAGGATCAGCACCCGGCCGCGGTCCACCCCGCTCAGGAACGCGGCGGTCGGGTTGCGCTGCCAGCCGAGCATGGCCCAGGTGGCGCCGGGGTGCGCGGTGTCCAGGGCCCGCTGGACGGCCCGGGCGGCCGAGGCGACGTCGACCGGACCCGGGGTGCCGCCCTCGTGCAGCAGGTCCATCTTGTACATGCCGCTGTCGCCGAACCGCTCCCGCTGGACGCGGTAGAAGACGGCGGCCAGCCGGTCGAAGACCGGGCCGGTCGGGTCCAGCCAGTCGGGCCGGTCGAACCCCACCCACCTGCCCTGCGGGACGGTGACCGCACCCGGGTTCCGCGCGGCGAACCCCGGCGGCACCGTGCCGAAGAAGCCCGGAAGGACGGGGGTCATCCCGAGGGAGCGCAGGTGGTCCGCGATCCGGGCGCCCAGCGCCGCGCGGGCCTCGACCAGCCGCTCGGACACCGGCCCGGCGAAGCCGGACATGTTCTGCAGCATCCACCAGGGCTGGTGGGCGGGGCCGGGGAGCCAGTTCCGCAGCTCGGCGGCGCTGTAGCCGAACTCCTGGAGGGCCCGGTGGTACACGTGGTCGGTGCCGGTCGGGACGAACACCTCGTTCACGCCGTGCAGGGCCATCAGGTCGATGTCGCGGCGGTACGCGTCGAAGTCCCGGTACGCGCCCGAGTAGCCCTCGTCCGTGTCGTTCAGGGCGTAGCGGTGGGGCACGTTCGCCGACCGGGTGAGGGCCCCGGTGACTCCGGGGAGGGTGGCGGGCAGCCGCCCGAGGCTGTCGCCGGGCCATCCGACGTCGACCCCGGCGACCCGCTCCAGGTACCAGCCCGCCCCGGCGAGCAGCGTGGCCGGGGAGGTGCCCCGGATCTCGATCCGGCCCGCCTTCCCGGAGAGCGTGAAGTAGTCGCCCGAGTCCGGCCGCTCGACGGGGACCAGGGTGAACTGCCGGGCCCGGGTGGCGAGCAGCCGCTCCAGACCCGCCCGCGCGGGCGCCGTGTCGAAGGCGGGCGGCGCGGCGACGGCGCGGTCGCCCCACCGGGGTGGCGCGCCGGGCAGGACCGCCGCCGCGGCGACGAGCAGCACGACGGCGAGGACGTGACGACATCGGAGGATCGGGTGACGGCCCATCTGGTTCCCTGTCCTTGGTTCCCTGCTCGGAAGAGCCCGGCGGATCGTCCGACCACTCTCCGACGCTCCCGCTCCCGAAGGGCGCAGGCGGAGCCGGAACCGGCGGGCGCTCATCCGTGCGGGTGAACACGGACGGCGCGACGGCGCTCGGGGGCGCTTCCGGGCGGGCGTACCCGGCCGCGCTCGTACCGGTGGGTCAACTCGCTTGTCGGTCGGGCTGGTTGACGAATGGTCTGGACCAACTTACGGTCGGAAGGGCGCGCGCCATGCCCAGGACTCCACCCCCCCCCACGTCCCAAGGAGCACGCATGCCAGGCCATCGGATCACCCGTGTCCTCGGAGCGGGACTCGGCGCCCTGCTCGCGGCCACCGTCCTCACCGCGCCCGCCGCCGCCGAGGGCGCGAAGCCCGTACGGACGGCCCCGTCCCTCCCCGCCGCCTCCACCACCGCATCCGCCGCCGACCCGGACACCTGCGCCCTCAAGCCGAGGCCCGCCGGAAAGGTGCTGCAGGGGTACTGGGAGAACTGGGACGGCGCGTCCAACGGCGTCCACCCGCCCTTCGGCTGGGCCCCCATCGACGACCCGCGCTTCGCCGCCCACGGCTACAACGTCCTCAACGCCGCCTTCCCCGTGATCCGTTCGGACGGAACGGTGTTGTGGGAGGACGGCATGGACAGCACCGTCCGCGTCGCCACCCCCGCCGAGATGTGCCGTGCCAAGGCGGCCGGGGCGACCCTCCTGATGTCGATAGGCGGAGCCGCGGCCGGCATCGACCTGAACTCCCGCGCCGTCGCCGACCGGTTCGTCGACACCGTCGTGCCCCTCCTGAAGAAGTACAACTTCGACGGGATCGACATCGACATCGAGACCGGCCTGGTCGGCAGCGGCTCCCTGGGGACCCTGTCCGCGTCCCAGGCCAACCTGATCCGCATCATCGACGGCGTCCTCGCCCGCATGCCCGCCGGTTTCGGCCTGACGATGGCACCGGAGACGGCGTACGTCACCGGCGGCAGCGTGGTCTACGGGTCGATCTGGGGCGCGTACCTGCCGATCATCAAGAAGTACGCGGACAACGGGCGCCTGTGGTGGCTCAACATGCAGTACTACAACGGCAGCATGTACGGCTGCGCGGGCGACTCCTACTCCGCCGGCACCGTCGCCGGGTTCGTCGCGCAGACCGACTGCCTGAACCGGGGCCTGGTGATCCAGGGAACCACGATCAAGGTCCCGTACGACAAGCAGGTCCCCGGTCTCCCCGCACAGCCGGGCGCGGGCGGCGGCCACATGGCGCCCTCGGCCGTGGCCCAGGCGTGGAACCACTACGGCGGGGCGCTCAAGGGCCTGATGACCTGGTCGGCGAACTGGGACGGCTCGAAGGGCTGGACGTTCGGCGACAACGTCAAGGCCCTCCAGGGCCGTTAGGACGTGCCCGGGAGTGCCGGTCGCCGCCGTCCGCGGAGGGCGGCGACCGGCGCTCCCGGTTCAGGGGAACAGGACCCGGGCGGCGGCGAGCCCGGCGAGGACGGCGCCGACCCCGGCGACCACGGAGGCGACGACGTTGGCCGCGGCGAGGAGCTTCGCCCCGGTCTCGGCCAGCCGCAGCGTCTCGTAGGAGAGCGTCGAGTACGTCGTCAGCGCGCCGCACAGCCCGGTTCCCAGGAGGAGCCGCGCGGTGTGCCCGGCCGCGCCGGACAGGACGGCGCCCGTGAGGAGGCCGAGGAGCAGGGACCCCACGACGTTGACGGTGAGGGTGCCCCAGGGGAAGGCGGTGCCGTGGCGGGCCTGGACGGCGCGGTCGGTCAGGTGGCGCAGGGACGCGCCGACGGCGCCGCCGGCGGCCACGAGGAGGAGGTCGTTCACCGGGGGCCCGCCGGGGAGCCGGTGCCGGCGGCCGGGCGCACCGGCGCGTGCGTACGGAGGGTCATGACGCGCTCCGGTCCGCCAGGAGACGGCGCGCGCCGAACACGCCGGCGCCCGCCGCCGCCGCCGCGGCGACGACGGTCGCCACGAGGTAGGCGAGCGCGACGGGGGCACGGCCGTCGCCCAGGAGGCGGCCGATGTCCGCGCAGTACGTGGAGAAGGTGGTGAACCCGCCCAGCACCCCGGTTCCGAGGAACGGGCGCAGCAGGGGGTGGGCGGCGAAGACCTCCGTGACGGCGACGAGGAGGACGCCGAGCAGGAGGCAGCCGACGGCGTTCACCGTCAGGGTCGTCCAGGGGAAGGCGTCGGGGGCCGTGGGCCACAGCCGGGACGCCTCGAAACGGGCCAGGGAACCGAGCGCGCCGCCCGCCGCGACGGCCGCGAGGACGCCGTGGCGCGCTCGGCGCGGCTCCCGGGGCCGGCGGACGTCCTCCGGCCCGTCACCGGGGCGGGCCGGCCCGGACGCCGCGGCCCGCGGGGGTTCGTCGGAACGCATGTCTCTCCCTACGCGTGGTCTCCCGCACGCGGGCGCGGACGGGACGGGTCACGTGCAGGGACCGTCGGCGACGGCGTGCCTCGCGGTTCGGGTGCGGCGGGCCCCACCGCCGCGCGACGGCCCGGGGCGGTCGCGCCTCCAGGATACCGGGCGGCACCGGGACACCACCGCCGGGCGCGGGGCGCCGGTGCGCGACCGCCGCGAGCGGCCGCGCACCGGCACCCCGCCGGACGGCGCGCGCGACCGGAAGCCGCGCGCCGGGCGGTGCCCGGGATCAGGCGGTGTGCAGGGTCAGCCCGTAACGGCCCAGGATCTCGTTGACCGGCTGGAACCAGGTCTCGCCGCCGCCGGAGCAGTTGCCCCAGCCGCCGGAGGTGACGCCCTGGGCCTGGTCGCCGCTGATGAACGCGCCGCCGGAGTCGCCGCCCTCCGCGCAGACGCTGGTCCTCGTCATCTGCTGGACGGCGCCCTGGCTGTAGTTGACCGTCTCGTTCTTGGCCAGGACCGTGCCGCAGTGCCACTTGGTCGTGGAGCCCGAGCGGCAGACGGACGAGCCCACGGGCGCCTCGGCGGAACCGCGCACCAGCCGGTCCGGGACGGTGCCCCAGCCGAGGACCACCGGGACGGTCCACCATCCGCTGTGGACGCTCACGTACGCGTAGTCGTTGCCCGGGAACGAGGAGCCCTGGAAGGTGCCCATGGCGGACCCGTCCCAGCCGCGCACCGCCGCTCCGGCCTGTCCGCAGTGTCCGGCCGTCACGAACCCGCCGTGCACGGAGAAGCCGATCGAACAGCGCACGTTGCCGGTGTAGTACGGGTCGCCGCCGACGGTGCCCGCCGCGTACGTGCGGGGCGCGGCGGCCGCCTCGGCGACGGTGACCGGCCCGCCGGCGCGGGCCCGCGCGACGAAGGCGCGCACGGCGGGCGCGTCCTTCTCGGCGCGCACGACCGTGACGACGACGCTGTTGCTCCTCGGGTCGACGTGCCAGCCGGCCACGCCCGCCGGGGCGGGGAGCACGTCCAGGCGGGACTTGGCGCGGTCGAGGGCGGCGGCGCCGTGGCGGACGACCCGGGTGTCGGCGCCGAGGGCGCGCACCCCGGCCTCCCGGGCGCGGTCGGTGAGGGCGACGACGAGGCGTCCCGTCGCGGGCTCGAACCACGACCCCCCGTACGCGTCCCCCGCGGCCCGCCGGGCGGCCTTCTCCACGGCCGTGGCGGTCTTCTCGGCGCGCAACCGCTCCTCGGCCCGCGAGGGAGTCAGGCCGAGGTCCTGCCGCAGGGCGTCGAGAAGGCCGGCCGAGGCCGAGGGGGAGGCCGGGGACGGTTCGGGGAGCGGGGCGGCGTTCGCGGTCCCGGCGTGGGCGGCGCCGAGACCGAGTGTCAGCAACAGGGCCGCGAAGGCGGCGCCCAGGGAGGTGGTGCGTTTCACGAAGCCTCCTGGTGAGGGGGAGTCGAACGCGTGAGAGCGCTCTCAGGGAGCGTCGGCGCCACGCTAGCGGCATTGTTTTGTCAGGTCCATACCAGAAACAAATCGCCGTTTCCCCTTCTCGCCCCCGCCCGCACGACCGGTCGGCGCCCCGCGCGGCACCGGGGCCGGACGTCGGCCCGCTCAGGTCCGGGAGGCGGTGCCGGTGCCGGGATCCCCCGCCGGGGGGGCGGGTGGTGTCGCCCGGCGCGGGCCGGACCACGACACCCGTGACGACGCGGGGGCCGTCGGCCGCGGACGGCCGCGCCGGTTCGGACTTCACCGCGGCCGCCTCGCTCTTGAGGATCCGTGCCGACGTGCCCAGGGAGCGGGCGAGCCCGGGAAGCTTCTTGGCGCCGAGGAGCAGGATGACGACGACGAGAAGGATGGCGATTTCACTGATGCCGAACATGAGGGCGTGTCCTCTTCTGTGATGCGGGGAGCGGGCAGGTGCCCCGGAGCCGGGGAGTTCGCCGTACGGGGCGGGTGCGGGTCGGGCGCGTACGCCGGGGCCGGCCGCGACGCGGGCGGGAGCGCGGGGGAGGTGGCCCCGGCGCTCCCGTCGCCGTCCCCGGCCGGGAGGGGGGATCACTCCTCGTCGGCCCCTTCGTCGCTCCCGCCCTCGTCCTCGTCCTCGCCCTCGAAGAAGTCGCCCACCTCGTCCACGACTTCGGCGGCGATCATGCCGCCGGCCACGCCGACGGCGAGTCCGGCCGCGCCGGCCGCGATCGCGGTGCCCGCGCCGGGACCCGTGCGGTGGTGCCCGCCCTTGTGGGCGTGGTCGTCGTGCGGGCCCCGCCCGAAGAACGCCCCGCCCTCTCCGTACGCGTCCTGGTGGCGGTACGCGGCGTGGTGGTCGAGGAGCCGGCCGATCCACTCCTCCACCCGGGCGTTCCAGTCGGTCCGTTCGGCGTCGTGATGGCTCACGGTGAAACGGGTGAGCACGTCGTGGCTCCCGGAGAAGGCGCCTCCGCGCTTGTCGGCCTCCAGGACGACCTCCAGGCCGGCCGGGCCGGCCAGGAACGTCAGCTCGATCTCGCCGACCCGGTGCGCGTACCCGGGGGCCGGGACGATCTCGATCTCCTGGTAGAACGGAAGCTGCTGGCCGGTCCCCTCGACGCGGCCCAGCTCCAGGTCCGCCGACTTGAAACCGAAGCCCAGTTGGCCGAACGCCTCCAGGACCGCCTCCTGCGCGGGCAGGGGGCGGACCGCGAGCGGGTCCAGGTCGCCCTTGTCCCGCGCCCCGGCGACCCCGAGTTCGGTCCGCACCCCCAGGGTGATGCCCAGGCCCTGCCCGTACAGCTCGGTGACCGGCGTCTCCCACGGCAGCGCGAAGGAGAAGGGCACGCTGAGCCGTTCGTGCTCCGTCAGGCGGAAGTTCCCGCCGACGACGTGCCGGTGGAAGACGACCGTGCCCTCCGACTCGCCGTCGTCGTGTTCCGCCTCGACGCGGGCCACCAGCTCCAGGGTGAGGTGCTCGACCGTGAAGTCGGCCTCGCCGCCCCGGAGGTGGACCTGCCCGCCGAGGGTGCCGCCCGGGGTCACCGCGCCCGGGTCGAGCACGGTGTCCACCGAGGGGCCTCCTACGCCGAGCGAGCCGAGCAGACGCTTGAACACCATCGGGCGTTCACTCCTTCATGTCGCGTGCGGGGAACGGCGCTTCGGGCCGCGCCACCCCTTGTCTACATCCATGTAGAAGCATAAGGGGAGGAGGGCCGCCGCCCGTCGGCCCGAACGGCTCGCCACGGACGCGGTGACCGGGGAAGGGGCCGTGGCGCGGTGAATCCGGTGTGCGGCCCGACGGCCCTGTCCGGGACGCGACCCGGGAGCGGTGCCCGGTGGCCGGCTCACGCCGGTGGGGGCGTGCGGCTCCCGGCCGGCCCCGGGGGCGCGGCGGACGCGACGGAGCCGCCGGGCCCCACCGGGAACAGGCCACGGCCCGTGCCGGCCGAGGACGGGAGCACGGACCGCCGGGAAGCCTCGGGCGACGGCGGTCCACGGGGCGGGCACGGGCGGACCGTCGTCCTCCGGTTCCCGCACCCGTTCGTGTCACCCGTTCGCCTCCGAGATCGACTCGGCAGGTGTGGGGCGCGGACGAAGGGGCAGGCGGGTGGAGCGAGCGGCCCGTACGTACCGCTCCGCCGCCCCCGCCGCGGGCGACGGAAACGTCCCGGACGCCCGCACCCGCCGGTCCCGCCGACCGTCCGGCCCGCAGGCACGTCCGCGCCGCCACGACCGGACGGAACGCCGACACGCCGACGCTGTGCCGTTGGGCGGAGATCGGGGGCGCATGCGTTACGGCGCTCCCGCGACCGGTCATGGCTACGGAGTCCCCGCCCGACCACGGAGGAACGATGTCCCACGAGAACCCCCTCAAAGCAGCCGTGAAGAAGCTGACCGAACCGCTCAGGCAGGACGGGCCCCCGGAGGGCGTCCCCGGTGCTCCCTCCCCGGCACCGGCGTCCCTGGAGGAGCCCACCACTCCGCAGGAGCCCCTGCCGCCCAAGCCCGACCAGACCGGTCCGGAGACGGTGAGCCCCACCGGTCAGCCCACCGGCGCGGAGCAGGCGCGGGCGGCGCAGAGCGGGGCCTATCTGACCACCGCGCAGGGCACCCGTCTGTACGACACCGACCACTCGCTCAAGGCGGGCCCGCGCGGACCGGTCCTCCTCCAGGACCACCACCTGCGCGAGAAGATCATGCACTTCGACCACGAGCGCATTCCGGAGCGCGTGGTCCACGCCCGCGGCGCCGGGGCGCACGGAGTCTTCCAGTCGTACGGCACGGCGGCGGGCGTGACGAAGGCGGCGTTCCTCGCTCCCGACGCCGAGACCCCCGTGTTCGTCCGGTTCTCGACCGTGCTCGGTTCGCGCGGCTCGGCCGACACGGTCCGGGACACCCGCGGGTTCGCGACGAAGTTCTACACCGAGGAAGGCGTCTTCGACCTCGTCGGGAACAACATCCCGGTCTTCTTCATCCAGGACGCCGTCAAGTTCCCCGACGTCATCCACGCGGGCAAGCCCCACCCCGACCGGGAGATCCCGCAGGCCCAGAGCGCCCACGACACCTTCTGGGACTTCGTGTCGCTCCACACCGAGGCCCAGCACCACGCGCTGTGGAACATGTCCGACCGGGGCATCCCCCGCTCCTACCGGATGATGGAGGGCTTCGGCGTCCACACCTTCCGCCTCGTCAACGCCGAGGGCGCCACGACGCTGGTGAAGTTCCACTGGAAGCCCAAGCTGGGCGTGCACTCCCAGGTCTGGGAGGAGGCGCAGATCGCGGGCGGCGTCGACCCCGACTTCCACCGCCGGGACCTCGCCGACGCCATCGAGGCGGGCGCGTACCCGCAGTGGGAGCTGGGCATCCAGACCTTCCCCGACACCCCCGACCAGACCTTCGAGGGCATCGACCTGCTCGACGCGACGAAGATCGTCCCCGAGGAACTCGCCCCGGTCCAGCCGATCGGCCTGCTCACCCTCAACCGCAACCCCTCCAACTTCTTCGCCGAGACCGAGCAGGTGGCCTTCCACGTCGGCCACCTGGTGCCCGGCATCGACGTCACCGACGACCCGCTGCTGGCCGGGCGCCTCTTCTCGTACCTGGACACCCAGATCACCCGGCTGGCCGGCCCCAACTTCAGCCAGATCCCGATCAACCGCCCGCACGCCCCGGTCAACGACATGCTCCGCGACGGCTTCCACCAGCAGGCGGTGCACACCGGCGTCGCGCCCTACAAGCCGAACTCCCTGGACGGCGGCTGCCCGTTCTTCGCGGGCGCGGACACCGGCGCCTTCGTCGAGGTGCCGGTCGAGGTCCCGGCCGGGCGCAAGGTCCGCGAGGCGCCCGCCTCCTTCGGGGACCACTTCAGCCAGCCCCGGCTGTTCTGGCTGAGCATGAGCCCGGTGGAGCGCGAGCACATCATCGCCGCCTACACCTTCGAGCTCGGCAAGTGCTGGGACAACGCCATCAAGGAGCGCCAGCTCCAGGCCCTCGCCAACATCGACTCCGAGCTGTGCGCCCAGGTCGCCGCCGGCCTCGGCATGTCCGTCCCCGCGGCCACCGAACCGGCTCCGGACGTCCGGCCCAGCCCCGCCCTCTCGCAGGTCGGCGGGGAGTGGCCGGCCGACGGACGGATCATCGGCATCGTCTCCGACGGTTCCACCGACGCCGACGGCGTGCGCGCCCTGCGCCGGGCGGTGCTGGACGCGGGCATGGTCCCGCTGGTCATCGCGCCCGCCGGCGGGGAGATCGGCGGCGACGCCGACCCGATCACCGTCCAGCGCACCTTCGCCACCGCGCGCTCGGTCGAGTTCGACGCCGTCGTCGTCGCGGGCACCCCCGTCCCCGGCGCCGACTCCCTGGGAGCCCGGGACGCCAAGGCCGGTGAGCCCGGACAGGGCGGGGCGTCCGTGGACCCGCGCCTGGCGCTCCTCGTCTCCGAGGCGTTCCGGCACGCCAAGGCCATCGGCGGCTGGGCGGGCGCGGAGGCGGTCCTCGAAGCGGCCTCGGTGCCCACCGGCGCCCCCGGCGTGGTGCTCGCGGACAGCGGTGAGGCGGTCCTGTCGGGACTGACCCCGCTGCTGGCCAAGCACCGCGTCTGGGACCGCTTCCCCACCGCGGTCTGACCCCTCCGCGTCACGGGCGGGGCCGCCGTCCCGTACGGCGGCCCCGCCCGTACGGAACGGCTCTCCCCGCCGGCTCACGGAGCACGCCGACATCCGGCCACGACCCGCCGCACCCTTCCTCCAGGGCGCGGCGCTCCTGTTCTCCGGCTTCTCCGGCGCCGGACGGGCCGGGGACGCGCGGAGCCCGTACGGGGCTCAGCGCCCGCCCCCCCCCCGCCCGGCGGGCCCGTCCTCGTACGCGTCCTCCTCGTACCCCTCCTCGGGCTCGTCCCCGTACTCCTCGGCCTCCTCGCCGGGCTCCCGCCCCTCTTCCTCGTCGTCCTCCTCCCGGCCGGTTCCGCCCGCCTCCCGCTCTTCCTCCAGGGCCTCCCCGTGCGTACGGACCACTTCGCCGTCCCGGATCTCGCCGCGCCAGCCCTCCGGCTCGTCGTCGGTGAGGGTGACGTGCCGGTGGAAGTGCTTCGGGTCGAGCCGGAGGCGGCGACCCTGGGCGCGCCAGAGGTTGCCCGTCTTCTCGAAGAACCCGGAGGGGCAGTACTCCACGGTGGCCAGGACCCGGGTGAGGGACGGCCCCAGCGCGTGGAGGCTGACGCAGCCCCGGGCCGAACCCTTGGCTCCCTCGGAGGTCCAGACGATGGGGCCGAGTTCCTCCGCCAGCCTCGCGGACATCCTGGGGCGGGTGCTCGACAAGGGCATCGTCATCGCCTGGGACATCCGCATCAACCTGCTCGACATCGAACCGCGGACGATCAAACTGCGCATCCTGGTCCCCTCCGTGGACAAGGCGAAGGAGATGGGCACCGACTGGTGGGAGCACGACCCCTCCCTCTCGTCGAAGCACACCGGCGGGCCGCTGGCGGAGGAGAACCGACGCCTCCGCGCGGAGCTGGAGGCGCTGCGACGGGACGCCCTCGGCACGACGAGGGAGACCCGGAGCGAGCCGCCCGCGGAGGAGAGGGCGCCCGGCGACGGGACGGCACCCGGGCGCGGAGCGTCCGGAAGGCGCGGGAAATGAACGGCGGCGAGGGTCTCACCTACGTCTACGCCGCGGCTCCCGGCACACGGCGGTTGCGCACGGCCCTCCGGAATGTCCACGGGGTCTCGGGACTCCGTGTCCCTCCTCGGCGAGCACGGACCGGACACCGCGGCCGTCGCCGCTCCCGGCGGCCCGGACGCCCTCGCGTTCGTCGTCAGCAGGGTCGCGCCGCACGAGTTCGACGAGCGGACGCTGAAGGACCGCTTCGAAGACCGGAAGCGGCTGGAGGGCGTCGCCCGCGCCCTGGTCGTCTCCGTCGACTCCGCGTCGGACCCCCTGGGACCGTTCGACCGGGAGCGGACGTGAGCGAGGAGGCCCCGGCCCCCGGCGAACGGGAGACCCGCCCCGCGCGCAGGCTCCGGGCCGACCGCGAGACGGTGGAGGAGGACCTGCTCAAACCGGTCCTCACCCTCGTGGAACTCCTGCGCCGGCTCATCGAGCGGCAGGCGCTGCGGCGCGTCGACGCCGGGGACCTCACCGAGGAGCGGGAGGAGGAGCTGGGCGCGACCCTCATGGCCCTGCACGACGCCCTGTCCGACCTCTGCGCCGAACACGGCCACACCCTCCAGGACCTCAACCTCGACCTCGGCCCTCTCGGACCCCTGCTGCCGCAGGAGGAGTGAGGACCGGGACGGACTCCGCACTCCCTCGGGGCCGGCCCCGCCCGTTCGGGGCGGCATATGCCCGGGGCTCTTCCGTGCACACCTCTGGCGCGCACCCGGGTGCCGGTGGCAGGGTGACGGCACGCGGTCCCCGCGCCCGCCTCCGGAGGGACCGTTCCCCGGGTCCGCCCGTCCCCCCGAACCGGCGGACCCGCGCCCCCCTTCCCGGCTCCCCACGGGAAGGGGCCAGGCGCGTGCGCGGAGCCGGAGCGGTCCGGGGCGACCGCCTCTCGCGGGGCGACCGCCCGCTGCGGGATCAGGACGGCCGACCGCCGAACTGCCAGGCGTGCACCTCGACATCGGCGTACCGGTCCCGGGTGAGAACGGCGCCCGCCGCGTCCGGGTCCGGCGCCCGGAGCAGCGCCGCCGTGCCCAGCCACGCGGCGCCGTCGTCGGACAGCAGCGGCCCGTACGCGATCAACTCGTCCTTGTCGCGCGGCACGGAGAGGTCGGCCGGCTCTCCCGCCCCGAGGCCGAGCACCAGGTAGCGGTCGTCGCCGTCACGGCCTCCGGGGAAGTCCCACATGGTCCGGCCCAGCAGGTCGCGCCACCGGCGCACCATGACGTCCCGGTAGACGCCGGCCTGGTAGCCGGGCTCCTCGAAGGCGAACGCGCGGGCGGCGGCGGCGTCGGGCAGGTCCACGATGTGCACGCTGCCCGTGGGCGTCCTGCGGTCGCCGGTGAGGGTCGGGCCCCGGGCGATCATCTCCGCCGCGTACGCGTCCATGAAGGACCAGTGCCGCTCCAGCAGTTCGAAGCGCAGCTCTTCGGAGCCGGGGCGGTCACGGTGGTGGCAGAAGAATTCCATGTCCGCAGTCTGGAGGAGCGGACGCCCGTTCGGAAACCGTCGGCGGTCCGGGCCGTACGCGTCGGCGCCCCTCCGGCCCGGGGCCGTCCACCGCGCCGGCGGAGCCGTACCGGCGGAAGCCCCTCCGCGCGGCGCGGCGGACGGGACCGCCCGTTCCGGCCGGGCGGGACGGAACGGGCGGGAACGGGCGGGAGGAACGGAAGGCGGTCAGTCGCGGTCGACTTCCTGACGGAGGACCTTCTGCTCGGTCAGGGACACCTCGTACGTGGTCTTGTACCACGTCTTGGTGTCGACGACGTCCACCGACCAGGCGTCGTCGTCCAGCTCCACGGCCGTGACGGTGCCCTTCTTGTCCTTGGTGGCCGTCTGGACGGCCTGCTGCGGCGTGACGGTGGTCTTCTTCAGCAGGGCGACCAGCTTGCTCTTGTCCTCGGCGTCCTGGTCCTTGTCCGGCTTGTCGCTGATGATCCTGCCGTTGACGCCGTCGACCCAGATGTCGTGGAGGGTGCCGTCCGGCGCGGCGACACTGGCGTGCCACGCCGGGGTCCGCGCGCCCGCGCTCTGCGAGGGGCTCGCCCCGGCCGACATGCTCGCGCTCGGGGAGGCGCTCGCCCCGGCCGACATGCTCGCGCTCGCCGACGCGCCGGCGTTCGGCGGCGCCCAGTCGAGCTCGTTCTCGACCAGCTTCCCCCGGGTGACGGCGGCCACGGCGGTCTGCGTCGCCTTGTCCCAGGTGATCTTCGTGGCCGGTACGATCCGCCGGCGCTCCGCCTGGTCGTCGGTGAGCCGCGGCGAGGCGGACGCGGAGGGGGAGGCGGACGCCGACGCCGATGCCGACGCGCTCGCGCCGGTGGTGCCGGTCGGGGACGGCGCGACGCGGCCGGAGGTGGTCGTGGTCTCCTCCTGCCCGGAACCGCAGGCGGTGAGGAGGAGGGCACAGGAAGCGGCGAGGCCGGCGACGGCCGTGCCGCGCAGTCGATGTCGCGGAGAAGTACTCATGCGCGTATCCCTGACCCGGGCTTCCCGCTCCATGACACGGTGGTCCGCACAACCACCCGATCGCGGTCCTCCTCCGGTCCGGACGGGGGAAACGCCGGGCGGTCGGTCGGCCACCCGGCGCGCACGCCAACGAAGGAACGTTTCCTCAGGAGGTCCGGTCGGCCGGGTCGTCGTCCCCGTTCGTGTAGCGGGTCCGTGCCCACAGCGGCAGGCCGAACCAGCAGACCAGGTACCAGGCGAGGACCCCGGACACCAGCCACGGGACGTAGCCGTCGTGCGTGGCCACGCGCAGGATCAGGAAGAGCGCGAAGGTCAGGGTCGCCAGGAGCAGGACGAGGCCGAGGAACGTGAGCCGGGACGCCCAGACGACCGCCTGCGGTTTGATGCGCCGTCCCGACACGATGCGGTGGAAGGCCACGGGGCCGATGAGGGCGCCGGTGGCCAGCGAGCCGAGCACGACGGTGATGATGTAGATCGTTTTGTCGGTCTGCTCCAGCTCCTGGAAGTGCGGTGTGAACACCACCGTGAGCAGGAAACCCAGGAGGATCTGCACGCCGGTCTGGGCGACCCTGATCTCCTGGATCAGTTCGGTCCAGCGCCGGTCGGCGCGCTCCTCGGGCGTCTCGTTCCTCCGCGTCCGCCGGGCCGGGTCGGGTCTCACGTCCTCAGTCATGGCGACCTCTTTCCCGCAGGTCGGCATCCCATCCGTTCCGAGTTGCCTTTTCAAGGGTGCGCGCCGTTCTCCGTTCCGGCCCGGCGGGAAGGCGCTCCACGAGGAGGGCCGTCCCGCCGCCGAGTCCGGCTCCGGCCCCTCGCGGACGCCTGCCGGGAGGCGGGCGCGGGCGTCCGGGGAGAACGGGTACGACGGCGGCGGGGACGACACGCCCGTGGTCCCGCCGGTGAGGAGTGCGATCACCGGGGGGCCTGCGTAGCCTGGGAGCCACCCCGGGGCCGCCCGGGGGAGGACGGCCGCTCCACGCCGCCGCAGGACGCCGGAGGAGAGCCGCGGAGGCCGCGTGTCGATGTACGAGGATGCCCTGACCGATCTGCTGGTCCGCTCCCGCCTGCGGGTGGGACGGGACCTCGCGGACCTCGTCCAGGAGGCGGGCCGGCGCCTGGGGTTCCGGGAGACGGCCCTGTACGTGACGGACCTTCAGCAGATCCGGCTGATCGCCCTGCCCCAGTCCGACGCCCCGGGGCGGTCGGCGCTCGACGTCGACGCGTCCCTCGCCGGCCTGGCCTACCGCACGCAGCAGGCGCAGCGGTCGCGCGACGGCGGCACCGCCTGGTTCCCGATGATCGACGGGGTCGAACGCCTCGGCGTCCTGATGGCGACCGCGCCCGCCCTCGACGACACCCTCCTCGGGCGCGGCGAGGCGCTCGCCGGGCTGACCGCCCTGCTCGTGAGGTCGAAGTCCTCCCACAGCGACCTGGTGATCGAGGCGGAACGCTCGAGGCCGATGACGGTGCAGGCCGAACTGCTGTGGGCCTTCCTGCCGCCCCGGACCATCGGCACGGCGGACGTGACCTCCTCGGCGGTCCTGGAACCCGCGTACGACATCGGGGGCGACACCTTCGACCACATCCTGGACGACCGCGGTCTGCACCTGACCGTCATCGACTCCATGGGGCACGACCTGGCCTCGGGCGGCGCCAGCGCGGCCGGGCTCGCCGCCTGCCGCGCGACCCGGCGCTCCGGCGGTTCGCTGACCGACATCGTCACCTCGATCGACCGCATCCTCGACCAGTGGTTCACCGACCGGCTGATGACCGCCGTCGTCGCCCACCTGGACACCTCCGACGGCCGACTGACCTGGATCAACTGCGGACACCCCCCGCCCCTGCTGATCCGCGGCGGCAGGGTGCTCCCGCACGTGCTGGCCCGGGAGCCCGATCTGCCGCTCGGATGGGGGTTCCTCGCCGGATCGCCGCCCACCGAACACACCGAGCGCCTCCAGCCCGGCGACCGGGTCCTCCTCTACAGCGACGGCGTCACCGAGGCCCGCTCGCCCGAAGGCGACCTCTACGGCGAGGAACGGCTGGCCGACACCGTCATCCGCGCCACCGCGGCGGGCGCGCCCGCCCCCGAAGCCCTCCGGCGCCTGGTCCAGGGGCTGCGGCAGCACCAGGAGCACAACTTCCGCGACGACGCCACCATCCTGCTCGTCGAGTGGCACCCGAGCGGCCGGAGGGCGGCGGCGCGCGGCCGGACCACGGAGGCGAGTGACCGTTCCGGACGCGGGTAGGCGCCGGTCCGACAGAGAGATCACGGCGAACCGTCAGGAGGGTTCATGAGCACGCCCCCGAACGACCCCGTCCCGCCGAGTCCCACGCCCCCGCCGGGACCCGGCCCGACGCCCGGCCCGCTGCCGGGACCGGTCCCCGGACCGGGCGGACCGGACCCCGTCCCGCCGGTACCGCCCCGGCCGGACCCGGACCCGCCGGCCCCGGTCCCGGCGCCGGAGCCGTTCCCGCAGCCGGGTCCGCTGCCCCCGCCGGGGCCCGGCCCCGAACCGGTGACCTGAGCGCCCCGCGCGCGGCCCCCGTCCTCCCCGGGCGGGGGCCGCGCGCGTGTCCGGTGTCAGCCGAGCGGCGGGACCCGCTCGGGCGGGGGCGGGGGACCGGGCGGCGTGCCGTCGCCGAACGGCCGCCCGCCGAGTTCCTCCCGTCCGTGGGGCGAGAGCCAGTTCCGGGTGTCCGGGCCCAGGGGGACGATCCCGGTCGGGTTGATGTCGCGGTGGACGCGGTAGTAGTGCGCCTTGATCTGGTCGAAGTCGATCGTGTCACCGAAGCCGGGCGTCTGGAACAGGTCCCGCGCGTAACCCCACAGGGCCGGAAGCTCCGTCAGCTTCTGCCGGTTGCACTTGAAGTGGCCGTGGTAGACGGCGTCGAAGCGCACGAGGGTCGTGAAGAGCCGGACGTCGGCCTCGGTGAGGGTGTCACCGACCAGGTAGCGCCGGCCGCGGAGCCGTTCCTCCAGCTGGTCCAGCCGCTCCCACAGCCTTCGGTACGCCTTGTCGTACGCTTCCTGGCTGCTCGCGAAACCGCACTGGTAGACGCCGTTGTTGACGTCCCGGAACACCTTCTCGGCCACGTCGTCGATCTCGTCGCGCCACTTCTCCGGGTAGAGGTCCGGGGCGCCGTCCCGCTGGTACGCCGTCCACTCGCTCCCCAGGTCGAGCGTGATGCGCGCGAAGTCGTTGGTGACCACCGCGCCGGTGGGGACGTCGACGATCGCGGGCACGGTGATGCCGCGCGCGTAGCCGGGGTCGCGGCGGAAGAACGCCTCCTGGAGCCGCTCGATGCCGAGGACGGGGTCCCGGCCGTCCGGGTCCAGGTCGAAGGACCAGCTGCGCTCGTCGTGCACGGGCCCGGCGATGCCCATCGACAGCACGTCCTCCAGGCCCATGAGCCGCCGCACGATCGCGGCCCGGTTCGCCCACGGGCAGGCCCGGGCGATGACCAGCCGGTAGCGTCCGGGCTCCACCGGGTAGCCGTCCCGGCCGTCGGCCGTGATCCGCGTCGTGAGGTAGTTCTGGTCCCGCTCGTACTCGCCGTCGTCATCCATGCTTCCGCGTCCGGCCTTCCGTGTGCGTGTCCGCCGGGCCGGCGGCTTCCTTCCCGCGGGGCGCGGGGTCCCCGGCCGGCCGGGGAGAGCCGTCCGGCGACCCGGTGGCGCCCGTGCGCCGCCGGATCGGCAGCATCGTCTCGACGGCGTCCCGCGCCAGGTGGTCGAGGATCATCCGGTTGACCCGCGCGGGCTGCTCCAGCGGGACCAGGTGGGACGCCCCGGGCACCACGGCGAGCCGGGCGTCCGGGAGCGCGCGGTAGAGGGCGGCGGTGTGTTCGAGGGTCATCATGTCGTCGTCGCCGGTCATGACCAGGGTGGACGCCCGGACGCGCGCCAGGTCCCCGGCGGTGAGCGTCGGCTGGGTCCGCCACATGTCGATCATCCTGGCCGCCACCACCGGCCAGTGGTCCGGGCCGTCCGGTGAGACGGCCTCGTACATCTTCCGGAAGAACTCCAGGTCAGGGCCGTCGGGCGTCATCGCGTCGAGCATCGACGGTTCGGCGAAGCACTCCGGTGCCGGGCGGAAGTTCGCCCCGATCACCACGACCTTGCGGACCAGGTCGGGCCGGGCCGCGGCGACGAGCAGGGCGACGACGCCGCCGTCGCTCCAGCCGACCAGGTGCGCCGGGCCCGCGACCACCCGTTCCAGGAACGCCACCGTGTCGTCCGCCATGTCCCGGTACGTCAGCGGACCCGCCACGTCGGGAGTGTGCCCGTGCGCGCGCCGCTCGGGCAGGAACAGGCGGTACGCGCCGGCGAGGTCGGCCCGCTGGGAGTTCCACGTCTCGTTGGTGCAGAAACCGCCGTGCAGCAGGAGCAGCGGATCGCCGCTCCCCTCCGTCTCGTACCAGGTCCTGACCCCGGGAAGATCGGCGTACTCGCCCATGCTCCAGCTTCCTCTCCGCAACCGCCCGCGCCTCGGCCCAGTCTCCGCCGGGCGCCGGGGGGACGCAAACGACGGCCCGCCGCACCGGGAGGGGGCCGGACCGCCGGTCCCCGTTCGAACACCCGGGAGGGTTCGAACGGGGAGGACGGGGCACCCGGAAGTTCCGATCCGAGAGGGGTGCATGGACATGAGCGCAGGGGGGACGACCGCGGCCGCGGCGAGAAGAACGGCCCGCGGGGACGTGGTGCGGGCGGGAGCCCGGGCGGGCTTCGTCGCACGCGGGGTGCTGTACCTGCTCATCGGCGTCCTGGCCGTACGCATCGGCCTGACGGGGACGAACGAGCAGGCCGACAAGGGCGGGGCCCTCGGGCAGGTCGCCGCGACGCCCTTCGGGGCGGTGATCCTCTGGGCCCTCGGCATCGGCCTCGTCGGCATGGCGCTGTGGCGGCTGTCGGAGGCCCTCTTCGGCTCCGCGGGCCCGAAGGGCGACAAGGCGCGCAAGCGAGCGCTGTCCGGGGCCAGGTTCGTCTTCTACGCCCTCTCGTCCTTCTTCGTCCTGTCCTTCGCGACGGGGAACCGGGACAGCGGAGCGGGCTCGACCGACCGGCAGAGCCACGACCTCACCGGCCGGCTGCTGGGTCTGCCGGGCGGTCAGTGGTGGGTCGGCGCGGTGGCCGCGGGGTTCCTGGCCGCGGGGCTGTGGATCGGTGGCCGGGCCGTGATGCGGAAGTACCGCAAGCGCCTGAAGTGGAACCGGATGTCGAAGAAGGAACAGCGCTTCATGGACGTGACGGGCATCGCCGGCGGTGTCGGGCGCGGGCTCGTCTTCGCCGCCGCCGGCTTCTTCGGCCTGAAGGCGGCGCTCGCCTTCGACCCGAACGAGGCCAAGGGCATGGACGACACGATCCGCTCGTTCGCGCAGACCCCGGCGGGACCGTGGCTCCTGGTCGCCGTGGCGCTCGGGCTCGTGCTCTTCGGGATCTTCTCCTTCGGCCAGGCCAAGTGGCGCGACGTCTGATCCGCCGTACGCGGGTGTCGGCGGCGGGCGGAGGGGACGGAACCCCGGCCCGGCGCGGGGAGCGGTGCCGGACACCGCCTCCCGCGCCGGGCCGCACCCGTGGGTGAAGGCGTGACGTTTCCTCAGCCGCCGTAGCGGCCGGTGCCGATCTCCCAGCGGTGGTACCCCGCGATCCAGGAGACGAGGCCGTCGACGTACCGGCGGGCGGCCTCGCGTCCGGCCGGATCCAGACCGAGGAGGTCGCAGATCCCGGGGACCTCGTCGGACAGCTCCACGAAGCGGTCGACCATCTCCTGGGCCTCGCGCATCACCTCGGCGGCCGCCTCCTCGACGGTGCCGCCGCGCTCCTCGCGGGCGATCATCACCAGGTTGGCGACGTCCCCCCGCGCGAGCTCCTGGGCGTAGGAGTGCACGTCATTGGTGAACGACGGTATGTCGGCCGCCAGCTGGCGCATCCTGCGGAGGGTCGGGTGGTGCAGCACCTCCTGGGGCAGCTCGAACCGGTTGAGCCGTTCGATCATGTCGAAGAGGGTCTCCATGGCGGCCGTGCCCCGGCGGAGCGCCAGGTACCCCTCCCGGTCGGGGAAGCGGCCGGACACGCGGCCGGCGGCCTCGGCGGGATGACAGGCGAAGTACCACTCCCAGTTGTAGGCGCTCCGGGCCCGCCACCGGGCGGACATGCCCTCCGCGCTGCGCTCCCAGAGGTCGGCGAAGGCCCGCTCGACGGGGGTGCGGGCGGCGGGCGCCGGACCGTCCCCGTGCAGGAGGGCCGTCAGCCGGGCGCAGACCTCCGCCACCTGCGCCGGGGAGCGGCCGAGGGTGGTGTCGAAACCGTCGTCGAAGAGGAAGTAGAAGCCGAGCAGGTCCGAGGCGAGCGCGAGGTCGTCGGCGGCGCAGTCGGGGCTGGTCAGCGCGGCGAGCCGGGGTACGTCCCACTGGTCGTACGCCTTCGGGGCCAGGGCCCCGGCGAGCCCTTCGTGACGGTCCAGCCACGACCGGTGGAGCCGTGCGGCGGACTCCCGGTCCGGGTGGGCCCGGGGCGGGAACGGCAGATCGAGTACTGCGGCCTTGAACACTGGCACCCTCCAGGCGCTGAGCCCGGGTGCCCCCAACGCCCCGCGGCGCGATCGAAGAGTACTTGAATCGATCACTAACTGCCAGAAACGCAAGGAGGTTTACTTTCGGACTGTCAGGAATTGAAGGACGGCGAGGGTGACTTGGGCATATGCCCGTCCGTGGGGACCGGCCGGACCTGCGGTCCGACCCCCCGCGTCCCGCTGCCGACGGCCGACCGGCCCCCGGGGAACCCGACGCGCCCCCTGTCCGGAACCGGACCCGGTTCCTCACGTGGAGTGGCGCCCGGACCGTGACCGGCGCCGGGGGCGACTCACCGCCGGGAAGCGCGGCGGCGCGGAGGAGGGCCGTGCGTCCGGGAATGGTCACGATTCTGTACGCACGGTCCCCGGCGGGCACGGAAGACTGGCCCCACGGCCGCCGACCGGCGAACCTGGACCACGTGCCCCACCCGTCCCTCCCCGCCCCGCCGCCGGACCGCCGACCGGGCGAACCCGGTTCCCGCGAAGAGCCGCGCGCGTCCGAAGCGCCCCGCGTGCCCGCTCCTCGCGACGCGCCCGCGACGCCCCGTACGGCCGGTCCACGCGAAGAGCCCGGCGTGGCCGGCGCGGTCGGCCCGTCCGGCCCGTCGGAGGCGCGCCCCTCCTCCCGCCGCCCCGCCGAACTCCTCGCGGCCGGGCCGGGATTCCCGAGGCCCTTCCGGTCCGGCGTGTCCCGGCCGGGCCGGACGGCGCGCCCCGCGCGCTGGTTCGGCACCCCCCTCGTCCCGCTGCTCACGGCGGCCCTCGTGGTGACCGCCTTCCTGCTCGTCGGAGCCGGCGCCGGGGACGGCGGGACCGTCGGCCGGGACGCGGCCGCTCCGCCGTCCCCCGTCGTCACCGGGGACCCCGGCCCGGCCGTCCCCCCTCCCACGACCGGCGCCCGGACGTCCGGCACGGCGGACGCCGGGACCACCGGCGCGCCGACGCCCGGCGGCACGCCGACGCGTACGACGCCCGGAGGGAGGTCCCTCCTCACGAGCGCGGCGCCGGAACCGCCCCGGCGCGGGAGGACCGCCTCCCCGGCAACCGCCCCCGCGACCGGACGGACCCCTTCCGGCAGACCGGCGAGCACTCCGCCGCCCGCCCGGCCCGTCTCCTTCGAGGCGCTGCGCGTGGGCGACTGCTTCGACATCGACCGCGCCGCGCCCGGCACCGCCGTCCGGCGCCCCTGCGACACGCCGCACTCCGCCGAACTCGTCGCCCGGCCCCGCCTGACCGGTCGTTACGCCACGGACCGGGCGGTGCGCGAGGCGGCCGCGGTCCTCTGCCGGGGGCCCCTGCGCGTCAAGGCGGCCCGGCAGCCGCTCGGCACGCGCTGGACGACCTTCGTCCAGTACCCGTACCGGACGAGCTACCTCCTCGGCTCGGACGCCGTGGCCTGCAGCCTGGCCGCCCCCGCCGCCGGCGGCGGAAGGATCGGCCACCGCCTCAGGTAGCGTCCGCCGCGAGGGCCGTCGCCAGGGCCGTCGCCGGGTCCCGGTCCGGCGGCCCCGCCGGGGACCACCGCCCGCCGGACCTGAGGTACGGCCACCAGCGGCCGTCCTCGCCGAGCCGGAGCTGCGCCGCCGTGCCCACCGCCGTCCACCGCGCGCCGCCCGCCCGGCGGAGGGCCGGCCGCTCGTCGTCCTCCCAGGCCGCCGAGAGCCGTGCCCCGGCGCGGTCCAGCGCACCGGCGTCCGGGGCCCACTCCTCCTCCAGGACGGCGAGGGCGGCGGCGCCCCCGAACCGCCACGCGCGCGCGGCGAGGTCCATGTCGGTCCGCGTCCGCCCCGAACCGGAGGCGAGCCGCGCCGCGATCCGGGGAGCGGGGGAGCCGGCGGCGAGCCGTACCGCGTCCTGGGCGACCGTCGGCGGCGCGTCCCCGGCCGCCGGGCCGCCCGCCTCCGCCTCCGACAGCCGGGTCAGCAGCCGGTGCGCGCGGGCCGCCGCGTCCGCCGCCAGGAACTCGAGGGCCGCCGGGTCCACCCCGGGTCCCGGTTCGGTGTCCGTGTCCAGGGACGGCGGCCGGCCCGGCGCGGCCGGGACGACCGGAGGATCCGGCAGCGGCGGCAGCAGGAAGGCCGACCCGTACGCCTCCCCGGCCGGCACGCCGGGCATCCCGTCGGTGCCCCCGGACGCGCCGCTCCCCGCGCCGTCCCCGTCGCACGCCGGGGGAGCGGCGCGCGAGGCGCTGCGCGCCTGCAGCTGGTCCAGCAGGGTCCGTTCGCCGCGTCCCCGCATCAGGAGCAGGACGAAGGGGTCCTCGTCGAGCAGGCGGGCCACCTGGTAGCAGAGGGCCGTCGTGTGCGAGCAGTGGTCCCAGGCGTCGCAGTCGCACTCCGGAACGAGGTCGCCGATGCCCGGCAGCAGATCGAGCCCGGCCGCCGCCGCGTCCTCCACCAGGTGCGGCGGCATCTCGCGGTCGAGGAGCGCCGCGATGTGCCCCGCGCTGTCCGCGGCGAGGCCGAGGAGCCGTTCCCACTCCTCCTCGGAGAACTCCCGCACCAGCACGTCGCTCCGGCAGGCCGTGCCGTCGCGGTCCTTGACCACCGCCGTGATCCGGCCGGGCCGCACCGACACGGCGCCCACCGCGCCCGCGCGCGCGTGGCGGCGCCCCGCCTTGAGCTGCGCGTTGTCGAGCGCGGTGTCCTCCAGGGCCTTGAGCCACGCCCGGCCCCACCAGGTCCGGGTGAAGCCCGCGCCCCGCGCCGGCGGCAGCGCCGCGAACGTCCGCTCGTCGTCCCGGTGTCCGTACCCGCTCATCGTCCGTCTCCCCGCAGTCGCACCAGCTCCGCCAGTTCGGCATCGGTCAGTTCGGTCAGCTCCGGCGGCATGTCCCCGCCGGTGCCGAGGACGGAGTCCGCCAGCTCCCGCTTGCGGTCGAGCATCACGGCGATCCGGTCCTCGATCGTGCCCTCGGCGATCAGCCGGTGGACCTGTACCGGACGGTCCTGCCCGATCCGGTACGCGCGGTCGGTGGCCTGGGCCTCCACCGCCGGGTTCCACCAGCGGTCGTAGTGCACGACGTGTTCGGCACGGGTGAGGTTGAGCCCCGTGCCGGCGGCCTTCAGGGAGAGCAGGAAGACCGGGACCCCGCCGTCCTGGAAGCGGGCGACCATCGCCTCCCGCTCCGCGACCGGTGTGCCGCCGTGCAGGAACTGCGTCCGTACGCCCCGCGCCGCGAGATGGCTCTCCAGGAGCCGGGCCATTCCCACGTACTGGGTGAAGACCAGGGTGCGGGCGCCCTCCGCGAGGATCGTGTCGAGGAGTTCGTCGAGCAGTTCCAGCTTGCCCGAACGGCCCGCGATCCTCGGGTCCTTCTCCTTGAGGTACTGCGCGGGGTGGTTGCAGATCTGCTTGAGCGCCGTCAGGAGCTTCACGACGAGCCCCCGGCGCGCCATGCCGTCCGCCTCGGAGATCGCCGCCAGCGTCTCCCGCACCACCGCCTCGTACAGCCCGGTCTGCTCGGGCGTCAGCGGGACGGACCGGTCGGTCTCCGTCTTCGGCGGCAGTTCGGGCGCGATGCCGGGGTCCGACTTGCGGCGGCGCAGCAGGAACGGCCGGACGAGCGCGGCCAGCCGCTCGGCGGCGGCGGGGTCCCTGCCTCCTTCGACGGCGGCGGCGAACCGGGTGCGGAAGGCGCCCAGGCCGCCCAGGAGTCCCGGGGTGGTCCAGTCGAGGATCGCCCACAGCTCGGAGAGGTTGTTCTCCACCGGTGTGCCGGACAGCGCCACGCGCGCGCGTGCCCCGATGGTCCGCAGCCGGCGCGCCGTCGCCGAGTAGGGGTTCTTGACGTGCTGTGCCTCGTCCGCGACGACGAGCCCCCAGTCCCGCGCGGCGAGCCGCTCGGCGTCGAGCCGCATGGTGCCGTACGTGGTCAGGACGAAACCGCCGTCGGCGAGCCCCTCCAGGTCGCGGGCCGCGCCGTGGAAGCGGCGCACCGGCGTGCCGGGCGCGAACTTCTCGACCTCCCGCTGCCAGTTGCCCAGGAGCGAGGCCGGACAGACCACGAGGGTGGGGCCCGCCGAGGCCGGGTCGGTCTGCCGGTGCAGGTGCAGGGCGATGACCGTGATCGTCTTGCCGAGTCCCATGTCGTCGGCGAGGCAGCCGCCGAGACCGAGCGAGGTCATCCGGTGCAGCCAGTCGAGTCCGCGCAGCTGGTAGTCGCGCAGGGTCGCGGCGAGCGCGGCGGGCTGCGGCACTTCGGGCCGCCCGCCCTCGGGCTCGGCGAGCCGTTCCCGCAGCCGCTCCAGCCACCCCGTCGCCGCCACCTCGACGGGCCGTCCGTCGACCTCGGTCGTGCCGGTGAGGACGGCCGAGAGCGCCTCCACGGGCGTGACCTCGCGGTCCTGGTGGGTCCTCGCGCGGCGGACCTCGGCGGGATCGACCAGGACCCACCGGTCGCGCAGCCGTACGAGGGGGCGACCCGCTTCGGCGAGCCGGTCGAGTTCGGTCCGGGTCAGCTCGTGGTCGCCGACGGCGAAGCGCCAGTTGAAGGCGAGCAGGGAGTCGGCACCGAGGAGGGAGGGCCCGGCGGAGGACCCCGTGGAGCCGCCGGTGGCGGCGTCGGGGCCGTACGGGTCGTGCGGGTCGTGCGCGTGGGGGGCCCGCGCCGCGCCCGCCGTTCCGGGCGCGTCCCCGTCCGCCGGTCCGATCACGGCCCGGGCGGTCAGCCGGTCGGTGAGTTCACGCGGCCAGTGGATCCGGACGCCCAGCGCCGCGAGGGCGTCGGCCGCCGGGCCCAGGAGCTCCGCGACCTCCTCGTCGGCGAGTTCGACGGCGTCCGGCACGGCGGCCGACAGGAGCGGGGAGAGCGGGGGCCAGACGCGGGCGGCGCGCCGCAGGGCGAGCAGGGCGTCCATGGGGGCCCGGGGGCCGAACGCGGCTCCGGCCGGTCCGGAGCCCGACCACACCTCGGCCGCGTCCGCGACCAGGTCCGGATCGGCGGCACCGCGCAGCCGGAGCACCGCCCGGAAGGCGGGCGCCTCCCGCGATTCGGCGGTGAAGCCGGGCAGTTCGATCCGGAGCGACAGCCGGACGCCCGCGTCGTGGACGGCCGCCACGTCGGCCGTCCACGCCCGTTGTTCGGGGGCGGGCCGGGGCTCGCGGGCCGCGAAGGCGGAGCCGCCGGCCGCGAGCGGTGCCGCCGGGGAACGGGGCAGGGTGTCCGCCACGGCGTCGGCGAAGGCCCGGAGCAGCGCCTCGGGTTCGGGCAGCAGCGGCTCGCCGGAAGGGGCCGGGGCGCCGGGGCGGACGGAAGGGGAGGGAAAGGGAGGGGGAAGGGGCACGGCGTGGGCCGCGGGCGGCATCGACGCGGCGAGCGTGCGCAGGTCCGCCAGCTCTCCGGGGCCGAGCGGTCCCGCCCGCCACGCGTCGTGGTCGCCGGGCGTGAGGCCGGGCAGGAGCAGGCCGCGCGCCACCAGGTCGAGGGCGAGCAGCGCGGCGGCGCCCCAGAAGGCGGTGGCGGGGGAGGCGGCGTCCGCGAACCGGGCGCGGGCGAGCAGCGGCAGGGCGTCCCCCACGGAGAGGGTGAGGGCGGGGACGGTCACGGGCCGGAGGGTGTCGCCGTCCACGACCGTGATCCCGGCACCGGACGCCGGGGTGCCGGAGGGGTCGGGCAACGGATCGCCGCCGGGCGACCAGAAGGCGATCCGCCCGGCGCGGGGCGGGTCGGCGGGGAGGAAGACGGCGGAGTGCCGGGGGAGGCGGCGAAGGGCTTCGGGTGAGGTCGCGGGGGCGGGTTCCTGGACGGGTTCGCGAGCCGAATCATCGGGTCCGTGCGACAGCGACAACGCATTCCTCAAATTTGACTACTGGGGGTTCGAACGGCCGAGGATACTCCACGAACCCCGTCGGAGCGCACCGGTCCGCAGTGTTCCGCGCCACACCCGCGCCCCCCGCCCGGGAGGGGGGTCCTCCCCACCCCGGCCCCCCGGCGCGCCCCCCGCCGCGGGCGGGTGGTGCCGCCATGGCCCCGGACGGGAGCGGGTCCGTACGTTCTTCACAGGCACCCACGGGCCGGTCTCCAGCCCCTCCCTCCCGACAAGGGCCCCACCCGGCCGGGCTTCCCGGCCCCTCCCTCCTGACAGGCGCCCACCGGCCCCCCTTCCGCCTCCCGTCCGCGCACACCGCCCCGAAGAAACCGGAGCCGCCATGTCCCAGGCCACCGTCCTCCCGCCGGCCGCCGCGCCCCCCGCCGCGCCCGCCCGCCACAGGGGCGGCAGCGACTTCGCGCCGCTCCTGCGGTCGGTCAGGGAGCAGGGCCTCCTCGAACACCGCCCCGGCTGGTACGCCCGCCGCATCGCCCTCAACCTCCTCGCCCTGGCCGCCGTGGTGGCCGGGCTCGCCCTCGTCGGCCCCTCCTGGTGGGCCCTTCCGCTCGCCGTCCCCCTCGCGCTGCTCTCCGCCCGCGCCGCCTTCGTCGGCCACGACGCCGGACACGCCCAGATCACCGCCGACCGCAGGACGAGCCGGATCATCCAGCTCGTCCACGCCAACCTCCTCCTCGGCATGAGCAGGGAATGGTGGAACGACAAGCACAACCGCCACCACGCGCACCCCAACCACCTCGACAAGGACCCGGACGTCGCGGCCGACGTCCTCGTCTTCGCCGAGCACCAGGCGGCGGGCCGGACGGGCCTGCGCGGCTTCCTCACCCGCCACCAGGCCGCGCTCTTCTTCCCGCTGACGAGCCTGGAGGGCATCGCGCTCAAGGTGTACGGGGTCCGGGCGCTCCTCGCGCAGGACGGCCCCTGCCGCACCCGGCGCGAACGGCTCGTCGAAGGCGGACTGCTCCTCGCCCACTTCGCCGGGTACGCGACCCTCCTCCTCGCCCTCCTCACCCCGCTCCAGGCCCTGGTCTTCGCCCTGCTCCACCAGATGCTCCTCGGCGTCCACCTCGGCATGGCCTTCGCCCCCAACCACAAGGGCATGGAGCGGCCGGACGAGCACGCGGACGGCGACAGCTGGGGCCATCTGCGCCGCCAGGTGCTCACCTCGCGCAACATCCGCGGCGGCGCCCTGACCGACTGGTTCCTCGGCGGGCTCAACCACCAGGTCGAGCACCACCTCTTCCCGAGCATGCCGCGGCCGAACCTCCCGCTCGCCCGGCCCGCCGTCCGGGCCCACTGCGCCGCCCTGGGCGTGCCGTACACGGAGACCGGCTTCGTGGACTCGTACCGCCAGGCCCTCGGTCATCTGCGCGAGGTGGGCGCACCCCTGCGCTCCGGGGCCGCCGAGTAGGGTCGGACGCGTCCACACGTGAAGTGATCACCGACTCGCGGGGCCGGTCCGCCGGTCCCCGGGTCGCAGGGAAGGGGAGTCCCCGTGATGAGCAGCGGTACCGTCACCGCGGTCAGCAGCAACGGCACGTACGCGTTCACCAAGCCCAACAGGGACGAGATCACCCTCCTCGCCGGACTCGGCGTGGAGGGCGACGTCCACGCGGGCGTGACGGTGAAGCACCGGTCCCGTATCGCGCAGGACCCGACCCGGCCCAATCTGCGCCAGGTCCACCTCATCCACGCCGAACTCCTCGACGAGGTCGCGGAGGCCGGTTTCGAGGTCGCCCCCGGCGCCCTCGGCGAGAACGTCACGACCCGGGGGATCGACCTCCTGGGCCTGCCCACCGGCACCCTCCTGCGCCTCGGCGCCGAGGCCGTGGTCGAGGTCACCGGCCTGCGCAACCCCTGCGCCCAGATCGACGCCTTCCGGCACGGCCTGCTCAAGCGGCTGGTCGGCCGCGACGAGAACGGCGGGATCGTGCGCAGGGCGGGGATCATGGGCATCGTGCTGACCGGCGGGGAGGTGCGGCCCGGCGACCCGATCGGGGTCGAGCTGCCGGAGGGACCGCACCGCCCGCTGGAGCGGGTCTGACGCCCGGCGGCGTCAGCGCTCCAGGGCGCAGGAGTTGACCACGTCACCGTCCGCCGGCCGTGCGATCGTACGGTCCGGCGGCGGAACCACGCCCTCCTCGACCCAGCGCGTCAGGGCGTCGAACGCCGACCGGTAGCACGGCAGGATCGGCCGCAGCCGGTCCGGGTGGGTGTCGTACAGGCCGTCGGCGTGCGTCCCGCCCCGCACCGTGTAGAAGCGGTGCAGCCGGTCCCGGCCCCGCGCGTCGACCATCCGCGCGTAGACGTCGGAATCCGTCGCGAGGGGCAGCAGGGCGTCCAGGTCGCCGTGGAGGGTGATCAGGGGCTTGCCGATCCGCCCGGTGAGCGCGACCCTCGCGACGGCGCGGTGGACGGACGCGGGCCGGGAGGCGTAGTCGTACGAGGCGTCCGAGGCGCACGGCGCGAAGATCTCCCGCGCGGTCCCGCCCGCGGTGGAGCCGGGGCAGGCCGGATCGTACGAGGGGTCGAACTCGGCCCGGAAGATCTTCTGCGTCAGCCCCCAGTACACCTGCTCGTGGTACGGCCAGAGGAAGCGCGAGTCCGGTGCGAAACCGGCCCCGATCAGGTCCTCGTCCGTGGCCCGGCCCAGGGAGCGGGCCACGGTGACGGGCAGGCTCGTCAGGAGGTTGGGGCCGTGCGCGGTCCACAGCACGCCCTCCCAGTCGACTCCGCCGTCGTACAGCTCGGGCCGGTTCTCCAGTTGCCAGCGCGTCAGGTAGCCGGCGTTCGAGATGCCGGTCATGTACGTGCGCGCCGGACGGCGGCCGTACCGCTGCCGTACGGCCTGTTGGGCGGCGACCGTCAGCTCGGTCACCCGGCGGTTCCACTCGGCCACCGCGTCGCCCGGCTTCCGCCCGTCGGTGAAGAAGTCCGGGCCGGTGTTGCCCTTGTCGGTGGCGGCGTAGGCGAAGCCCCGGGCGAGCACCCGGTCCGAGACGAGGGCGTCCGTGGAGTACTGGCGACGGGTGCCGGGGGCGCCGGTGACGACGAGCCCGCCGTTCCAGTGGTCGGGCAGCCGGACGACGAACTGCGCGTCGTGGGCCCAGCCGTGCGTGGCGTTGAGCCGGGAGTCGTCGGGGAAGTAGCCGTCGATCTGGACGCCCGGCACCCCCGAGGGGTTGCGGGTCCCCTTCGCGGCGAGCCCGGCCTGGTCCGCCATGTCGGTGTACGGCGTGCCGGCGAGCCCCGCCGTCGTCAGGTCGCCCAGACAGGCGGACCGTTGGTACGCGGCGCCCGGCACGTGGACCCGGTCCTGGCGGGCGCAGTGCGCGACGGCCTCCGCCCCGGCGGAGCTCGCGGGGGTGAGGAGGGTGGCCCCGGCCAGGAGCGCGGTGAGCAGGGAGACGCCCGGGAACAGGCGCATGACGGACCTCCGGTGGGACGGCGGAAAGGGGTGCGGCGGCACATCCTGCGGCGCGCGCCCCCCGCCGGACCATGGTCCGGGACCACACCACGGGCCCCCGTCCTGTGGGGCGCGCCCCGGATGCGGGTCCCCGACTCACTACGCTGCGGGGATGGACATTCCCTCGGTCGACGAGATACGCGCGTTGCACAGGAAGCACGCTCCGCACGAGGCGGCGTTCCACCGCGTCTTCACGCACTGCGAGATCGTGTGGCGGATCGCCGAGAGCCTGATGTCGCGCCTGGACGGCGGCGTGGACCCCGAACTCGTGCGCGCGGGGTGCCTGCTGCACGACATCGGGGTCTACCGCCTCTACGACACCGGAGGACGCCTCGACGGCCGGAACTACATCCGGCACGGGCTCCTGGGGCACGAGATCCTGGCGGCCGAAGGACTGCCGGAGGCGGTGTGCCGGTTCTGTTCGCACCACACGGGGGTCGGGCTCACCCGGGAGGACGTCCTGGCCCAGGGGCTGCCGCTGCCGCCCGCCGACTACGTGGCGGTCACCCCGGAGGAACGCCTGGTCATGTACGCGGACAAGTTCCACAGCAAGAGCACGCCGCCGAGGTTCCTGACCCCGGACACCTACGCGGTGTCCGTGAGCCGGTTCGGTCCGGACAAGGTGGCGGCGTTCGGCGCGCTGCGCGCGGAGTTCGGCGATCCGGAACTCGACGGTCCGGTCGCCGCGTACGGGCACGCCCTGACGTGAGGGACGCCGTCCCGGCGGCCGGGCCGGGCCCCGGGACGCCTTCGGGGCGGGCGTACGGCGATCCCGGTGGCGGGCGTACGGCCGTCCTCAGGACGGGCGCACGGCCATCGCGTCGAGGGCTTCGAGGAGCGCGGGGAGCCTCGGCCCCCGTGCCACCGGCAGCACCGTGCGCGGCGCCTCGTCGAGGAGGACGAACGCCATGTCGCCGACCCCGGCCACGAGCGACCAGCCGGGACCGTCCGCGCGCAGCAACCGCCCGTCGCCCGTCGTGCCGGAGACCGTCCGCACCCGTCCCACCGGCGGCGGCTCCTCCAGATAGCCGCGCAGCTCGTCCAGGGCCTTGCGCACCCCGTCGTAGGGGTCGCCCCCGGTCGCTGCGGCCGCCGTGTCCCTGGCGTCTCCTGTGTCCGTGGCGTCCCCTACGTCCGAGGGGCTGTCCTCCGCGTACGTGCCGTCGTCGTTCATCCGGGACCGCCAGGCGGCCCAGTGGAGCGCCACCTCGTCGGCGCCCAGACGGCGCTGGGCCGGGCCCCACACGTCGCCCGACGGCGGGACCAGGGGAGCGGGATCGTCCTCCTCCGGCTCCGGGTCGTGCGGCGCCGGGATGCCCGGGACGGAGGTCGCCAGGGCCAGCGGCCAGCCCGGGAGCCCGGTGACCACCGAACGCTCGTCCGGGGACAGGTCGTAGGCCATGCCGCAGTCCCAGGAGGAGATGGCCACGGCGACCAGCGCCACGTCGTCGACGACCACCGTCCACCGCGCCCCGCGGCCGTCCTGGCCGAAGACGAGGCCGTACCCCTCCGGGCGGGGCCCCAGCCCCAGGGCCGCGCAGGCCGCCGGGTAGTCGTCGCCGAGCACGCAGGGGAAGCTCGCGGGCGTCAGCAGCGCGGCGGTCAGCACGAACAGCGCGTCGGCGTCGGTCTCGGCGATCGGGTCCGTCCCGGCCACGGCAGCCTCCCCATCCGGTCGTCGGCGCACCTTAACCAGTGAGTAACCCGCGCGTCGAGGGCCCGACGCGCATCGGGGTCCTCGTACGCGCCGGGACCCGGCACCGTCTCCGGGCCCGCCGCCCGCTTCGGAGCCGGTCCGTCACGCGGGGGCCGTCCGGACGCCGCCGCCGGTCCGGTCCTCGCGGACGGCCAGGGCCAGGAAGCGCGTGTCCTCGTCGGTGTAACCGGCCGGACGCCAGCCGGACCCGGTGAGCAGGGCCCGCAGCCGGGGTTCGGCGCGCACGTCGTCGGACGTCGGCCGGCGACCGTGCCGTGCCGCGAGGGCGGCTCGTCCGACCGGGTGGAACAGGGCGAGCCGGCCGCCGGGCCGCACGACGCGGGCGAGTTCCCGCAGGCCGGCGGCGGCGTCCGCGAGGTGCGAGACGAGCCCCGCGGCGAAGACGGCGTCGAGCGCGCCCCCGCGCAGGGGCAACCGGCCCACGTCCGCGAGCAGCAGCGCTCCACCGCCTTCGCCGCCGCGCCCGGCTCCCAGGGCCTGTTCGAGCATCTCGGGAGTGAGGTCCGCCCCGACGACGGTGCGGGAGGGACCCACGGCGGCCCGGAGCGCCGGGAGCGCGCGGCCGGTTCCGCAGCCCGCGTCGAGGACCGCGTCGCCCGGACGCAGTCCCAGCTCGGCCACGGCGGCGGCGTACGCGGGACCGTCGTCGGGGAACCTGCCGTCCCAGTCGGCGGCGCGGACGCCGAAGAACTCCCGGACGCGCATGGGGTCGTCGCTCATGCGTCCATGGTTCCGCATCCGGGGGCGGGGGAGCGCGTGCTCGTCGCCCGTGAGGGCGGGGGCCGGCCGGGGCTCAGTCGGCGAGACCGGCCTCGGCGATCACCTTCTCGATCCGCACCCGGACCACGAGTTCACCGGGGACGGCGTTGCGCTCGCCGAACTCCTCCGCCCGCTCCTCCCCCATGTAGCGGGCGCCGATGCGGGTGGCCCAGTGACGCAACTCCTCGGTGTCCTCGCTGAGTTCGGCGCGCCCGAACAGGGAGACGAAGGAGAAGGGCGGGGTGTCGTCATCGACGCACAGGGCCACCCGTCCGTCGCGGGCGAGGTTGCGGCCCTTCACCGTGCCCCTGCCGGTGTTGAACACGAGGTCGTCGCCGTCGAGCACGAACCAGACCGGTACGACATGGGGACTGCCGTCGTCGCGCACGGTCGCGAGCTTGCCGGTGCGGGTCCCCGCGGACACGAAGGCCCGCCACTGTTCCTCGGTCATCTTCGTCATGTTCCCCATCCTGCGGCACGCGCGGATGTGATGCAGTGCTTGCCCTGTCCACGACAGTGCGTAAGGCTTGCGGCGACACGCGGGCCTCGGTGACACGGGGAGCACGGGAACCCGGTCGGCGGGGGCGCACCACCTAGGGGGAGGACCACCGATGGCGTTGGACAAGGGACTGGACTGGCTCCTGGACGACCTGACCCGGCGGGTCGGACACATACGGCACGCGCTGGTGCTCTCGAACGACGGTCTGGTGACGGGCGCGAGCAGCGGGCTGGCGCGCGAGGACGCCGAGCACCTGGCCGCCGTCTCCTCGGGCCTGCACAGTCTCGCCCGGGGCTCGGGCCGGCACTTCGGCGCGGGCCGGGCGCGGCAGACGATGGTGGAGTTCGACGAGGCGCTGCTCTTCGTGACGGCGGCGGGCGAGGGCAGCTGCCTGTGCGTCCTGAGCGCGGCGGAGGCCGACGTCGGTCAGGTGGCGTACGAGATGACGCTCCTGGTCAACCGAGTCGGCGAACACCTCGCCGTGGCGGCGCGTCAGTCCGGGTACCCGGGCGACGGCCTGTTCTGACCTCCGCCCCGGTTGTCCACAGGCGGTTGTCCACAGGGCGCCCACGGTTCGTCACTCTGCGTTACTTTCTGTTCGGCGGGCCACGCGGGACGTGCGGGTTCGCGACACGGAGAGAGTACGGACGTACGGGGAGGGCCGCGGGATGACGGCGGACGGTCACGGCGGGGCGGCGGGCGACGGGGTGGTGGACGGCGGGGCGGTGGGCGACCGGGCCCACACGGTGACGCCGGCGCGGGCCGCGCGGGAGCTGGAGCTGGGGCGCGACGAACTCGGGCTCGGCGTCCAGCTCGGACTGGTGAGGACGGTGCCGGCCGGCGGGGGCGGGCGATGGCGTGTCGAGCGGCGCGAGCTCGACCGTCTCAGAGCCGCGCCGGACTTCCCCGCGGGGCTGCGCGACCGGGTGCGCGCGGTCGGTACGGGGGAGGCCGCTGCGCTGCTCGGGATCGCCCCGGGCCGGTTCACCGGACTGGCCCGGACGGGGCACCTCAGCCCGGTGCGGTTCTCGCTGAACCGCTATCGGGCGGTGGTGTGGACGTATCCGGCGGAGGAAGTGGCCGAGTTCGGCCGGAGGTGTCCGGCGCTCCTCGCGGGGCGGCTGCCGCCGGACCTGAGGGAGCGCCTGGCCGCGCACGAGGACCTGCGGCCGAGGAACTGGCGTGCGCGACGGCTCGCCCTGCTGCTGCGCGCCACCGGCGAGCCGTGGACGCGGGCCTCCGCCGTCGCCTCCCTGCTCGACCCGGTCCAGGTGGCCGAGATCGTGGACGATCCGTACGAGCGCGCCCACCTCGACCGGCTGCGCCCGCCCCCGCCGACCGGGCTGCCGGTGTCCGCGGCGGCGCGCGAGATCGCCGAGCGGCTGATGCGGGCGGACGATCCGGACGAGATCCTCTGGCACCGGTTGAACCTGGCGCTCGCCCTCGACGAGGCGCGGGCCGCGTATCCGGCCCCGCATCCGGGGGAGGGCGTGACCGCGCCGCCGCTCCCGGCCGGAGGGGGGACCGGCCCGGTGTCCTCCGCCTGGACCGGCGCCCCGCCCGCCGCCCCGCCGGGGGCGGGGCCTGCCGCGCGACCCGGGGCGGCGGACCCGTGGGCCCTGCCGGTGGCGGTGCGGGGCGGACCGCGAGCGCTGTCGGCGCCGCCGGTGCCGCCCGTGGGTCCGGTACCGCAGCGGCCCCCGGGCCCGTTGCCGGAATTCCCGATGGCTGTCGCCCCGGCGGCCCCGGTGTTCCCGGTCCCGGACGCCTCCGTCCGGACGGCCCCGGAAGCCCCGGGCCCGGAAGCCTCGGTTCCGGAGCCGTCCGGGCGGCCGATGGCGAGGCCCGGCCGTCCGCCCTCCCGTCCGGCCCGCACCCGACTCCTCGACCGGTTCCGGCGGGGGAGGCCGGGGCGCGCGGCACGCACCCGGCGGCGGAGGCGTCCGGCGGAGTGGCCCTGAGAGCGGTCCCGTTCCCCTGCGGGACGGGGCGCCGGGCCACCGGCGTGCGAGGACGGCGGGGCCGGAGAGGAGGGGCGACCGGCCGCCACCGAGGACGTGGCGGCGGCCCTCGCGGTGCGGCGCCCCGGGAGGGATGCTGGAGGAGTGGCGTCACGGGTGCCCGGCGCGAGGAGCGGGCGGCGCCACGCGTGACCGGCGGACCACGAGGAGATGAGCGACGTGTACGACCTGCACATCGACACCGACGTCACCGTCCAGCTGAGCGACTGCGACCGGGAGGATGCCCGGGCCGTCTTCGGGGTCCTCGACGGGGTCTACCGGCTGGAGGACATGGCGGCACCGGACTCGTCGGCGGAGACGGCCCCGGCCCCCACGGTCTGGACGGCCACCTTCGACACGGCCGGAGGGCCGCACCGGGACGTGCGCCCCGCCCGTCTGTCCGCCCCGGTCGGCGTCACGCTCACCGGCGGCTACCGCGCCGTCGGCGAGGTGGAGAAGACGCTGGCCACAGGTTTCGAGGTCCGGTCCCTGCGCGCCGTCTCCGGCGACCAGGAGACCGAGGCGCGCCTGCTGCTCGCCTCCCGCTGAGGCCGGCGGGCGGATGCCGGGGCCGCCCGGGGGCGCGGCCGGACGCCCCGGGCCCTCGCGTGCCCGCACCCGGCGAGCGGCCCCCGGCCGGTGGCCCCTCGAACCCCGCGGCCCCTCGAAGTGCTCCCGCAGCCCTTCGAACCGCTCCCGCGGCCCCTCGAAGTGCTCCCGCACCCCTTCCGACCGTTCTCGTAACCGCTCGGAGTGCGCCCGCGCGCCCGCGCGCCCGCGCGCGGCCGGTGACCCCGCGCCCCGTCCCGCTATACACCCTGTGTAGAGTGCGTGTTCGGCCGCGCGTCCCGCTCTGACCAGGCGATGGCGGCCCTGTCGAAGACGTCACCGGGGAAAGCGGGTTCCAGCATGTTCCGATCCAGGCCGCGCCGACGTGGGGGAGCGGTCGTCGCCCTGCTCGCCGCCGCGTCACTGATGGTGACGCTGAGCGGCTGCGGAGTCGATCCCCTCACCCCGCAGGAGGCGCGGGAGGAGGCCGGAACGGACGGCAAGGCGGGCGGCCCGGCCCGCCGCACCGACTGCGCCAGGGCCAAGTGCATCGCGCTGACCTTCGACGCGGGGCCGGGCAAGGACACCCCCAGGCTCCTCGACGTCCTCAAGGAGAAGGGGGTTCCCGCCACCTTCTTCCTGCTCGGCAGCAAGCACGTCGACCGCTACCCCCAGGTGGTCAAGCGCATCGCCGACGAGGGCCACGAGGTCGCCAACCACACCTGGACGCACCGGATCCTGACGGACCTCGACGCCGCCGAGGTCCGCGAGGAGCTGTCGCGCACCCAGGACGCCGTCGAGAAGATCACCGGCCGGAAGCCCACCCTGATGCGCCCGCCCCAGGGCCGCACCGACGACACGGTGTCCGACGTCAGCCGGGAACTCGGCCTCGCCCAGATCCTGTGGAGCATCACGGCCAAGGACTACTCCACCACCGACTCGGCCCTCATAGAGAAGCGCGTGCTCGAACAGGCGCACGGCGACGGGATCATCCTGCTCCACGACATCTACGACGGCACGGTCCCGGCGGTCCCCCCGATCGTCGACGAGCTCAAGCGGCGGGGCTTCACCTTCGTGACGGTGCCGGAACTCCTCGCTCCGGGGAAGGCCGAGCCGGGCACCGTCTACCGTCCCGAGAAGGACTGACAAGGTCCGCCGAAAACGGGTGAGGTGCCTCACATGCCCCACGGGGGAACTCTCGGAACATTCGGGAGGGACCCGTCGTTGTCCTCTGTGTGACGGCGAAGGGGCCCGGTCCCCCAGGTCCCCCCGCCGGAGGCGACCGCCCTTCGTCCGTCACGGCGAACGGCCCCGGTTGGAACCCCCCGTCCAACCGGGGCTCTGTCGTTCCCGGCCCGTTTTTCGCCCGGCGTCGGACCCGCCCGGCGTCAGACCCGGGCGGGAGCGGCGGTCGGGTGGCGGAGGGCGGAGGCGAGCATCAGCCCCGCCCCCCGGACGACGCTGGTCGACGGATCGTTCGCCAGACGGAGGCGGGCCCGCAGGAGGTGGGCCAGCCGGGCGGTCACGTCGAGGCGGAAGGCTCCGCCGCCGGTCACCAGGACCCCCCGGCGCAACGCCCCGCGGACGGCACCGGTGCGGTCGTGCCGCCACAGGTCGCTCACCATGTCGGTGGCCGTTCCGGCGACCGCGTCCGGGGCGCTTCCCGTCTCCGGGAGGTCGTCGACGCCTGTCTCGGCGAGCCGCGCGTCCTGGACGAGGCCGTCCACCACGAGCGTGACCTCGGTCAGCTGCGCGCCGAGATCGACCACCAGCAGCGGCCCCTCGCCGGCCGGGGCCGCGTAGGCCGCCGCGGCGCGGGCGCTGTCCACGGCGAAGACCCGGACCGCGCCGAGACCGTCCACCACCCGCTTCACGGCCTCCCGCTCCTCCCGGCCGACGAGCACCGGGTGGGTCAGCATCACCACGGTGTCGTGCCCGTGGCCCGGGGCCGCGGCCGTCAGGCGCCGCAGCAGGTGGAGCTGCGAATCCGTGTCGGTCACGCGACCGCGCCGCACCGGCCCGCTCGGCACGTCCGCGTAGACCCCGGCTCCGGGTGTCCAGGCACGGGTCCGGGAGCTGCCGATGTCGAGCGCGATTCCGCGCACCGGCTGCCCGGCACCCCGGACGCCCCCTGCTGACCCGAACGCACCCATCGTCTCCGTCGCTTCCGTCTGCTCGTCGCGGACCCGCTGAATGCGAGGCCGACATGGCACATCACTATGCAGTATCCGCAACAACAGCGCCATGCTTCTTTGGATCGAAGGGAAGCCGCCGGTGCGGATCAGCCCTCGGCATCCAGCCACAGGTCGGGCCCGAACACCTCGTAGTGGACGTCGGCGGCGGGGACGCCCAGGCCGAGGAGATCGCCGCGCACCGCGCGGAGGAAGGGCAGCGGCCCGCAGAGGTAGGCGGTCACGCCCTCCGGCAGGTCGAGCGTCGTGACGTCCGCGCGCCCCGGCCGGGCCCCGGAGTCGCCCGGCTCCTCGTACCAGAGGTGCAGCGTCCCCTGCGGCAGGGCGTCCACGAGGCGTCGCAGTTCGGCGGCGTGCGCGTGGTGCCCGGGGGCGCGGTCGGCGTGCACGACCGTGACGGGGCGGGTCGACCCGGTGCTCACGAGGTGGTCGAGCATCGCCAGCATCGGGGTGCTGCCGATTCCGGCGGAGGCGAGCAGCAGCGGGCCGTCGCCCCCGGGCAGGACCAGGTCGCCGAACGGTGCCGAGACCTCCACGGCGTCCCCCGCGCGCGCGTGGGCGTGCAGCCAGGACGAGACCTCGCCCGCCGGGTCGCCGTCGGCCCGCTTCACGGTGATCCGCCACTGCGGACGCCCGGGGGCGGAGGAGAGGCTGTACTGGCGGATCTGCCGGGCGCCGTCGGGCAGGGCGACCCGGACGCTCACGTACTGGCCCGGCCGGAACGCGGTCGCGGGGCTCCCGTCGGCGTGGCGCAGCGTGAACGAGACGGTGTCGGCCGTCTCCTCCCGCCGCTCGGCGATCTCCATCGTCCGCCAGACCCGGCCCTCGGCGACACCGGACTCCTGGTACAGCCGGGCCTCCACGGCGACGAGCGCGTTGGCCATCAGCCAGTACACCTCGTCCCAGGCGCGGGCGACGTCGGGCGTCACCGCGGCGCCGAGGACCTCCACGATCGCGGCGAAGAGGTGCTCGTGCACGATCTTGTACTGCTCGGAGGTGACCCCGAGCGAGGCGTGCTTGTGGGCGATCCGGGACAGCATCGCGTCGGGCCGCCGGTCCGGGTGCTCGAGCAGGGCGACGGCGAAGGCGGCTATGGAGCCGGCGAGCGCCTTGCGCTGCTCGCCGTTCGCCTGGTTGCCCCGGTTGAACAGGTCGCGCAGGAGCTCGGGGTGGGCGGCGAAGAGGCGCCCGTAGAAACGCTCGGTGATCTCGTCCAGGGCGCCGCCGACGGCGGGAAGGGTGGCGCGGACGACCGGCACGGCCTGCTCGGACAGCATGAGAACTCGCAATCTGGTAGATCATCTACCTGTTTAAGGGTGGAGGGGAGGGCGTCCCCGAGGGGTGCGATCAGGAAGGGGGGCGCGGGGTGAGGGAGAGGAGCAGCGGACCGGTCGGCGAGGACACGAGTTCCGCCACGGTCAGCGGGTCGAGCACGCGGTAGAACGCCTCCTGGGCCTCGCGGAGCTTCCCCCGCAGCCGGCACGCGGTCCGGAGCGGGCACGGCGGATCGCCCTCGCAGGCGACGACCTCCTCCTCGCCCTCCAGGGTCCGGGCCAGCCACCCGACCGACGAGCGCCGGCCCAGCTCCGTCAGGACGAGCCCGCCTCCGCGCCCGCGACGCGCCTCGATCACGCCGAGGTGCTGGAGCCGGGTGACCACCTTGGCCATGTGGGCGTGCGGCACGTCCATCGACTCCGCCACCTCGCGGGTGGTGACGGACTCCTCCCCGGGGGTGACCGCCAGGCGCATCACGGCACGGAGCGCCAGGTCGGTGAACTTCGTCAGCCTCACGGCCCGACCGTATCAAAGTGGTATTTCATGTACGCATTAGGGGGGCAAGGTTCAGTCGCGACGCAGGGCGGCCAGGGCGCGGTCCGCGTGCGCGCTCGTCCGCAGCTCGCTGCGTACGACCTCCCGCACCCGCCGGTCCTGCCCGATCACGAACGTGACCCGCTTGGTCGGCGCGAGCGAGAACCCGCGCCGGACGCCGAACCGTTCCCGTACGGCGCCGTCCGGATCGGACAGCAGGGGGTAGCCGAGGGAGTGGCGCCCGGCGAACTCCCGCTGCCGCTCCACCCCGTCGGAGCTGATGCCGACGGGCAGCGCGCCGGCGGCCCGGAACTCGGCCGCCAGGTCGCGGAAGTGGCATGCCTCGGCGGTGCAGCCGGGGGTGAGCGCCGCCGGGTAGAAGAAGAGGACGACGGGGCCCTCGGCCAGCAGTCCCCTCAGGGAGCGCGGGGTGCCCGTCTCGTCCGGAAGGCTGAAGTCCTCGACGAGGTCACCGACGTTCATGGAGGTCCGTCCCCGATCCGTCCCGATGCGTCACCGGTGCCTCCGGTGACCGGTCGGCGACGTTACCGCAGGGTAAGGGCGGCGGTCGCCTTCTCGGGGGACCGCCGCGCGTCCCCGGTCGCCGCCTTGCCCGCCGTTCCGGTTCCCGCGGCGGCGCGCCGGTCCAGCACGGCGAGGACGCGGGCGCACCAGCGCAGGTTCTCCTCCTCGAAGGCCCGCCCGCGCATCAGCGTGAGGTACGGCCCGATCCGCTCCGCCCCGCCCAGGTACGCCTCCTCGTCCCGGCCGTCGAGCATCCGCTCCCGCAGCCGGTCGTAGCGGCCCAGCTTCTCCCGGGCCACCTCCATCCGCCGGGCCACGGACTCGCGGACGGCCCCGGTGTCTCCCCCGTCGCACGCCTGGACCTGGACCATCAGTTCGTCGCGGACGGCGCTCAGGCGCGGGGGCGCCGACGTGTAGAGGGCCAGGTCCCGCCTGCCGGACTCCGTCAGGCTGAACATCCTCTTGTTGGGGCGCCGTTCCTGCTCCACCATCCGGGCCGTGATCAGACCGGCCCCGGCGAGCCGTTCCAGCTCGCGGTAGAGCTGCTGCGGGGTGGCGGCCCAGAAGTTGGCGACGGACACGTCGAAGATCTTGGCCAGGTCGTATCCGGATGCCTCGCCCTCCAGGAGGGCGGCGAGGACGGCGTGCTTGAGGGACATCCGGACACGCTAGCAGTCCGTTGAATAGTTTCCTCCGCACCTATTCAACGGAAGAAGGATCATCGGACCGGCGAAGGTCCCGCGGGCCGGACGGGCCCTTCACTGGCACGTCCGTCCGGCCCCTGCCTAGGCTGGAGGGGGCAGCCGTGGGGGAGCAGATCCGAGGGCAGCGCGATGGACAACGACACGTTCGTCTACACCACCTACATCCGGACCACCCCCGACGAGCTCTGGAAGGCGCTCACCGAACCGGATCTGACCCGCCGCTACTGGGGCGTGGCCTTCGAGGCGGAGTGGACCCCCGGGGCGCCCATGGTCTGGGACGAGGGCGGCCGCAGGACCGCCGACCCCGGCCAGGTGGTCCTGGAGGCCGAGCCCGGCCGCCGCCTCTCGTACACCTGGCACGCCTTCACCCCGGCCTGGGCGGAGGCCGTCGGCCTCGGGCCCGACGCGTACGAACGCCTCGCCCGGGAGCGCCGGTCCCGGGTGGCCTTCGCGATCGAACCGTCCGGAGACACGGTCCGGCTGACGGTCACCCACGGCGACCTGGAACCCGGCGGGACCGTCGGACGCCTGGTCGCCGAGGGATGGCCCGCGCTGGTCTCCAGCCTCAAGTCGCTCCTGGAGACCGGCGAGGAGCTTCCGGAACCGCCCCGCTGACCCTCGCCGCCTCCGGGCCCGCTGGTCCGTCCGGGTGACCCGGGGCGGTGGGTACCCGCAGGCCGCTCCCGGTCCCGCGACGCGCGGGACGGGGAGGGCGTCCGGTCCTCCGGGCGGTGGGGAGGGCCGGTACGGGAGGCGCGCGTCAGTCGTTGACGGCGGTCAGGAGGACCACCGCGTCCTCCAGGGCGGTCAGTCCGTGCCGTTCCTTGGGGATCATGCGGAGCCCTCCCGCCCTCATCTCCTCCGCCCGCCCGGCCGCCGTGAGGTTCACCCGGCCCCGCAGCACCTGGAGGCTCGCGGCGGGCGGCGCGTTGTGCTCGTCCAGGGACGTGCCCGCCGTCAGGGCGATGACGGTCTGGCGGAGCACCCCGTCGTGCACCACCAGATGGGCGCTCCGCCCGTGCGGCGCGGCGTGGGCCGCGGTCAGGTGTTCGTCGGCGAGGGCGGCGAGGTCCGGCATCGTGTCTCTCCCTGCGGGGCGCGGGCGGGTGTTCCCAGCCTCCCGCGCGACGAGGGGGACGCAAGTCGGGACCCCGGGGCGGCCCCGGGCCGGGGCCGCCCGATCCGGGGAGCGCCCTCGGCGTGACTCCCCACCCGCCGGATGCTCCCGAAGGGGTACCCGACGCGTCCGCCGCGCGGTCCGAAGGCGCTGTCGGCCACCGGCGCGACGGTGCGCCCGCCCGCCGCGACGGCAGGAGTGACGCACGCCGGGCGCCGCCCCCCACGGGGCGGTTCCTCAGGCGTCCGCCCCCGGGCCGCTCCGCGCGATGATCGCCGCCGTGTCCGGGCCCGCCGGAAGCGTGCCGAAGGCCAGGCCCCGGTCGCCGTCGAGCCGCGAGGCGCAGAACGCGTCCGCCACCGCCGGGTTCCCGTGCCGCACGAGCAGCGAACCCTGGAACACGAGGGCGAGACGCTCCACGAGCCGTCGCGCGCCGTACGCCGCCGCGTCGGGGTCGCCGAGCGCCGCGAGCTCCTTGCGGAGCCCGGCGACCGCCGCGTCCAGGCGCCGGTCGGCGCCCGCGCCCCGGTCGACCTCCGCGAAGAACGCCTCCACCGCCTGCGGCTGACGGGTCATCGCCCTCAGCACGTCGAGCGCGGCCACGTTCCCCGACCCCTCCCAGACGGAGGGCAGCGGCGACTCCCGGTAGAGCCTCGGCAGTCCGGAGTCCTCGACGTAGCCGTTGCCACCCAGGCACTCCAGGGCCTCGGCCGCGTGCGCGGGCGCCCGCTTGCACACCCAGTACTTGGTGGCCGCGAGGCCGAGCCGCCGCAGCTGCTCCTCCTCCGCGTCGCCGCGCGCCGCCCGGTCCACCGCCCCGGCGAGCCGCAGCGCCGCGAGCGTGGCCGCCTCCGCCTCCACGGCCAGGTCGGCCAGGACGTTCCGCATCAGCGGCTGGTCGACGAGCCGGGCCCCGAACGCCCGGCGGTGCGTGGCGTGGTGGACCGCGTGCACGAGCCCGAGGCGCATCCCGGAGGCCGAGCTGATCGCGCAGTCGAGCCGCGTCATGTTGACCATCCGGATGATGGTGGCCACACCGCGCCCCTCCTCGCCGACCAGCCGGCCGAGGGCGCCCTCGTACTCGACCTCGGACGAGGCGTTCGACCGGTTCCCCAGCTTGTCCTTGAGGCGCTGGAGGCGGATCGCGTTGCGGGTGCCGTCCGGCAGGACGCGCGGCACCAGGAAGCAGGAGAGACCGCCGGGCGCCTGTGCGAGGGTGAGGAAGACGTCGGACATGGGGGCCGAGGTGAACCACTTGTGGCCGGTCAGCGCGTACAGACCGGGCTCGCCCGCCGGAACGGCCCGGGTCGTGTTCGCCCGGACGTCCGAGCCGCCCTGCTTCTCGGTCATCGACATCCCGGCGACGATCCCGCGCTTCTCCGTCGGCACCCGCAGCCCGAAGTCGTACGACGGGGAGGTGAGCAGCGGCTCGTACACCTCGGCGAGGTCCGGCTGGACGCGCAGCGCGGGCACGGCGGCGTACGTCATCGAGACCGGGCACAGGTGACCGGCGTCGGCCTGCCCCCACACGAACACCTTGGCCGCGCGCGCCACGTGGGCGCCGGGCCGCTCGTCGCGCCAGGGCGCGGCGCCCAGGCCGTGCCGTACGGCCACGTCCATCAGGGAGTGCCAGTACGGGTGGAACTCGACCTCGTCGATCCGGTGGCCGTACCGGTCGTGGGTGTGGAGGACGGGGGAGTGGCGCTCGGCGAGTCGCCCCCACTCCTGGGCCTCCGCGCCGCCGGCCCGCGCCCCCAGCGCGCGGACCTCCGCCTCGGCCCAGCCGGCGCCTTCCCGGCGCAGCGACTCCAGGAGCGCGGGGTCGGCGGAGACGTCGTGGCCGGTCAGCGGGGGGACCTGGTTGGTGACCTCATGCGTGGTCGGCATCGGGGGCTCCCAGTGCTCGCAGGGTGAAGGTGACGAGTGCGGGTACGGTGCCGGGGCCGACGGACCCCTCCGCCAGCGGACCGACGAGCGCCTCGGCCCCCGCTCCGACCAGCGCCGAGGCCGTCAGGACGGGGTCCTGGGACGGCAGCTCACCCGCGCGGACGCCCTCCGCGATCCGGGCGGCGAACACGTCCCGGAAGGCGCGCCGGAAGACGAGCCGTTCCGCGTCCACGGCCGGGTCGACGGGCTCGGCGAGCAGCGCGTAGGCGAGGCGCGGCGATTTCAGGGCGCGCCGGGCGAAGGTCTCGACCACGGCGACCACCCGCTCGGCCGCCGTGCGGTGCGCGGGGTGCCCGGCCGCCTCGGAGACGGCCGCGACCTCCCGGCGGACCACGGTCCTGAAGAGTTCGACGGCGAGTTCGGCCTTGCCGTCGAAGTGGCGGTACACGCTGCCGGTGGCGATCCCGGCCCGGGCGGCGACGGCCGCCACGGTGCAGACCGCGTATCCCCGCTCGGCGAGCAGTCCGAGCGCCGCCTCCACGACGGAGGCGCGCTGGGCGTCGAGCCGGGCCTGGACGGCGGGGGTGCGTCGGTAGGGCACGGAAGGAGTGAAGCAGTGATTCAGTTCTTCCTCAAGGGTCCGGACGGCGCCGTTTCCGGAGCGCTCGCCGCCGGGTGCGTCCGCCGGACCCGGCGCGCCCGGCGGGACGTGCCCGGCCGGGCGGCAGGCGGATTCCCCGGGGGCCGGGCCCCGCCCCCCTCCCGGTCCCGGGACGCCGAACGGGCCCGTACGGACCCCGGCCGGAGTCCGTACGGGCCCGTTCCGGGCGGAAGGCGTCAGCCGGTGAAGACCTCGACCAGGGACCAGATCGCGAGCCCCGCCATGCACACGCCGCCGACGCGCTGGACGGTCTTGAGGGGGACGCGCTTCGCGATGAAGCGCCCCGCGACCAGGGCGAGGGCGGAGACGCTCATCAGGGCGGCGAGCGAACCGAGCGCCGTGGACCAGGTGCCGTTGGTGGCGGCCAGGTTGGCGGTGGTGATCTGGGTCAGGTCGCCCCACTCGCTGATGAAGACGGCGGTGAACGCGGTCGAGAAGACGGGCCAGAAGCCGGTGACCGTCCGGCCGCCGGTGTCGTCGTCCTCGTCGTCGTCCCCGCCGCGCAGCAGCATGAAGGCGCCGAAGCCGAACAGCAGCGCCGAGACGAGTTCGACGATCCACCCCGGGAGCAGCCCGAGCAGGCTGCCGGCGCCGACGGCGATGGCGACGTGGGCCAGGAAGGCGGTGGAGGTGCCGATCCACACGTACAGGGGACGCATGCGCGTTCCCATGGCGAGGGACGCGAACATCGTCTTGTCGGGAAGTTCGGCGAGGAAGATCAGCCCGAAGGCGGTGAGGATCGCCAAGGGGTCGAGGTGCATACCGGGGCTCTCTGCTCGGTCCGGGCCCCGGGCCCCGTACGACGCCTCGGCGGGCGACGGGAGGACCACTCGGCCCGGCATGACGGACCACGCCCGCGGAAGCGCGGACGTGGTTGATGCCTGGCCGAAGGTCTCGCCCGTCCACGTCGTCCGTGGACCCGGCCACCGGGAACCCGGGGGTTCCAGTGTGTCGACGACCGGTTCGCGGGGCTACTCCCCTTCGCTGCCGCCAGTCTAACGGACCGCGGCACGGCGGGGAGCGGGCACTGTCTGCCCGGTCCCGGGGGACGGGGCCCGTGGACGAGGGCGGCGAGGGGCGCGAGGGGCACGGCGGCGGCGAGGGCCCCGTCCGGCGGTCCGGCGTACGGCCGCGAGGAGGCCGGGGCCCGCCGGCCCTACGCCTCCGGGCCCCCGGAGCTCCCCGGGTGCCCGCCGGGTCCCACCCGGTGGCGGGCCGCCTGTTCGGCGGCGGTCAGAACGGCTTCGACGGCCGTGTCGTAGACCGCCTTCTCGTCGACCAGGGCCAGCGCTTCGGCGTGTGCCCGGGTCGCCGGACAGTCCGCAGCCGGCAGCCGGGTGTAGAACCGGGTCCAGGTGGCGGCGTCCTTGGCGCGGTCCTCGGGGGGGAGCGTGAGGAGCGCGGCGGAGCCGGCGCAGAGCCCGAGGACCGTCTCGACGAAGGTCCGGTAGAAAAGCGCCACCCGGTCGGGAGCGAGTCCCGAGCGGGCGAAGCCGGAGAGCAGCAGCTCCACCATCCGGTGCTCGGCGGGTCCTCCGGTGGTACGGGCGAAGGTCAGGGTGGTGATCGCCGGGTAGCGGGTCTGGACCCGCCACGTGACCTCGGCGACGCGGCGCAGCGCATCCTGCCAGGACTCCGTCCCGGGCACCTCGCCGATCTCGTCGAGCGCCAGCTCGATGGTGCGCTCGCACAGGGCGATCAGCAGTTCGTCCTTGTCGCGGAACAGCCGGTAGAGCGCGGTCACGTCGACGTCGAGCTCCTGTGCGAGCCGACGCATGGTGAGGCCGGTGGGGCCGTCCCGCTCGGCGACCCGGAAGGCGGCCTCCACGGCCTCCTCCGGACGCAGGCTCCTGCGCGCCCGCCGCCGGCGCGGCCCGCCGGTTTCCTCCCCGGCGCTCCGGGAGTCCCCGGTCGCGGTCCTCTTCGCCATCGCTCTCCTCGGTCGGGGCCGCTCCGGTGCCGCCGGTCCACGACCCTACAACGGATGTTAACCAGAAGTTGGCAACACCATTGACAACAGTGTTTCGCATCGGGTTCCGTGGTCCGCGCCCGACCCGGATCCCTCTCTTCCGGTCCGGTTTCCTTCCGCCCGACGAATCAGGAACCCCGTGAGCAGGTACCTCCGTGTCGCCCTCGTCCAGACGTCCGAGGAGAACCTCGACCAGTTCGCCGACGGGCTGCGGGCCCGCATGAAGTCGCCCAACGCGGCGGAGCTGGTCGTCTACCCCGAGCTGCACCTGTGCCCGGCGGGAGCCGCCGCGGACGTCGAGGAGTACTACGCGGCCCACGCCCAGCCCCTCGACGGCCCGCGCGGAAAGGCCCTCTCCGGCCTCGCCCGCGAGCTGGGGATCTGGCTCGTCCCCGGCACCGTCCTGGAACGGGACGAGGACGGGAACGTCTACAACACGGCCGTGGTCTACGACCCGCGGGGCGAACTCGTCGCGACCTACCGGAAGATCTTCACCTGGCGCCCCTACGAGCCGATGTGCACGGGCCGGGAGTTCGTCGTCTTCGACATGCCCGGCACCGGCAGGATCGGCCTGTCGATCTGCTACGACAGCTGGTACCCGGAGGTCACCCGGCACCTCGCCTGGATGGGCGCCGAACTCGTCCTCAACCTCGTGCAGACCACCACGACCGGCCGCGCGCAGGAGATCCCGGTCAACCGGGCGAACGCCATCGTCAACCAGATCTGGGTGGCCAGCGTGAACGGGGCCGCCCCGACCGCCGAGGGCCGGAGCCTCCTGGTCGACCCCGAGGGACACGTCCAGGCCGCCGCCGTCGGCACGGAGGACACCACGCTGCTCGCCGTCGTCGACCTCGACCGCGTCCCCGCCGCGAGGAAGCACGGAACCGGCGGCGACTCCTGGCCCTGGGACCACTTCGCCCCCGGCGACACCCCCCTGGAGCTGCCCCTCTACAACGGCCGCATCGACCCGGCCACCTGGCGTCCCGCGATCTCCCCCGAGACCCCGGCCGGGCTGCGCCCCGCCGGTCCGGCCGTTTTCCGCCGTCCGGCCGTCGAGGGCGAGGAGTCGTGACCGGGACCGGGCCGGGCGCGGGCGGGGACACGGTGCTCACCGGCCGGGGCGCGCCCGGGGCGCCGGCCGGGGCCTGACGGACGGGCCCCGTGCCGCGCCACCGGGTCCGTACGCGAAGCCCCCGGCCGGGCTCTTGGGGCCCCGGGAGCGGGGAGACCCTCAGGGGCGGTACGGGATGTTCGCCCGTGCCCAGTCGGCCAGCACCCGCGCGCACCCGGCGACCGAATCGCGCCAGGTGCGCGCGGCGCCCTCCCCGGCCTCGTCGCTGACGTGCTTCACCAGGCGCAGCGGCACCCCGGCCGTCGCGGCGACGTGCGCGAGGGCGTACCCCTCCATGTCGACGAGGGCCGCACGCTCCGCGAGCCGGGCACGGGCGGCCTCGTCCGAGATGAACGTGTCCCCGGTCGCCAGGACCGTGTCGCCGCCGTCCGGCAGCGTCAGCGGCGCCCCGTACGACTCGCCCGTGAGCATCGCGAGCAGCCGGCCGTCGAAGTCGTGCTGCACCACGGTGCCGACGACGTGCGTCCCGGTCAGGCCGGGACGCAGGGCCCCGGCCGTCCCCAGGTTCACGATCCCGGACGGCCGGGGTCCCCGGCCGAGCACGGTCGCCAGGGCGGTCGCGGCGTTCACCTTGCCCATGCCGGTGAGCAGGACCGGCAGCTCCGTGTCGAGGAACTGCGCCTCCTCCTTGACGGCGAGGACCAGCAGGGGGCGGTCGGCCGCGATCTCTCCCAAGAGTTCCATGGGTGCCACGCTAGTTCGAAGGACCGCCCGTCGTACAACCGGCCGGGTCGTTCCTCCCGGCGGCCCGGACCGCCCCCGCCCCCCCGGGCGCCCGTCACCCCCGCCCACCCGTTCGGCCGCATCCCGCGATGCCGTGCCGCCCGGCCGGGTACCTCACGTGGCATGCCCCCCACACCCGGTCCGCCGCACGACGGTGCCCCCACCGAACACGGCCACTGGTTCCCGCGGCTCCACGCCCGTGTCGCCTCCTCCTCCGCCGCCGTCGCGTGGAACCGGGGCCGCGCCATGGAGCTCATGCACCGCGCCATGGGCTTCGCGGCGCTCAGCCTGCTCACCCTCGTCCCCCTCCTCATCGTCGTCGCGGCGGCCGACCTCGCCAGCGGCCAGGGCTTCGCCCGCTGGCTCATCCAGGGCCTCGGCGTCTCCGAGGTCTCCCAGGAAGAGGTCGAACGGCTCTTCGGGCAGCCGGGACAGGCCCTCCAGCGCACCACCGCCTTCGGCCTCGCCGCCCTCGCCGCCTTCGGCGTCACCTTCGGCTCCGCCGTGCAGACCGGGTACGAACGGGTCTGGGACCTCCCCACCGCCCGCTGGCACACCATGTGGCGGCACGTCGTCTGGCTCGCCGTCCTCGTCGCGGCCCTCCTCCTCTTCGTCGCCTTCCCCGCCCCCGAGAACGCCTCCGCCGCCGTCACCGCCGCCGTCGCCCTCGGGGACCTCGCCGGCACCTTCGTCTTCTTCTGGTGGTCCCAGCGCCTCCTCCTCTGCGGCCGCATCAGCTGGCGCGCGCTCGCCCCCGGGGCCGTCCTCACCGCGCTCGGCCTGCTCGGCCTGCGGCTCTTCTCCCAGATCGTCTTCTCCCCCCTCATCGCCTCGAACACGGTGACGTACGGCGAGTTCGGCACCGTCCTCGTCCTCCAGTCCTGGCTCGTCGGCGTCGGCTTCGTCGTGTACGGGAGCGCCCTCGTCGGCCGTCTCGTCCACGAACACCTCGTCGGCCGCCGCCTGCGCCGCCGCCGGCCGAACGGCGCGTGACCCGGCCCCGGCACCGCCCGGTCGCGCGGGAGCACGCTCACACGATCCGGTGATCCGCCCGCGAGCGGCCGGACGGGCCCCTCCGGGCCGCTTGGATGGGGACGTCCCACCGCTCCGCCGAGAGAGAGCCGCCCATGACGCACACCTGGCTGCCGCCCGCCGAGTACGTCGCGACCCTGCCGAGAGCGACGGCGTACGCCTGCCTCTACTTCACCGACACCCGGGGCCGCCCCTTCCAGCTGCGCTCCACCTACCACGCCGGGCTGTGGCAGTGGCCCGGCGGCAACATGGACCCGGGGGAGACCCCCTGGGAGACGGCGGTGCGCGAGTGCCACGAGGAGACCGGGATCGCCTTCACCGGAGAACCCCGCCTCCTCGTCACCCACTTCACGACCGACCGGGGCGACGAGTGGCCCGCCAACCACATCGGCTTCGTCTTCGACGGCGGCGAGCTGACGGACGAGCAGATCGCCGCCGTCGTCCTCGACCCGCACGAGCACAGCGAGTACCGCCTGCGCACCCTCGACGAGTGGGAGCGGGAGATGGAGCCGGTGGAATTCACCCGCCTGGCGGCGGTCGACCGCGCCCGCGCGACCGGCACGTCCGTGTACCTGGAGGACGGCCCCGAGCAGGGCTGACCCCCGGTGGTACGGCGGCCCGGCCGCCCGCGCGGCCCGGCCGCGCCCCGCACCGCACGCCGGGCGGCACCGGCCGCGGCCGTACGCGGCCGCCCGGCGTGCGGTAGAAGTGCGCCATGTGCTGGAGCGCGACGGCCGACCTCTGGGCGGGCCTCGGGATCGGCGCCGCGGGCATGGCCTCCCTCGCCTCCGTACGCCGTCCCGGGGACGCGCCGCTCGCCGCCCTGCCCCTGCTCCTCGGCGTCCACCAGCTCCTGGAGGCCGCCGTCTGGCACGGCGGCGGCGGGGCCGGGCCCGCCACCCTCGCCTGGGCCGTCGTCGCCCTGCCCCTGCTGCCCCTCTGGGTACCGGCCGGCGTCCTGGCCGCGGCCCGCACCGCCGACCGGTCGCGCCTCCTGGCGCCGCTCGTCCTCGGCCTCGCGACCTCGGGGTACCTCGCCCACCGGCTCGCCACCCGCCCCGTCACCGCCGAGATCCGCGGCCACACCCTCGGCTACGCCGTCGACCTGCCGTACGCGCCCCCGGTCCTCGCCGCGTACCTCCTCGCCACCGTCGGCGCCCTGCTCCTCGCCCGCGACCGGCTCCTGCGGCTCCTCGGACTCCTGACCGGGGCCGGGGCGGCCGTCTGCGCCCTCCTCTGGACCACCGAGTTCGTCTCCACCTGGTGCGCCCTCGCCGCGGTGGCCTCCCTGCTGCTGCTCACCTGGACACGGCGCCGGGCCGGCCCCGGCACGCGTCCGATCCGGTCACGCCCGTAACCCTCCCGGCCGCTCCACAGTTGACCAGGCCATGAAGAAGCGCAGCATGCTCGCCATCGCCTCCCTCGCCGCGGGCGTCGTCACCGCCCTCGTCACGCCCCCGCCGCAGGCGAACGCCGCCGTCGAGAGCCCGCTCGGGGGCGCCACCGGCCTCCTCCAGGAGGACCGGGGCGTCGAGAGCGTCCTCCACGACACCGTCCAGGGGGCCGAAGGCACCCTCCCGGCCCCGGAGGCCGGCGGACTGCTCTGACCCCGCCCCGTCCGCCCGGCGTCCGACGACGCGAACGGTGCCCCGCGCCCCACGGGCGGCGGGGCACCGGCGTGCCGTGACACGGGAGGGGCGGCCCGTGCGCGCCCGGCGCGCGAGTAATGACAGGATGGACCCCATGAGCGACAACGTGTACTTCGACATCTCCATCAACGACGAGCCCGCGGGACGCATCGTCTTCAAGCTGTTCGACGACGTCGTCCCGAAGACGGCGCGGAACTTCCGCGAGCTCGCCACCGGTGAGCACGGCTTCGGTTACGCCGGCTCCCCGTTCCACCGCGTCATCCCGCAGTTCATGCTCCAGGGCGGCGACTTCACCCGGGGCAACGGCACCGGCGGCAAGAGCATCTACGGCGAGAAGTTCGCGGACGAGAACTTCCAGCTGAAGCACGACCGCCCGTTCCTGCTCTCGATGGCCAACGCCGGCCCGAACAGCAACGGCTCGCAGTTCTTCATCACCACGATCGTCACCGACTGGCTCGACGGCAAGCACGTCGTCTTCGGCGAGGTCGTCGAGGGCCAGGACCTGGTCAAGAAGATCGAGGGCCTCGGCTCCCGTTCCGGTGCCACCAGCGCCACCATCAAGGTCTCCGAATCCGGCGTCGTGAAGGTCTGATCGCCTTCCGGAGCCGAGCGGAGGGCCCCGTGCCCCCGCTCGCCCATCCGGCCGGGGCGGGAACGCGGACACGCGTCCCCGCCCCGCCGCGCGTGTCGGCGGGAGCGCCCGGAGGGCTCAGTCCCCGGAGGGACCCCGCTCCCCGAAACGCCGCTCGAACCTGGCGATCCTGCCCTCCGTGTCCACCGTCCGGGCCCTGCCCGTGTAGAACGGGTGGCTCTCGGAGGAGATCTCGACGTCGATCACGGGATACGTGTTGCCGTCGTCCCACTCGATGGTCCGGTCGCTGGTCGCGGTGGAACGGGTGAGAAACGCGTACCCGGCCGAGCGGTCGCGGAAGACCACGGGGCCGTACTCGGGCTGCTTGTCCTGCTGCACGTGTCCTCCTCGGGCTGCCGCCCTGACTGGTCCGGCCTGATCGGCACGGCAGCCCCAGCCTCCCCGGCGGCACGCCCGCCGACCAGCGCCACTGGCCCGACCGGGTGACGGACGCCTTCCCTCCCAGTCGTACCGAAACGGTTCTCCCGGCCCCGTAGGCGGGACCGGACCGCCGGGGAGCGGCGACGCCTCCAGAAGGTGCCGCCCGCCGTCCGAACCCCCCAGGCGGTGCCCGCGCACGAGGGGCCGTCCGCCCGCGCCCCTCGCGTGCCGGGCCGCCGCCCCGGCGCGTACCCGTCCTCCGGTGCGAGGAGGGGGGTGGGCAACCCGATCGGACCGGGCGAGGTCACGCCCGCCCTCCGGGGCTTCGCACCGGGCGGGATGTTGACCCGGGGCGTTCGTCCCGTCACACTCGGCCATCGAACGCCGCCGTCCGGTACGACGGCACGACCTCGCGAGCAGGGGGCACGATGACGGGCCGGGTTCTTCCGTACGACGTACACGGCGAAGGCCCCGGGAGGGCCCTCGTGCTCCACGGCTGGTTCGGCGACCGCACCGGCTTCGACCCGCTCCGGGCCCACCTGGACGGGGCCCTCGGCACCTACGCCTTCCTCGACTGCCGGGGCTACGGCGAGGCCGTCGGCCACGAGGGCGCCTACACGATGGAGGAGGTCGCCGCCGACGCCCTGGCGGTCGCCGACGACCTCGGCTGGGACTCCTTCTCCGTCATCGGGCACTCGATGGGCGGCAAGGCCGCCCAGCTGGTGCTCCTCGACGCTCCCGGCCGCGTCCGGTCGCTCATCGGCGTCTCCCCGGTCTCCGCCGCCGGGTTCCCGCTCGACGGGGAGTCCTGGGAGCTCTTCGCCGGTGCGGCCGGGGAACCGGCCAACCGGCGCGCGATCGTCGACCACACCACCGGCGGCCGGCACGACGACGCCTGGCTGAGCGCGATCGTGGACCGTTCCCTCGACCGTTCCTCCGCGACGGCCTTCCGCGCCTACCTGGACTCCTGGTCCCGCGCCGACTTCCACGAACGCGTCCGCGACAACCCGGTGCCCGTCCTCCTCGTCGTCGGCGCGCACGACCCCGCGCTCGGAGCGGAGGCGATGGAGGGCACCTGGCTGCGCTGGTACCCCAACGCGCGGCTCGAAGTCATCGAGGACGCGGGCCACTACGCCCCCGAGGAGGCCCCGCGGGCCCTCGCCGAGGCCATCGAGACCTTCCTCGCCGTCTGACGGGACCCCGCGCCGTCTCCGCCCCGGGCGTCCTCGCCCCGGGCGCCGACCCCCGGTCCCCCACCGTCACGGCGCCGCCTCTCCGCCTCGCGAAAGGAGGTGCCCCGGCCCCGGCGGGTCGCGCGTCCTACCCTGGAAGGGCGGAAGGGGACGGGACCGCCGTCCCTTCCCGGTCCGGGCGAGCGGCGCGGAACGGATTCCTTCCGGATCCCCGTGGGGACCGTTCCGCCCGGGCGGAAGGGCGGTGCCCCATGTTCTTCGTCGATCGCGGCGACGCGGGACGGCGGCTCGCCGCCCGGCTGGACCGTTTCGAGGGCGACGACGTCGTGGTCCTCGGCCTCCCGCGCGGGGGCGTGCCGGTGGCGGCCGAGGTCGCCGCCGCCCTCGACGCGCCGCTCGACATCTGTCTCGTCCGGAAGCTGGGCGTGCCGCGGCGGTCCGAGGTGGCGATGGGCGCGCTCGGCGAGGGCGGCGTACGGGTGCTCAACGAACGGGTGCTCCGCGAGGCCGGCGTGGACGGCCGCGACCTCGCCGCCGTGGAGGAGCGCGAACTCGCCGAACTGGAGCAGCGGGTCCGCCGCTACCGGGGCAGCCGTCCGTCCGTGCTCCTGGACGGCCGGACGGTGCTGGTCGTCGACGACGGGCTGGCCACCGGAGCCACGGCCGTGGCCGCCTGCCGGGTGGTCCGCGCGCGGGGCGCGGCCCGGATCGTCCTCGCGGTCCCGGTCGCACCGGCCGGCTGGACGGCCCGCTTCGCCGGTGAGGCCGACGAGACCGTCTGCGTCCACGCGCCGGAGGGGTTCCGGGCGGTCGGCCAGTTCTACCGGGACTTCCCGCAGACGCCGGACGCCGAGGTGCTCGCCTGCCTGGACCGGAGCCGGACCGCGCACGGGCACGGCATCCGGGGTGCGGAGGTCCGCGCCCCCGCCCCGGGGGAGGCGGAGGTGCGGATACCGGTCGGGGGAACCGCTCTCGCCGGTCGTCTCGCCGTACCCGAAGGGACCGTCGGCGTCGTCCTGTTCGCCCACGGCAGCGGCAGCGGCCGCCACAGCCCGCGGAACGGGGCCGTCGCCGAGGCGCTCGGCGGGGCCGGTCTGGGAACCCTCCTGTTCGACCTGCTCACCGAGGACGAGTCGGCCGACCGGGCGCGGGTCTTCGACACCGCGCTCCTCGCCGGCCGGCTCACCGGGGCCACGGACTGGTTGGCCGGACGGCTCGGCGCGGAGTTCCCGATCGGCTACTTCGGCGCGAGTACGGGAGCGGCGGCCGCGCTGCGGGCGGCGGCGGCCCCCGCGTCGCCCGTCGGCGCTGTCGTCTCGCGCGGCGGCCGGCCGGACCTCGCCGCCGACCACCTGGGCCGGGTGCGGGCCCCGACCCTCCTGGTGGTGGGCGGCGAGGACCCGCTGGTCCTGGACCTCAACCGGCGGGCCCGGTCCCTGCTGCGCTGCGAGAACCGGCTGGCCGTCGTGGAGGGCGCCACCCACCTCTTCGAGGAGCCCGGTGCCCTGGAGGAGGTGGCGGAGCTCGCCGCCTCCTGGTTCACCGGGCACTTCCGCGCACGGGGGGTCAGTACGCCCCGTTGACGTTGTCGATGGAGCCGTAGCGGTCGGCCGCGTAGTTGCAGGCGGCGGTGATGTTGGCGACCGGGTCGTACAGGTCCATGGCCGTGCCCGGCACGTGGTAGGCGAGGAAGGTCGGCTCGATGACCTGGAGGAGGCCCTTCGAGGGGGTGCCGTTGACGGCGTTGATGTCCCAGTTGTTGATGGCCATCGGGTTTCCGGAGGACTCCCGCATGACGTTGCGGTGGATTCCCTCGTAGGAGCCGGGGATGCCGTGCCGGGCCATGACGTCCAGCGACTCGCGGATCCAGCCGTCGAGGTTGTCGGCGTAGCCGGTGGCAGCAGCCGCCTGAACCTGGGCGGGGACGGCGCGGGCGACGGCGGGGGCGGCCGCGGCGCCGGAGGCGCCCGTGCCGGTGGCGACGGCCGGGGTGGCCGTGCGGCGCTCGGAAGGCTTCGCCCGTTCGGCCGAAGAGGAATTCTTCGCCTTCGGGGCGGCCTTCGTCCCGGTCCCGCTCGCGGTCTCCGCCTGCCCGGGGGCGATCTTCGCGGAATTCCGATGAATCGTCAGTTCCAGGCCGGGGTGAATGAGTGACGGATTGTCACCCACAACGCTCCGGTTGGCGCGGTAAAGGCTCTTCCAGCCCCCCTGAATTCCCTTCTTGCGGGCGATCAGGGAGAGCGAGTCACCGCTCGTGACGGTGTAGGTGCGCGCGGCGGCCGGGGCGGCCGGGGTGGCGGCGGCCGGTGCGGCGGGGGCGGTGAACACCGTGGCCGCGATGCCCGGCGTTCCGGCGGCGGGCGTGGCGCCGGCCGTGGCGGGCACGATCAGCGGCAGGGTCAGAGCGGCCCCACCTGTACCGATCAGGGCCATACCACGGGAGATGTGGATGCGGCGGGGGCGGCGGTGCTTGCCGTGTGCGGGCATGACGGATTCCTCTCCGGCGCCTGCGGGGTGAGCTGTCGGGTTCGGACGGGAGATGTCCGGCCGCGAGCACGCGGCTTCACCCCGAGCCGTTCCGGATTCCGGACCGGCGTATTCGTGGGTCCCCCGCTCCTGCCGTCGGGTGAAAAGGGAAGGTTCCCGAGCGGCGGCAGGATTAGGCGTTCCGCTCGAATGGAGGTGACCGTAGGCCAGCAATGCGACGAATAACAAGAGGATCAATGCGACGCTCTTCGGTAAAGGATCTCCGTATTCGTCCCGGTCAAGATCGACCGGATGGCGGGGATGCCGAATTTCCTTGTGCGGCAAGGGCCCGGGGAGGGGCGCGGCGGATCGTGGGACCCGGGGAGTGAGTCGCGTCACCCGAACGGCTATGTCCCATATGTGCCGTGTTTCCCTTGTTCGGCGTAAAGAGGGTGAAAGTTCCCGAGGGGGCATTCGTTCATCGAATTACTGCTTTATCTGCATTCCATGACACGTGCCACCATAACTGGCAAAGCGGACATTTCTCCTGGAGGATGGAAGGCCCGACCCAGGAGCCGCCCCGATGCCCCCCTCCGCCCCCCCGCTCGGCCCTGCCTCCCTGACCTGCCCCGACGCCCTCGACCACGAGGCGGCCGCCCTCTACGAGACCGCCGTCTGGCAGCGGATCGTCACCGACTGGACGACGGGGGAACCGCCCGCGCCCGCTCCGTCGCGGGAGCGGAGCTGGCGGGACCTGCTCAGCGTGCCGGTGGACCGGCTCGTGGCCGACGCGCTCGACGCGCTGCCCGCACCCCTCCCCGCCGAGCGCCGTCTCCCCGGACGGCTCGGGGCCGTGCTGCCGGACCGCCTGCACGCCTGGCGCCGCATCGGCCAGGCCGAGCTGCGCCCCTCGGTCCACCTCGGCTACGCGCGCCTCGTCCTGACGGAGTGGGGCTGGCAGAACGCCCCGTACAAACTGCGGAACAGGCGCGGGGCCCGGTGCGTCTGCGGGGCCCTCCTCGCCGCCCACCGCCTCGGCTACGGCGGTGCGGACACCATGAACGAGGCCGCCGCCTGGATCATGACCGAACTCCGGTCGCGGGGATGGCGGGACCTCATCGGCCCGTGGAACCGCGCCCCCGGCCGTACGGCCGCCGACGCCGTGGCCCTCCTCGACGCCACGATCCGGCGGGCCGCGCACGCCGGCCGCTGACGCTGCCGTCCGGACGCCGGAGCGGCGGGGCGGGGGAGGGGCCCCCTGGAGGTGCGGACGTGCGGACGTGCGGCGGCGGCCGGGCCGGGCCCCGGAGCCCGGGGGTTCCGGGTCGGGTGCCGGCCCCGCCGCGCGCCGGCGGGTGCGGCGGGATCAGGCGGTGAGGACCTTCACCCCGGCCTCGGCGAGCCGGGAGACCGCCTCCGGGGCGATGTCGGTGTCCGTCACCAGCACGTCGATCCGCTCCAGACCGCAGATCCGCGCGAACGCCCGGCGCCCCAGCTTCGAGGAGTCGGTGACCACGACGACCCGGCTGGCCCGCTCCACGAAGAGCCTGCTGATGCTCGCCTCGTCCTCGTGGTGCGCCATCGCGCCCAGTTCGGCACCGATCCCGTCGACGCCGAGGACCACCACGTCGAGCACGACCTCGTCGAGCACCCCGGCCGCCAGCGGGCCGACCAGCTCGTAGGTCTGCGGGCGTGCGACACCGCCCGTGGCGACGATCTTGATCTGGGGGCGCACCGCCAGCTCGCCCGCGATGTTGAGCGCGTTGGTGACCACGGTCAGGGCCGGTCCGGCGGATCCCGGGGCCTCGTCGCGTCCGCTCGCGAATCGCAGTGCCAGCGCCCGCGCCACCTCCGTCGTCGTCGTGCCGCCGTTGAGTCCGACCACCTCGCCGGGGGCGACCAGGCCGGCCGCCGCCTCCGCGATCCGCTTCTTCTCCGGTGCGCGGCGCGCCGACTTGTACCGCAGGGGAAGTTCGTACGACACGCCGTGCGCGACCGCGCCGCCCCGTGTCCGTGCCAGGAGTCGCTGCCCGGCCAGCTCGTCGAGGTCCCGGCGGATCGTGGCCGCCGAGACGTCGAGGGCGGCCGCGGCCTCCTCCACCTCGACCTTCCCCGAGGCCGCCAGTAGTTCGAGGAGCGCGTTCCACCGCTCGTGCTTGGACATGGGTCCCTCCCTCCCGGTCGTGCGAGCGTCCGATTCTAGCCGCCGGGGCGTGAAAGTTCTGGAAGAAATGTGCTCGCTTCTGCTTGAATGACGAGAGCTTCGCGCATCTTCTTTCAAAAACTCGCAGCACTTCTGCAAGGAGACCGGCATGAGCACCACCCGCACCGCCCTGGAGATCGACTCCCAGCCGGCGACCTGGCGACAGGCGGCCCGCACCCTGCCCCAGCACACCGCCGCCCTTCCCCGGCGGGGCGAACGGGTCGCGGTGATCGGCTGCGGCACTTCCTGGTTCATGGCCCTGGCCTACGCCGAACTGCGCGAGGCCGGCGGCCACGGCGAGACCGACGCCTTCGCGGCCTCCGAGTTCCCCCACGGCCGTCGCTACGACCGGGTCGTGGCGATCACCCGGTCCGGCACCACCAGCGAGGTGCTCGCCGTCCTCTCCCGGCTGCGCGGCACCGTGCCCACGGGCGCGATCACGGCGGACCCCGCCACCCCGGTGATGGACCTCGCCGACGAGGTCGCCGTCCTGGACTTCGCGGACGAGGAGTCGGTCGTCCAGACCCGGTTCGCCACCACCGCGCTCGCCCTCTTCCGCGCCCACCTGGAGGCCGAGGACGCCCTCCCCGAGGGGGTGGCCACCGTCGAGGAGGCCGCCCGCGACGCCGAACGGGCGCTCGCCTCCCCGCTGGACGAGAACGTCCGCACGGCCGAGCAGTTCACCTTCCTCGGTTCCGGCTGGACCTACGGACTCGCCCTGGAGGCCGGCCTGAAGATGCGGGAGGCGGCGGGCGCGTGGACGGAGGCGTACCCGGCGATGGAGTACCGCCACGGCCCGATCAGCATCACCGGCCCCGGCCGGGTCGCCTGGGGCTTCGGCACCCTTCCCGCCGGGCTCGCGGACGACGTGCGGAAGGTCGGCGGCGTCCTCTCCGAGAGCGACCTCGACCCGCTCGCGGACCTCGTCCGGGCCCAGCGGCTCGCCGTCGCCGTCGCCGAGGCACGGGGCCTGAACCCGGACACCCCCCGCAACCTGACCCGCTCCGTGGTCCTCTCCGGCGTCCATGCCTGAGCCCCGCCCCACCGCCGACCACAGCCCGGGAGAAGAGGAACCATGCCGCTGACGCCCACCGACGAGATCACCCGCCGCGCCCGCGCGGCGGGCACCGGAGTGGGGGCGTTCAACGTCCTCCAGCTCGAACACGCCCAGGCCATCGTCGCCGGCGCGGAGAGCGCCGACCGGCCGGTCGTCCTCCAGATCAGCGAGAACACCGTCCGCTACCACGGCGCCCTGGAACCGGTGGCCCTCGCCTCCCTGGCCGTCGCCCGCGCCGCCAAGGTCCCGGTCGCCGTCCACCTCGACCACGCCGAGAACCCCGACCTCGTCCGCGAGGCGATCGGACTCGGCCTGAGTTCCGTCATGTTCGACGCCTCGAAGCTCCCCTACGACGAGAACGTCGCCGCGACCCGCGAGGTCGTGGAGGAGTGCCACCGCCACGGCGTCCGGGTCGAGGCCGAGCTCGGCGAGGTCGGCGGCAAGGGCGGCGCCCACGCCCCGGGCGTGCGCACGGACCCGGAGGAGGCCCGCGCCTTCGTCGCCGCCACCGGGGCCGACGCCCTCGCGGTCGCCGTCGGCAGCTCCCACCGGATGCTGACGCGGGACGCGGTCCTCGACTTCGACCTCATCGCCCGCCTGCGCGCCACGGTCGACGTCCCGCTGGTCCTGCACGGCTCCTCGGGCGTCTCGGACGCGGACCTCACCGCCGCCGTCCAGGCCGGCATGACCAAGGTGAACGTCTCCACGCACCTCAACAAGGCGTTCACCGGGGCCGTCCGCGCCCATCTCGCGGACCACCCCGACACGGTCGACCCCCGTCACTACCTGGCCCCGGCCCGCGCGGCCGTGGCCGGGGAGGTCGCCCGCCTCCTGACGGTCCTGTCCCCGGTCTGACGCCTGCCCCGCCCGGCCCCGTCGTCCCGGGCGGGGACACCGGCGACCGCACCCGGACCGCCTCCGTCACGGCGGCGGTCCGGATGCCCCGCGCGGGGCCGGGGCCGGCTCGCCCGCGTCCCGGGGCCCGCACCCGGCGTGGCCCGCGCGAACGGGCGGGCGGCGGGCGCCGGGCCCGTGGGAGGACGTCCTTCACGGGTTCAGTACGATGCGGTCGCTCGACAGATGTCCCGGGGAACCTCACGGGCCGTCACACCCCAGTCCCGGAAAAGACACCGCCCATGAGCCGCCCGCCCGTTCCCTCCCCTCCGTCGCCGGACCCGGCGGCCCCCGGCCCCCGTTGGTGGCTGACCGTCCGCGCCCGCGTCGGCTTCTTCCTCGCCGTCCCCGTACTGGGGCTGATCAGCCCGTACCTGGGATGCGTGATGATGGTCGTCGCGATCGTCCTGGTCTGGAAGGACCGTTCCTGGAGCAGGGGCGTGAAGGTGGCCGCCACCGTGGTGGCGCTCGCGCTGCTCGGCTCGGTCGCCCCGGACCGGCCCGAGGACGGAACGCCGCCCACCGCGGCGCGGGCGGACGGGAAGACCGCGGTGGGCGCGGACGCGGTGCGCGTCCCGGTCCGGACGACGCCGCCCTCGCCCTCGCCGTCGCCGACCCCCAGGCCCCGCCCCACGGCGAAGGACTACCGGGGCATGTCCCTGGACGACGCGCGCGAGGCCGCGGAGGCCGCCGGGTTCGGCGTGGACGAACACGACGCGTCGGACGAGGACAAGAGCATCATGATGCGGCTCAACTGGACCGTCTGTTTCCAGCGCACCGGCTGGATCTCGTCCGGCACGAAGGTGATCGACTTCGGCGCGGTGAAGAAGGGAGCCCCCTGCCCCCGGGAGGACGGCGGCGCGATCCCCTGGCCGACCATGCCGGACCTGGTGTGGAAGACGTGGAGGACGGCGCACAAGGAGGTCGCCGCCCTCGGGACCGTCCCGGCCGACCGCGTCAGGGCGTCCGCGGCGTACGTCAACGACCAGCTCCCCGACACGGGGGAGTACGACGACTGGCGGGTGTGCGCGAGCGACCCGGCGAAGGGCGGGAACGTCACCGCCGACGCGGGGGTGACGCTCGAACTGACCCACCCGGACAACGGCTGCCCCGAACCCGGCCGGACGGACGGCGACCGGCCGAGCCTGCCGGACCGGGACGACGACGGCGACCCCGACTACCACGACCCCTTCCCCCGCGACCGGCACCGCAACAGCGCCTTCCCGCACGGCCTGCCGGGCGGGTCGGGCGGCTCGTCGAGCGGCCCGTCGGGCGGCGGAGGCAGCGGCGGCGGGGGATGGAACTGCCCCCGCACGCGCTGGTGCTGACGCGCCACCGGACCCGGAACGGCCGGGGCGCGGGCGGGCGGCAACGGGGCAGGAACCTCCGGCCCTCATCCCGGGAGCGGGACGAACCGACTCGGTGGATGCACCGACCCCGCTCCCCGGGACCGCCCGGCCCGCGGGACACCGAGGGAACCGCTGCCGACCGTCGACACCCACGAACGGGACAACAGCAGCCGCAGTCGGATTCCGTGGGCCGGGATGCGGCCGCCAGTCGTCCCGTGCCTCGCAGCGACGACCGTCACTGCGCAGGGACTTCGGCACCATCCGATCGCAGTCACCTCGGTCGAGCGTGGCCGCGGGTGGAGGTGGCAGGGGGCTGTCAGTAGCTGGTGGCAGGATCACCGACATGAGTCTCGTACGAACCACTCCGCCGCGGCCTGTCGAGGTGACGGCGGTCTTCCCCGAGCTGGCTCCGCTGGCACGCCCCGCGATGCGGCTGCATCCGCGTCCGGGGGCGCCGTCGGTCGGAGACAGCTCGGTCGGCGGGCCGTTGCTGTGGCCGGCCGAAGAAACGTGGTTGCACTGCGAAGGCGCGCACCTGCACGTGGACACCGGATTCCGCCGGTCACCGACCGAAGTGCGGCTCCGCAGACGTTTGTCCCGGTGGTGCCCCGAGGGCCGGACTCCCACGCTCACCTCCGAAGAGAAGGCGCTCGAGGAGCGCAATGCCGCGTGGCTCGCCGAACGGCTCGAAGCCGGCCCTCCCGGCCCGGCGGAATGCCCGGTCCCGATGCTGCCCGTGGCCCAGTTGTTCCTGCGCGACGTACCCCTGTTGCAGCCGCCCGGGTAGGCCGATCTGCTTCAGGTTCTCTGGTGCCCGTACGAGCACGATCCACACTACAAGCCCGCGACCGCTCTGTTCTGGCGGTCGGCCGCGGAGGTCGGCGACGTCCTCACCGCACCACCGGAACCGTACGAGGCGGACTATCCGGGCTACGTACCGGAGCCGTGCGTGCTGGCACCGGAAGCGATCACCGACTACCCCAACCTCCTGGACCTGAGCCCGGAACTGCAGTCGGTGCTGGGGGACCGGAGCAGGTGGCAGGCGGCTGGTGCCGACGTGGACGGTTCCCACGCGGAGGATCCGCACGAGTTCTACATGAATCGTCTGGGCCGGGCGCCCGGCTGGAAGGTCGGCGGATGGCCCCCGTGGGGCCGCACCGACCCCACCCCCCCCGGTACTGCACGGTGTGCGAGGCGCGGATGATCCCGCTGCTGACGATCGCCTCCTTCGAGTCGAACGGCGACGAAAGCCTCAGCTGGGTGCCCCAGGAAGACCAGGCCGCCGCCGGCTCTGACTGCGCGCACCAGGACGTCTCACAGCCGACCAGGGTGGAAGTGGGCAGTACCGACAACATGCAGATCTACGTCTGCCCGGCCTCTCCCCGGCATCCACACACCGACCTGATCCAATGAGCCGTCCGCCGATGACGACACGACCGGATTCCGTCAGCGAGCTTTCAGTTCTTCGGCCTGCCGCACAAGTTACGCCGCCATGTCGTCCCAGTCCGGGCCGTGCAGCCACAGGTTCCGCGCGGCCTCCCGCAGAAGAGCTGGCTCGTCCGGCCTCTGCAGGAGCACGAGGCGATGGACGAGGTTGCGGATCCACACCGGGAGCCGACCGTCGACCGGGTTCGGGCACAGCTCCCGAAGCATCGAGAGGATCGCGTCCGCGTCGGCGAACGTCAACTCCTCGACGAAGTAGTGCTCGCGGTGCTCCTGACCGCACGCCGGTGTCGGACGGTACTCATTTCCGTAAAGACACCGGGCGTGCTCGGTCAGCGTGTTGTGCGTGCGCCGCAGCCTACGACGTCATGATCCGCGGGACAGGATCTCGATCCACGCGTAGGCGTGGGCGGTGCCGGCGGATATGCCGAAGCCGGCGGCGATCTGCGCGAGCGTGTCGTGCCGGCCCGGCACCTCCGGCGAAGCCGTGCCGAATTCAGTGGCGCCGCCCCGCTCGACTCGTGTCGGCAGGCTCCTGGATGCCGGAGCGCGCCGTGTCGCCGCCGGAGCGGACGCGCCGGCCCGGTTCGTCGGCGCCCGAGTGCGGCGGTTCACTTTCCGTCCCGCCGCGGGGCTTCGTCGTCCGGGGGTTGGATCAACCGGTCGGGCCAGCCGTGGAGTGCGTACAGTCCGGGGGCGCGGTCGTGGACGAGTCCTGGCTGTGCCTGCGGTAGCCGGGCCGGTACCTGTCTGCCCGAGCGTTCGGTGAGCCAGTCGGTCCACCCGTGCCACCACGATCCCGCGACCGGGATGGCAGCCTCCCGCCACTGTGCGGCGGTGGCGGGCATCCCGGTCGCGGTCAGGTGCCGGGTGCCCGGCCGCGGCGGGCTGACCACGGTGCCCATGTGGCCTGAGGGGACGAGCCGGAAGGTGTTCTCGCCGCCGAGGAGCAGGGTGCTGCTGTAGGCGGTTTCCCAGGGCACGATGTGGTCGATCTGCGCGGCCAGGGCGAAGGTGTCGGCGGTGACCTGGCCCGGGTGGAGGTCCCGGCCGGCGATCCGCAACCACCCGTGGTCGTCGGATCTGCGGGCCAGTACGCGGAAGTAGTCGAGGAAGAGCTTGCGGGGGACGTCCAGGTTGTCGTCGTTCCAGGCGGTGAGGTCGAAGGCGCGGGGGCGTTCGCCGCGCAGCCAGCCTGCGATCAGCGGTTCCCACAGCTGTGCCTGGCTGCGTATCAGGTCGAAGGCGAGTGAGAGTTTGCGGCCGTCGACGCAGCGGCGGTTGCGCGCCAGCAGCCAGGAAAGGGCCCGTACCTCTGCGTCGTGGAGCGTGTGGGACCCGTCGAACGGTTCCGGCAGCGTGAGCGCGGTCGCCAGCAGTGTCAGGGAGGCCGTTTCCGCTGTTCCGGTCTGTGTGAGCCAGTCGGCGAGGGCGGTGGCGAACAGCCCGCCGGAGCAGGCCCCGACCAGCCCGACCCGTTGTTCCGCGCAGGTGCGCAGGACGACGTCGAGGGCGGGGAGGATCCCGTCGGTGAAGAACTGCTCCAGGTCCACGTCGAGGGTGCTGGAGCTGTGGTCGCGGGTACTGATGCAGAACACCGTGAAGCCCTGTCGCACCGCCCACTCCACCAGGCTCCGGCGCGGTGCGAGATCGTAGATGTAGTACTTGTTCACCCATGGCGGGATGAGTAGTAGAGGCACCTCGTGCACCCGTGGGGTGCACGGGCTGTACTGGAGGAGTTCGAGCAGTTCGTTGCGATGGACGACGCGGCCGGGGCTCGCCGCCAGGTCCGAGCCGATCCGGAACGAGCCGGGCGGCATCCGGGCGGGCCGGCCCTGCCGTGTACGTACGTCCTCGGCGAAGTGGCGCATGCCGCGCGTCAGGCTGGCACCCCGTGTGTGCCAGGCCGCGCGGATCGCCGCGGGGTTGGTGAGGAGGAAGTTGGTCGGGGCGGTGGCGTCGGTGACTGCCTGGGCGAGGAATTGCGCCAGCGGTCTGCGGTGGGCGGGCAGCAGGGCCGAGTCGCCCAGCGACTTCAGGGTGCGCTCTGCCTCGCTGTGCAGTCGGCGCAGTAGTACCCACGGCGCCTGCTCCGTCCACGCCCGGTCATGAAACGGTGGGGCGCCCGGCGAGGGTCGGGCGACGGGCGGTACCGCCAGCATGGAGGCGAGCACGTCTCGCGCGCGCGTTGCGGCGATGTGTGCCCAGGGGGCGTCGGCCGGCGTGCCGGCGGGCGGACGTCCGGGGGCAGGGTCGGGTGGTTGCATCGGTGGCTCCTTGGCTCCGGACGGTGTTCACGGGCTGAGGACGACCTGTGCGGCGTAGGAGAGTCCGGCGCCGAAGCCGAGGAGGAGCACGGGGTCCCCGGCCGTCAGCTCTCCCCTTTGCCGCAGGGCGTGGAGGGCGAGCGGGACCGATGCGCCGCATGTGTTGCCCGTGTGCGTCACGTCGGTGGCGGTGACCGAGCCGGCGGCGCCGACGGCGGCACCGAGAGCTTTGACGATGCGCAGGTTCGCCTGGTGCGGCACGAACCCCTTCAGCTCGCCGGGTTCGAAGCCCGCCCGCTCACAGGCGGCGCGGATCACGGGGGTGAGCGCGGTGACGGCCCAGGCGAACACCTCGCGGCCGGCCATCTCCATCCGGCCGGTGTCGGCACGGATACGGATCAGGTCGGCGCGTTCGCCGTCCCCGCCCCAGGCGACCGGAAAGATGCCGGGTCGGATGGCGGGCACCACGAGGGCGGCTGCCGCACCGTCGGCGAAGATCGGGCCGGTGTCACGGTCGTGTGCGGACACCCAGTCGGTCATCCGCTCGGCGCCCACCACCAGGACGTTGCGGGCGACCGCGGACCTCACCAGGCCGTCGGCCACGGCCAGAGCGTGGTTGAACCCGGCGCACGCGGCGTTCAGGTCAAAGCCCGCGGCGGCCCGGCAGCCCAGGCCGGCGGCCACCCGTGCGGCGCCGTTGGGCATGGCGGTGGGCAGTGAGCAGGTCGCCAGGATCACCACGTCGACATCGTTCGCGTCCTTCCCGGCGGCGTCGAGTGCCTCCCGGGCGGCTTCCACGGCCATACCGACGACGGTCTCGGACCCGGTGGCACGGCGGCGCTCATGGATGCCGACGCGCTGGGCGATCCACTCGGGGGCCACCCCCGCGTCCGCGGCGGCTTGCTCGTTGCTCACCACCGTCTGCGGCCGGTACGCTCCCAGGCCCGCGATGCGCGCACCCGTAGCCGGTGAGCCGCTCTCCGCGACCGCGGTCCTTCGGTGCCCGGACTCGGTCACCTTCCGCTCCTCTCTCTTTCCCGGTCTCTGCTCCACTTCACGCCCTCCCCTGTCCGCTGCACGCGGGTTTGGCCGGTGGGGGAGGGTCAGTGCGACCGAAGAAGGTCGACGATGTCCGCGAGGCGGTGCTCGGGGGTGAAGGACGTCTCCTCCACCGTGGTGTGGAACCGTTCGTTGCAGGCGACGGCGAGTTCGACCGAGGCGAGTGAGTCGAGGTCGAGCTGCTGGAGCGTCGCGGTGGGGGAGAGGCCGGCCGGATCCACGTCAAACATGCGGACCAGGAGGCCGGCGAGGTCGTCGTAATCCACTTGTCGTCCCATCTGTCGCCTAGGCGCGCTGGACGACGAGCACGGCGTTGTGCCCGCCGAATCCGAAGGAGTGACTGACAGCCACCTGTACCGCTTCGCGGCGGGAGCCGCCGTGGATCAGGTCGATGCCCGCGCAGTCGTCCACGCGGGTGAGGTTGGCCACCGGTGGCGTCACACCATGCTGGATGGCGAGCACCGTGTAGGCGGCCTCGAGAGCGCCCGCCGCCGACAAGGTGTGCCCGGTGACGCCCTTGGTGGCGGTCACGGAGGGGGACGCGTCATAGGTACGGGCGATGAGCCCGGCCTCCGTGATGTCGTTGAGGCGGGTCGAGGTGCCGTGGGCGTTGACGTGCTGCACGTCCCCGGGGCCCAGTCCGGCGTCCGCCAGCGCCGCGTGGACGGCGAGGGCCGCGCTCTTCCCCGACGGGTCGGGCGCCGTGGAGTGGTATGCGTCGGACGAGGATCCGAAGCCGGTGACCAGTGCCCGCACGGCGGCGCCCCGGCCGCGCGCATCGTCCGGGCGCTCCAGCACCAGAACGCCCGCCCCCTCGCCCATCACGAAGCCCGAGCGGTCCGCGTCGAAGGGCCGCGAGGCCCTGGCGGCGGGCTGGGCGGGGTCGGCGAGCGCGTTCATCCGCCCGAACGCGGTGACCGTGAACGGAGAGAGGCACGCTTCGGTGGCACCGGCCAGGGCGACGTCGCAGCGGTCCTGCAGAAGGAGATCCCGGGCGAGGCCGACCGCGGTGGTGCCGGACGCGCACGCGGTGCTCACGGACAGGCTGGGACCGCGGGTGCCCAGATCAATGGCCACCTCTCCGGACGCCATGTTGGGCAGGCACATCGGCAGGACCAGCGGGGAGATCCGTGCGGGGCCGTGATCGTGGAAGCGGCTGTGCTGCGCCTCCCAGGTGGCCGTCCCGCCCAGCGCTGCGCCGAGGACAACGGCCACCCGGGCCCCGTCCCACGCCCCGCCGTCGAGCCCGGCGTCGGCGACGGCCTGCCGGGCCGCGACCAGGGCGAGTTGCACGAAGCGGTCCAGACGCCAGGCCCGGCCCCTGCCGAGCAAACCCGTCAGGTCCATCTCCGGCACACGGCAGGTCACCCGGTGGGGGAGGTCCGCCAGGCGCGGGTCCTCGGCGGCGGTGGAGACGCCTGCGAGAACCGTCTTCCAGTTGCTGTCGACGTCCGTGCCGGCCGCGCTCACCAGTCCCAGCCCGGTGACGGCGACCGGACCGCCGGGCCGGGGCGTCAACGGGCCTCCAGCCGCGCGGAGACGAGCGAGCTCAACTCGCTGAGCCGCATGTTCCCGTTCAGCTCGGTGTCGCCGACTTCGATGCCGAGGTCCTCGTAACAGGCGACGGAAAGTTCGAGCAGCGCCAGCGAGTCGAAGTCGAGCTCGGCCAGGCGCCGGTCGTCCTCCAACTGGGACTCGAGCATGTCGAACCTGGAAGTGAGGAGCGTGCGCAGTTGGTCGGGGATGGTGAGCACGGACGGTTCCCTTCACGGAGGGACAGACGGGTCTGTCAGGGTGCGAGTGCGGCTGCGTCGGTCGCCCTGCCGTGCGCGGGGCTAGGCGGAGGGGGCCGGTGCTGCCGGGAGCTCACCGAGGAAGTCGAGCAGGTGACGCAGGAAGCGGCCCTCGGCCTCGCTGGGCAGCAGATGGCCGGTGAAGGGCAAGAACCGCAGCGTCCCGTGGCGCAGCCGCCGGTCCGCGGCGATCGCGTGCCAGAACGGGGTCATCTGGTCGTGCGTGCCCCACAGCGTCAGACAGGGCATGGGCAGTTCCCGCAGCCGGTCCAGCAGGACGTACTTCTGACCCCAGGGCACGGACATCTTGCGCAGGTCCCGCACGGTGGTCCGCAGCGCGGTGTAGGAGGAGGCCGCCTTCCGCTCGGTCCGCCACCACAGGTGTGGCAGCCGCCAGGGCCGGCACGCACCGGACACGGCCAGTGAGGCCACGAGCGCCTCCGGGCCGAAGGGCAGCCGCGCCAGCCACGGGTAGACCATTCCCAGCGGGGTGAAGGCCAGGGCGAGGGAACTCGGACTTCCGGTCCGCCCGAGCCCTCCGGAGCTGATCAGGACCATCCCGCGCACGGCTCCGGGATGGTCCAGGGAGATCATCAGCGAGAGCAGGCCCCCGAACGAGTGGCCCACCAGGACCGGGTGCGACAGCCCGATCTCCTCGACCGTTCGCCACAGGAAGGCCGCCGTCCGCTCCGCGCCGACGTCGTCGGGCAAGGGGTCGGACCTGCCGTACCCGGGCAGGTCGATGGCGATGGCGTGGTGGGTGCGGCCCACCTTCGCCACAGCGCGCCACCAGTTGTCAGCGCTGCCTCCGATGCCGTGGAGGAAGACGACCGGGTCGCCGCTGCCGCTTTCGTAGTAGTGCACGCGGACGCCGTCCACGGTGACGTGCTTGCCGGTGACCGGCTGCTTCTGATCGTCGATGCGGGTCGCCATGGCGCCTTCTTCCGTCAGAGGGGCGGGATGCGGTGCGGCCGGCCGGAGATCAGCCCGGTACGGGCGGGCGGATCGGGGCTCCGTGCGCGTGCGGGGAGCGAGTACGCAGCAGGGCGGCGGCGAGGACGTCCGCGTCGACGCCTGTGTGGGAAGGCGTAAGGGCGTCCAGGAGCCGCTTGGTCGTGGAGATCGCCGCAGGGTCCTTGCGGGCCAGGCGCCGCGCCCAGCCGGACGAGGCGTCGGCCAGGCGGGCGGCGGGCACCGTCCGGTGGACGAGGCCGCGGCCGCGTGCGGTGGCGGCGTCGATACGGTCGCCGGTGAGGACCATCTCCCGCACCAGGGCGGCGCCTGTCTCGGCCACCAGCCGCGCCAGGACCCCTCCCCACGCCAAGGGGAGGCCGAACGTCGCCTCCGGCAGCCTGAACGTGGCGTCCTCGGCACAGATCCGCAGGTCGCAGCAGACGGCCAGGCCGACTCCAGCGCCCACCACAGGGCCGTGCAGCCGGGCGATGGTGATCTGCGGCGCGGCGCGGATCGCCGCGCACAACCGGTCGGCCAGCGTCAGGACGGGCCTGAGGCCGTCCTGGCCGCTGTCGGCGAGTCGCCGCAGCTCGTCGATGTCGAGACCGCCACAGAAAGTGTCCCCGCCCCCCGCGAGGACGACCGTCCGGATCCCGGGCCGCGACGGGAGGCCGGCGAAGACGTCCAGGAGCGCGGAGAGTGCCGCGGTGTCCAGGGTGTTGCCGGCACCGGGGCGATCCAGGACAACGGTGAGGACGGCTCCGTCGGTGACGGCGGTGACACGCCCCTCCCCGGCTGCCGCGTCGGAGCGCACGGTGCCGGACCGGCGGCCGGACGGCGCGGCGACGCGCACCGGCATCGACAGCAGGTAGCGATAGGCGAGGTTGTCGTTGCCGACGGCCGTGGACGTGGTGGTGAGTCGGGGGAACCGGTCGAGAACGGCGGGGATCAGCACCTCGGCCTCCAAGCGGGCCAGAGCCGCACCGACGCAGTAGTGCACCCCGGTCCCCAGCGCGAGATGCCGCATCGGGGGGCGGGTCACGTCGAGCCGGTCGCCGTCCTCGATGACGGCCGGATCGCGATTGGCGGCGGCGAGCACGGTGTGGACGAGTTCACCGGCCTTGACCGGTAACCCCGCCAGTTCCGTGTCGCGCGGGGCGTACCGGGTCAGGAGCTGAGCCGGGGAGACGAACCTGAGCAGCTCCTCCACCGCCTCCGGGGCGCGCTCGGGGTGGGCCCTCAGCCACGCGGCCTGCTCCGGCCGCTCCAACAGGGCGGTCAGACCGTGCGAGATCAGGCCCGCGGTCGTCTCGTGCCCGCCGACAACCGTGACGCCGACCATGGCCGAGACCCGCTTCTCACCCAGCCGGGCCGCGTCCGGCGACCGCAGCCACTGTGCCAGGGGTGCGGTCCCGTCCAGGCGGGTGGCGGGCTCGGCACACAGGTGAGCCCAGTAAGCCGCCCACGAAACGGCCGCGCGATCGGCGCGGCGAAGGTTGCGCGCCGACGGGGTGAGGTCCAGCGCGTAGGCGACGTCGTGACTGATCTGCCGCAGAAGATCGTTGTCCGCCGACGGCAGCCCCAAGAGGGCGGAGACGACAGCCATGGGCAGCCACGAGCTGACGGTCCCGGCGAAGTCGGCCACGCCGTCGGCGCGCAGGCGGGTGTCGAGGGTGTCCAGGCAGCGATCGACGAGTCCGGCGACCAGGGGCCGGGCGGCCCGGACACCGGACGCCGGCAAGAACGCGTTGAAGCTCTTGCGTACCGCCCGGTGCTCGGGGGCGTTGACGGCCAGGACGGTGTTCTCCAGGAACTCGAAGACCGGCCGGCTCGGCTCCCGCAGGTGCTGGCTGCGCCAGTGCGCATCGAGGCTCAGCCAGTCCTGACCGGCCAGCACCTCCTGGCACAGGGCGTGGGAGGTGACGACGAAGGCCCCCCAGGGAACTTTGACGGCCGCCCCCCGCCCGCGGAACTCCTCATAGACGGGCAAGGGGTTGCTGCGGCCTTCGCTGGACACCAGCGTGTGCAACAGCTTCAGCAGGGCCTGTCGCTCGGCCGCGGGGGGAGTGGAGGGCGCGGAGGGCATCATGCTCCTTCCAGGGCTCGGGTGGAATCCCGCGCGGTCGCTCAGGGCCGCGCGACCCGCAGGCTTCGGAAGCCGCGGAAACCGAGGCCGGGGCGATGCTCCACACCGGTCACTTCCAGGCCGTCGGGAAAAAGGTCGAGAACTTCTGCCAGGAGCAGGGCGGCCTCGACACGGGCGAGTTGCGCGCCGACACAGAGGTGGGACCCGTGGCCGAAGGCGAGGTGGCCGGCGGTGTCGCGCCGCACGTCGAAACGGTTCGGTTCCGCGAATGCGGCGGGATCACGGTTGGCGGCGGCGTGGAAGACGTAGGCCAGTCGGCCGGCGGGGATGGAGCGGCCTTCCACAACCGTGTCGCGCAGTGCCACGCGGGTGTCCAGCAGCGTGGGCGGCTCGAACCGGAGGGCCTCTTCGACGGCGTTCGGGATGAGCGCGCGTTCCTGGCGCAGCAGCGCTTCCTGCTCGGGATGCCGATGGAGCAGGAGCAGCAGGTTGAGCAGGAGGAACGACGTGGTCTCCCATCCCGCGATGAGGAGCACCAGCGGGATCGCGAAACCGAGATCGTCACCGTGACGGGCCTCGGCTTCGCGCAATTCCGAGAGCAGGCCCCCGGGAACGGCCCGGGCGACCCGCAGGTACGAACGCAGCGCGTCGACGGCCTCGTCGGCGCGCTGCAGAACAGCCGGGGCCGGGGATATCTCATGACAGGCGGCGATATCCGCGACAAGGTTCCTCAGCGTGTCGAAGTCGTGGGGGACCATGCCGAGGACACGACAGGTGGCCAGGATGGTTATGCGGTCGGCAGTGGGAGCGAAATCGGCGTCCGGGAAACCGTCACGGAAATTTAGGATTTCGGTGGCGGTGAGTTCCCGCAAAGCCGTATGCTGCTTTTCAAGGGACCGGCGGGAAAGGGCGGGGATCATGCACTTTCGATGCCGTTGGTGTTCCGCGCCGTTGGTGCCGAGAGCGGTGTTCATGAGAGCGATCCGGCTTCCGTGCTCGCGCCAGTTCGGAATAACCGTGTCCGACCAGGCCGCGTCTATGACACCCCATTCCGGACTCTTCAGGACCTCGGCGCAAGCGCGGTAGCCCGTGATCAGGACCACCTTGTCGTCGCCGACGAGGACGGGGCCGGGCGCGGACATCTGCTCCAGTAGGGGGTACGGATCCAGCCGTGCGGCGGGCAGTCGGAGGCCGGCGAGCAGACGGGAAGCGTAAAATGGGGGTGCGGACTCGCCGCCCGGATGCTTCACGCGAATACTCCTTTTCTCGACGGCGCACACGGCAATAGTGCATGCAGTCGACAGGTCCGTGAAGTTCACTGAATCATCGCTTGGTTTTTCTGGTCTGCGCAGTGAAAACGCCGCGTTCGGCGGGAGGGGAAGGAGTGTGTGCCGTGCCGCCTGCGGGGGACATCTCTATTTTCCCTCGATCGGGGCGTCCGTCCAGCGTAAATTAAGCCACTCGTTAAATCGTTGTCCGTGGGCTGTGAGTGGGTGGTGGGATGGCAGTGGGCAGGCGTCAGTGGGATGGTGGTGTTGATGTTCTGGTAGTGGGTGCGAAGCGGGATTGTTGTCGCTTTCAGGAGATGATCAAGCGGCTGTTGCGGTGGCTACTGGACTTGATCGGGTGATGCCGGAGCTGTTCGCCCGACAGTCGGGTGTCGCCACCAGTGGCCCTGGAGGGTGAGGCGCGGGCGGGGCGGCGCACCGCAGACGGCCGAGGCCCTGAAGCGCGTCCGCGTTCCCCGCCCGCACGGGGACGGACGCGCTTCAGGGCCTCGGCGGCGACAAGGCACACGGCTCACGCCGCAACCGCCGCCGCCCGCGAAGACGGCGGATCGAGGACCCCGTTCCCGAGCCGAAGGAGCGGCGGGCCGACCGCGAACGGCGCGGCGGCAACGGCCGCCGCCCCACCGGTTCCGACGACGAGATCCACAAGCGCCGCAACGAGGCCGAGCGGAGACCGACCGGCTCGAGAACTCCCGGGTCGCCACCACCCGCTACGACAAGAGGGCCTGGCCCGCGTCTCCCACGGCACCTGGGCCGTGGCCCGGCTTCGGCTCCGTTCCCGGCCGTCATCCCTGGAAGATTCGCCGGGTCGGGCCGGAAGACTCATCGCGTCGCGAGGTGGCCCAGCGCCAGGGCCGGCAGGCCGGCCGACGACGGATCGCGTTCCGGCGGATGAGCCGCGTGAATCAGCCGCGGGCGTCCGGACCAGCGGGGCTCGGCACCCGAGAACGCCTGCCAGTCCTCGTCCTCGTCGAGGTGCACGCGCACGACCGGCTGCCCGCGAAGCACGCGCTTGGACACGAACGCGTGATCGCCGGAGGGGAGGCCCCGCACCGGGCCACAGCCCTCATGCGAGCCGCTGTCCCTCTTCCCTCCCGGCCGAAGGCCCTGCCCCGGCACACCCCCGGGACACGGGCGCGTCGAGGCTGCTCAGGAGATGGCTCCGCCGGATCCGCCGTACAGCGGCCGGAACCTGTCCGATGGGTCCGCGGAGTGATCTTGGTCTGTTCCTGATGCTCCAGCTGTAGATCCTGATCCCGCCCGGTGTGAATCAACTGGGCGACCGATCCAGATCATGGAAGGACGCCTGTTCCAGGGCAGGGGAAGCGGGGCGGCATGGGACTGGACTACAGCTACGAGATCTTCATGCCCCCTCGGAACGTGGGGAGGGCACTGACCCGACTGGCCGCGCTCTCCCCCCCCAAGGCCGCGATGTGCCGCCGCTTCGGGTGACCCTGCCGGGCGGAGAGCAGTTGATCCTGCCGTTCACCTCGAACTTCAAGAGCGAACCGGTCGACTGTTCAGCAGGCGGCACGCTCGAACTGGACACCTCGATCGTCATCGACGTCGACGACGCGATGCGCGAGTTCTTCCTCCGCGATTCCGGCAGGATCGACGAGCGGGGACGAGTGCCGGTCGGGTACGTCTACCTGACTGTCAGGTTCTCCCCCGCATGGCGCCCAAACTTCGCGTCACTGCAGTTCACGGCCGCTACCTCGAGCATGAGCCGGATGTTCGCGCGGTCCGCGAGCGTAAGGAAGGTGTTCACCCACCTCACCGCCACCACCGGTGGTGTGTGCTGCCTGCTCGACACCGAGACCGACATCTTTGACATCTGCTGGCTCAACGGCGAGACGTTCAGTGGCGAGACTGTTCCTGGCGCCCGGTTCTCGCACTTCCACGATCTCGTCGCCGCCTGGCGCGAGCCGGTGGAGTAGAACGGGGACGACGCTCGTACGGGATACGGCATACCTGCCCGGTCAACGCTCAACTGCCCAACCGAAGCGCTCAGTCACTGGGTGCGGCCGGTCCACGGGCGGAGACGGCCACCGTTGATCATGGTCGGTTGTGCGGACAAACGAAGATCGGCCAGTGGCCGTGGGCCACAGCGAGGAAGGACTGCTGGACGATCACCGAGCACGCCGGGGACGAGAGTCCGGCCGGCATGCAGCGCCTGCTCAGTCGCGCGTCCCGGGGCGCGGACCAAGTACGCGGCGACACAAGGGCCTTCGTCGTCGATCACCTCCGGGGGGAGGATGCCGTGCTCGTCGTGGACGAGACAGGCGACCTCAAGAAGGGCACCCACAGCGTTGGAGTCCGGTGCCAGTACACCGGAACTGCGGGCCGGACCGAGAACTTCCAGGTAGCTGTCTACCTCGTCCACTCCTCCACGGCCGGGCACGCCGCCATCGACCGGGTCCTGAAGGGTGTCGAGGACCTGGTAGGGGGTCAGGCCGGCGTGTGGGTTTTGGGGCCGGTGCGGCTCGGCCCCTTCGACGTGGGCGGCTTCCCCGCCGGTCAGCGCGGGCACGCAGGACAGTGCGCGTTTCTCCGGGCCGGTCCGGAACGGGGTGCTGACGCCGTAGTCGGCATCGGCGGCCGCCACCGGTGCCTTCGGCTCCCAGCCGGTGAGCGTGTCCGGCGGGCCGAGCGCCAGACGCCGTTTTCCCGGTGGGCGACATCCGTCGGCCCCCTTGCCCTGCGGCAGCGGTCCGGCTCGTCCGTCCGTCCTCGCGGCAGATGCAACTGCCACTCCAGCGGGCACGAGGCGGTGTCGGTGGCGGCATGGACACTGACCGCGACCTGGCAGTGCGCCCGTTTCCCGGGTGCTCAGCGGTACTGCCGGGCCACCCCGGCCGAAGCGGTGCCGCACGTGGGAAACGACACGTCGGCGATCACCCACACCTTCGGACGGACCGCCTCGCGGAGCCGCTCGGCGATCCGCCGCCGCACCGGCAGCGGATCCCACGGCGACTGGTCCACGAACTGTTGCAGGGCCCTGGGTGTTCCCGTCCGGCAGCCGCTCGTCCACCGGATGGACCGACTCGCGCCGACCGTCCGGCATCAGGCCGCGCAGACGACACCCGCCCCACCGCCGCTGATCCCGTCGCGGAAGCGAGGCGAACACGCCGGCGACGAACTCCGCCAACCCGGCCGGAGCCGTTCCACCTCCCCACGCCTCACGACAAGAAGACGCCCACCACCAGACAAGAGCACCCGACGTAAGGAAGCACTACTAGCCGACCCGCTCCGCCACGAAGACGGGGATCTCCCGGTCGGTCCTGACCTGGTAGTCCGCGTAGTCGGGGAAGGCGGCGACGGCCCGGTCCCACCACGCGCGGCGCTCCTCGCCGGTGACGATCCGGGCCCTCATGTCCCACGCCTCGGTGCCGTCCCGCAGCTCGATCAGCGGCGAGGCGACGACGTTGTGGTACCAGACGGGGTGCTCCACGGCGCCGCCGTTCGACGCGACGAGCGCGTACGCCCCGTCGTGCTCCACCCGCATCAGCGGGGTCTTGCGGAGCTTGCCGCTCTTCGCGCCGCGGGTCGTCACCAGCACCACCGGCATGCCGCGCATGGTCGTGCCCTGCGTGCCCCCGGACGACTCGTAGAGCTCGACCTGTTCCCGGACCCACTGCGTCGGGCTGGGCTCGTACTCACCTTCGAGGGGCATGGGTGTCCTTTCGGATCGCGTCCGGCACCGTCGGCTCGGCTCGGCTCGGACCGACGCTATCCGACGCCCCGCGCCCTTCACGGCAGGCGGCTCCGGAAGGCGTTGTCGGTACCGGCTCGTAGGGTGGTCCCCGACGGTACGACGGCGCCTGCGGCACGGCAGCGCCACGACACGGGGAGAGCGGCATGCGGGAGTTGTTCCTGGAGAAGCAGCAAGCGTACGTCCGGTGGATCGACCTGCCGGGCGACGGCCCGGTGCGGGTGTTCGTCCACGGCCTCGGATGCACGGCCGCCTCGGACTTCGCCCACATCGCCACCCATCCCGCGCTCCGCGGCGGACGGGCCCTCCTGGTGGACCTGCTGGGCCACGGGCTGAGCGACCGGCCCGCGGACTTCGACTACCGCGTGGAGTCCCAGGCCGTCGTGGTGGCCGCCGTCCTCGACCACCTCGGCGTGCGGGGTACCGACCTCGTCGGACACTCCATGGGCGGCGCCGTGGCGATCCACCTGGCGGCGGCCCAGCCCGACCTGGTCGCCCGGCTCGTGGTGGCGGAGCCGAACCTGTACGGCGGCGGGGGAGCGTTCAGTTCGCCGGTGGCCGCCCAGAGCGAGGAGGCGTTCGTGGCGAAGGGGTTCGCCCGCATGCTCGCCCTCGCCGGACGTCCCGACTACGCCGCCCGGCTGCGCCTCGCCGACCCGAGGGCCGTGCACCGCTGCGCGGTGTCGCTCGTCGAGGGGAGCACCCCCGAACCGGGAGACCTCCTCGCCGGACTCGCCGTCCCCCGGACCTTCCTCGTGGGGGAGGCGAGCCTGCCGGACGCGGACGCGGAGAAGGCCGCCGCCTCCGGTGTCCCGGTGGTCGAGATCCCCGGAGCGGGGCACAACATGATGCTGGACAACCCGGACGGCTTCGCCGCGGCGCTCGCCCGCTCCCTCCCGTAGGGGCGGACCGGTCTCCGCCGGGGAGGGCGGCGCGGCCGGTCCGGTCCCTTCCGGCCCCGCCGCCCGCCCGCTTCCCGGTGGCGGGGGCGCCCCGCCCGCCTCCGGTGGCGGAGGCACCCCGCCGCGTGCGTCAGGATGGAACCATGACCGAGATCCGCACCCCCCGCCTCCTCCTCCGCCGCTGGACCGACGACGACCTCGTCCCGCTGTCCGAGATCAACGCCGACCCCGAGGTCATGCGCTGGATCGACGACGGCTCGGTCCGTGACCTGGAGGAGACCGCCGGGGACATCGAGCGGTACGAGGAGGAGTGGGACGAGGAGGGCTTCGGCCTCTTCGCCGTCGAACTGCTGGGCTCCGGCGAGCTCATCGGCTTCGCGGGGCTCTCCGTGCAGGACTCCCTGCCGGACGTCGGGATCACCTGGCGCCTCGGCCGTCAGTTCTGGGGCCAGGGCTACGCCTCCGAGGCCGCCCACGCGGTCCTGGAGTGGGCGCTCCAGGACCGGGGGCTCGACCGGGTCGTCGCCGTCACGCACATCAGCGACCACGCGTCCGAGAACGTCGCCGGCAAGCTCGGCATGAAGCCCGGGCGCGAGACGGACCACCCGGTCCACGGCACCCCCCTGCGCGTCCACGCCATCGACCTCACCGAGTACCGGGCGTGACCGGCCGGGGGCGTCCGGGCGGTGCGGGCCCGGACGCCCCCGCCGGGAGGGATCAGTGCCGCTCGGGCAGGTCCCGCTCGGCCGGCAGCGACGAGACGTCACGGGCGCCGGACGGGGAGGCGGCGCGCGAGGACGGCACCGCGGCCGGCTTCGGACCGCAGAACGCGGCCTCCAGCGTCCCGCCGAGCGCCGTGTTGACCGCGCCGCGGTTCGAGGCGTTCGCCATGGCCGAGAGGCTGCGCCGGCCGTCGCGCGTCGAGAAGGCGTACGTGTAGAAGCCCTGGACGGTACCGGTGTGCCCGTACACCCGGACACCGCACGACAGGTCGTAACGGCGCAGACCGAGCCCGTAGAAGCGGGTGTTGGTGGCGTCCGTCGGCGTCACCGTCGTCATCTCCTCCATCATCGCCGGGGAGAGCAGACGGCCGCGCATGAGGGCGCCGGTGAAGGTGTTCAGGTCGGCGGGGCTGGAGATGACGGCGCCGGCGGACTGCGCCCAGGACACGGTCTGCTCCGTGGAGTCCACCAGCGGGTCGCCGGCGGCGTCGGGGTGGAGGTACCCGCGGACGTGCCGGCCCTCGATGCGGGTCTCGGGGTGGACGTACGAGGTGTCGCGCAGCCCCAGCGGCTCGAAGACGCGACGCTGGTACGCGTCCGCCACCGGGCGGCTCGTGAGCTTCTCGATGAGCATGCCGACCACGACGAAGTTGGCGTTCGAGTACTTGTAGGACACGCCGGGCTCGGTGGTCCGGGGCAGCGCCAGGGAGAGGTCCACCAGCTCCTGGAAGCTGAACACCCGGTTCCGTACGGACTCGAAGCCCGGCACCGTGTCGGCGAACATCCGGTCGGTGTAGTCGGCGAGACCGCTGCGGTGGGTGAGCAGGTGACGGACCGTGATGCGGTCGTCGGGGAGCAGGCCGGGCAGGTACGTGTTGACCGGCGAGTCGAGCGTCAGCCGTCCCTCCTGCACCAGCTGGAGGAGGACGACCGTGGAGAACGTCTTGCTGACGCTGCCGATCCGGAACCGCGACCGGACGTCCATGGGCGCTCCGGTCACCCGGTCCCGGACGCCGACGGTACGGGTCCGGACGCCGTCGGGGCCGGAGAGACGGGCCATCGCCCCCGGCGCGCCGTTGGCCACGGCCGCCTCCAGCGCGGCGGTCACGCCCTCCATGTCGGGGGCGGGCACGGTGGCCGCCGTCGGGACGGCCTCCCGCGGGGTGGCGGCGAACGCGTGGGTGGCGGGGGCGAGGCCGGCGGCGAGCGCGGCGATCAGGGTGGCGCTCACGGTCAGGCGCCGGTGCGACGTCAGGGGCACGGTGTTTTCCTCGGCTTCGTCGGAATCGTTCGGCGCGGCGCGCCACGGGCGGGCCGCGAGGGGCGAGGGGGCACCGCCGTCGCGGCGCGGCCCCGGGCCCATGGATCATGAGTCCCTCCGGCCCGGAAGGGTTCCTGTCACGGACCACGAGAACCGGAATGCATTGATCCGCTTCTGGCCGCGGGCTCCCGTCCGGCCGCTCCGCGCCCCCGCGTACCCTCGTGACGTGCCCGTTTCCCGTCTGCATCGCGTCGCCGTCCTCGTCCTCGAAGGGGCCAAACCCCTCGACGTCGGCATCCCCGCACAGGTGTTCACGACCCGCGCGAGCATGCCGTACGAGGTACGCGTCTGCGGCGCGGAACCCGGCGTCGTGGCCGGTGGTGACGGTCTGGCGTACCAGGTCGCCCACGGCCTGGACGCGCTCGCGTGGGCCGACGTCGTCTTCGTCCCGGGCTATCGCTTCCCGGACCGCGAGGACCCGCCCCCGGCCGTCGTGGACGCGCTGATCGCCGCCCACGGCCGGGGAGCCCGGCTCGCCGCGATCTCGACCGGCGCCTTCGCGCTGGCCGCCACGGGCCTCCTCGACGGCAGGCGCGCCACGACGCACTGGCACTACACGCGGGCCCTCGCGGCGAAACGGCCCCTGGTCAAGGTGGACGAGAACGTGCTCTTCGTCGACGAGGGCAGCGTCCTCACCTCCGCCGGCGCCGCCTCGGGCATCGACCTGTGCCTGCACATCCTGCGCGGGGACCTCGGCGTGGCCGCGTCCAACCACGCGGCCCGGCGCCTGGTCGCGGCCCCGTACCGCAGCGGCGGCCAGGCGCAGTACGTGCCGCGCAGCGTGCCCGAACCGCTCGGCGAGCGGTTCGCCGCCACCCGCGAATGGGCGCTGCGCCGGCTCGGCGAACCCCTCACCCTCGACGTCCTGGCCCGGCACGCGGCGGTGTCGGCGCGCACGTTCTCGCGCCGGTTCGCCGAGGACACCGGGTACACGCCGATGCAGTGGGTCATGCGGGCCCGCGTGGACAGGGCGCGTGAACTCCTCGAACGCTCGGAGCGGGGTGTCGAACAGATCGCCGCCGACGTGGGCCTCGGCACCGGGGCCAACCTGCGGCTGCACTTCCAGCGGATCCTGGGCACCACGCCGAGCGAGTACCGCCGCACGTTCACCCGGGGGGAATAGCGGGTTCCGGAAGGCACCGGCGTTCTGGCGGGATACTTGCGGACCGTGGCGATCACGCCGCTGTCCCGGACGGACACCGCGCACGAGCATGGGGGGCGAACCGAAGGGACATCGCCATGACTCGTATCGCCATCAACGGATTCGGCCGCATCGGACGCAACGTGCTGCGCGCGCTGCTGGAGCGCGACAGCGGCCTCGAGGTCGTCGCGGTCAACGACCTCACCGAGCCCACCGCGCTCGCGCGGCTCCTCGCCTTCGACTCGACCTCCGGTCGTCTCGGCCGCCCGGTGAGCGTGGACGGCGACACCCTCGTGGTCGACGGCCACCGCATCAAGGTCCTCGCCGAGCGCGAGCCGGCGCAGCTGCCCTGGGCCGAACTGGGCGTCGAGATCGTCCTGGAGGCGACCGGCCGCTTCACGTCGGCCAAGGCCGCCCGCGCCCACATCGACGCCGGCGCGAAGAAGGTGCTCGTCAGCGCCCCGGCCGACGGTGCCGACGTCACCCTCGCGTACGGCGTCAACACCGACGCGTACGACGCGGAGCTGCACACGATCGTCTCGAACGCCTCCTGCACGACCAACGCGCTCGCCCCCCTGGCCAAGGTCCTCGACGACCTCGCCGGCATCGAGCACGGCTTCATGACGACGGTCCACGCCTACACGCAGGAGCAGAACCTGCAGGACGGCCCGCACCGCGACCCGCGTCGCGCCCGCGCCGCCGGCGTCAACATCGTCCCGACCTCGACGGGCGCCGCCAAGGCCATCGGCCTCGTGCTGCCCAACCTGGACGGCAAGCTGTCCGGCGACTCGATCCGCGTCCCGGTCCCGGTCGGCTCGATCGTCGAGCTGAACACGACCGTCTCCCGCGACGTGACGCGCGAGGACGTCCTGGAGGCGTACCGCACCGCCGCCGAGGGCCCGCTCGCGGGCGTCCTGGAGTACTCGGACGACCCGCTGGTCTCCTCCGACATCACGGGCAACCCGGCCTCGTCGATCTTCGACTCGGCGCTCACCCGCGTCGAGGGCCGCCACGTCAAGGTGGTCGCCTGGTACGACAACGAGTGGGGCTTCTCGAACCGCGTGATCGACACGCTCGGACTCCTCGCCGGCCACTGACGAGGCCGTCCGCTCGCGAAGCCGGGCGCCGGTGGGACCGGTGACCGGCGACGACGGCCACCGGTGACGACGGACGGCCCGCCGCGGGGCGCCCCCCCCCCCCCGGGGGGGGGGGGGGGGGGGGTTGTGGGGCGGGGGGGGGGGGGCGGGGCCCCCCGCCCGGGCCCGGGGGGGCCCCGCCGGCCCCCCCCGGGCCCCCCCCCCCCCCCCGGGGGGGGCCCCCCGCGGCGCGTTTCCGGCACGGCGGGGACGGGCCTTCCCGCCGTCCAGGACCGGCGCGGGCCCGTCCGGACCGCCGGCGGAACCGGGTCGCCGGTCCCCGCCCCCGTCGGCCGGCCGCTCCTCGCGGACACGTGACCTGCGAGGATGAACGCGATGCCGTCGCCACGGAACGGCCGGCACGGGACGAGGGAGCGGTTCGGGTGTCGCAGCGGGGACCGCGGGGCGCGGTCGCGCGGATGGAACGCCGTCAGGTCCCGGTCTATCTGGCGGCGATGGCCGTCGGCGCCCTGGTCGGACGGGCCGTCCCCGGTCTCGGGACGGGACTCGGGCACGCGGTCGCTCCCCTGCTCGGGGCGCTGCTGTTCGTCAGGTTCCTGCAGGTCCCGGCCGCCGAACTGGCGCGCTCGCTGCGCGACGGCAGGTTCCTGGCCGCCGCCCTGGTGGTGAACTTCGTGGTCGTGCCGCTGGTCGTCGCCGCGATGTTCGCGTTCCTCCCGGACGACCGGGCGGTCCGGCTCGGCGTCCTGCTGGTGCTGCTCTGCCCGTGCGTGGACTACGTGATCGTCTTCTCCGGTCTGGCCGGCGGTTCCAGCCGCCGCCTGCTGGCCGCCACGCCCGTCCTGCTGGTCGCGCAGATGGCGCTGCTCCCGTTGTTCCTCCGCCTGTTCCTGGGCTCCGGGCTGTCCGGCGCGGTCGAGGCCGGCCCCTTCGCCGAGGCGTTCCTCGTCCTGATCGCCGTCCCGCTGGCCCTCGCGTGGACCCTCCAGGCGTGGGCCGCCCGCCGCCCGTCCGGACGGAGGGTCTCCGGCGCGGCGACCGCCACGACGGTGCCCCTGATGGGCGCCGTCCTCCTCGCCGTGGTGGCCTCCCAGGTGCCCGCACTGGGCGGCGACCTGTCCGGCGTGGTCGCCGTCGTCCCGTTCTACGCGGCGTTCCTGGTCGTCATGGCGTTCGGGGGGAAGGCCGTGGCCCGGCTGTTCCGCCTCGGGCCGTCCGCCGGAAGGGCGATCGTCTTCACGGGCGCGACCCGCAACTCCCTCGTCGTCCTGCCGCTGGCCATGGCCCTGCACGACTCCCTGGCCCTCGCGCCGGTCGTCGTGGTCGTCCAGACCCTCGTCGAGGTCCTCGGCATGGTCGTCTGCGTCCGCCTCGTCCCCCGGCTGCTCCCCGACCCGGCCTGAGCCGCGGGGCCGGGCGCCCGGCCCCGTACCCCTCCCGGTGCCGGCGCGGGCGCGGGAGGGCCGACCGGCGGGCGGCCTCCCCCACCGGTCGACGGGTTCGGACGGGTCCTACGCGGTTCCGTCGTCCTGGCCGGGGGGCAGGCCCGCTTCCTCGCGGTCCTCCTCGAGCCGCTCGTCGAGCTCCTGCTCGTCCGGGCGCCGGGGCATACCGCGTCCGTGCCCGCTGTCCGGGTCGCCTTCGACTTCCCCGTTCGACTTGTGGTGGGGCGCCATCGCTCTCTCCTTGCCGTGGCGCGGGCGTACGGGACCGGGTTCCCGCGGTGCGAGGGGTCCCGTCCACACTCAAACCCGGCGCCCGCCGCTCCGCAAACGGAGCCGGCGGGCACTTCACCAGGGCGTGTTCCCCCGCGTCCCCGGCCCGCCCGGGGGAGGGGGCGGCAGCTCCAGCGCCGATCCGATCGGCTGGTCGGGGTCGAGCTTCAGCCCCAGCCGGGGAGTGGCCCCGGAGAGCATGCCCCACAGGGCGTCACTGAGGAAGTGGGTCAGCTCGTCGAGGGAACTCCTCGACCCCGGACGGGCGGCCCACTGGTCGACCACCCCGTCGACCAGACCGACCATGCCGAACGCCAGGTTGAGCGTGAAGCCCGCCGGCGCCCTTCCGCCGCCGAGCATCTGCTCGGCGTACGAGTCGAGCAGGCGCGCCAGGTGGAGGGCGATGGCGGTGCGGGTGCCCGCGACGACCCGGGAACCGCTGAGGCGGTGCTCGGGCGAGCCGATGCCGAGGAACTGGTGGAGCCGGGGATGCTCCGCGACCCAGCCCGCGTAGGTGGCGGAGGCCAGCTCGATGGCCTCCCGGATCGTGCCCTTCGGATCGAGGGCCGGATAGAGCGAGGCCAGGAGGTCGTCGGCGATGCGCGCGCGGATCTGTTCGTCCAGGTCCTCACGGCTGCGGAAGATCCGGTAGACCACGGAGCGGGGTACCCCGGCCTCGGCCCCGATGGCCGCCACGCTGACCGGCGTCCCCTCCCGGCCGATGACGGCGAGGGCCGCGGTGAGGATCTGGTCACGGCGTTCGGCGCGGTGGCCGGTCCAGCGCGTGTCCCGGCCGTCGGGCCGGGCGTTGCCGTCTGTGTTCCTGTCCTCCGCCACGGCGTGGATCGTACCCGGCCGCTCCCGGCGGGCGGCACGCAGACGCTTCCCGGGGCTGGCCACATCGTGTTACCGCCGGTACCTTGGACGCAGTGACACAGGTAAATTCCGGAGCCGGACGCACACGTCCGGCCCTCCCGGGGACCGGCGGCGACGAGGACGGACGGTCCCGGAACCCGGTACGAGGCCAGGCGCGGGTCGGCGACAGAGGGGTAACGAGATGGAACACCAGCACGTCGATGTACTGATCGTCGGCGCGGGGCTGTCCGGCATCAGCGCCGCCTGCCACCTGGCCGACGGGAACCCCGGCACCACGTACGCGATCGTCGAGCGGCGTGCGCGGATCGGCGGCACCTGGGACCTGTTCCGCTACCCGGGCATCCGTTCGGACTCGGACATGTACACCTTCGGCTACGGCTTCCGCGCCTGGCACGGCACCAAGGTCCTCGCCGAGGGCACGGACATCCGCCGCTACGTCCAGGCCACCGCCGAGGAGTACGGCGTCACCGAGCACATCCGCTTCGGACTCAGGGCCGTCCGCGCCGACTGGTCGAGCGACGAGGGGCGGTGGACCGTCGAGACCCTGGACGAGGCCACCGGCGAGACCGGGCTCTGGACCGCCCGCTTCCTCGTGGGCGCCACCGGCTACTACGACTACGACGCCGGGCACCGGCCGGAGTTCCCCGGCGAGGAGCGCTTCGGCGGCACCCTCGTGCACCCGCAGCACTGGCCCGAGGACCTCGACCACACGGGCAAGCGCGTGGTCGTCATCGGCAGCGGCGCCACCGCCATCACCCTGGTCCCCTCGCTGGCCGGCACCGCCGCGCACGTCACCATGCTCCAGCGCTCGCCCACGTACATCCTGGCGCTGCCCGCCGACGACCCCGTCTCCACCGTCCTGCGCGGGCTGCGCGTCCCGGCCGGGCTCGTCCACCGCGTGGGGCGCGTCCGCAACATCGCGCTCCAGCGCGGCCTGTACACCCTGTGCCGCAAGGCCCCCCGCCTCATGCGCGCGGTCCTCCTCGGCGCGGTGCGGGCGCGGGTCGGCAGGAGCGTGGACATGCGCCACTTCACCCCCTCGTACAAGCCCTGGGACCAGCGGCTGTGCGTGGTCCCCGGCGGCGACCTCTTCAAGGCGCTCAAGGGCGGCGGGGCCTCGGTGGTCACCGACCACATCGAGACGTTCACCGAGACCGGCGTGAAGGTGGGGTCCGGCGAGGAGATCCCGGCCGACATCGTCGTCACCGCCACCGGCCTGCGGCTGCAGCTCGCCGGCGGCATGGAGATGGCGGTCGACGGCGAGCCCGTCGTCACCCGCGACCGCCTCCTCCACAAGGGCGTGATGCTCGAGGGCGTCCCCAACCTGGCGATGATCATCGGCTACACCAACGCCTCCTGGACGCTCAAGGCCGACCTCGCCTGCGCCTACTTCAGCCGGCTCATCGCCCACATGGACCGGCACGGCCTCACCAGCGCCACCCCCGTCGCCGCCGAGGACGACCGCTCCCCGGTCTCCGTCATGGGGGAGTCGCTGACCTCCGGCTACATCGCGCGCGGCGACGCGATCATGCCCCGCCAGGGCCTCCGGGACCCGTGGCGGATCTGGAACGACTACTACCGCGACCGCCGCGCCCTGCGGGACTCCCCGATCGAGGACCCCGCGCTCCGGTTCGGCCGGACCGCTCCCGAGGGACGGCCCGCGGACCGCAAGGACCGGACCCCGGCGGCCTGACGCCCCACCCACCACCCCTCCGGACAGCAGATCGCGAGAGACCGAGGACGACGATGACCACCAGCCAGGAGAGCTACCACGAAAGGCTCCGGACCCTGTCCGAGGCGTCGGTGCACATCCACTTCGACGCCTTCACCGACATCGACTGGGACAACCCCGAGTTCGCCATCGACCCGAAGGACCCCCGCTGGGTCCTCCCGGCCGCCGACCCGCTGGGCGGGCACCCGTGGTACCGGGCGCAGCCGCTGGAGGTCCGGACGAGGATCGGCCTGTGGCGGTACGCCAACATCGTCAAGGTGGGCATGCAGTTCGAGAACGTCCTCATCCGCGGGGTGATGGACTACCTCTTCTCGCTGCCCAACCAGAACCCGGAGTTCCGCTACCTCACCCACGAGGCGACGGAGGAGTGCCACCACACCCAGATGTTCCAGGAGTTCGTGAACCGCGCGGGCGCCGACGTGCCCGGCGGCAGGCGCTCCTTCCGGGTGGTCAGCCGCTTCCTGCCGCTGGCCGGCTCCCTGATACCGGAGGCGTTCTTCACCGGCATCCTCGCCGGCGAGGAGCCCATCGACCACCTCCAGAAGGCGATCCTGCGCGGCGGCGAGGACATCCACCCGCTGATGCGGCGGCTCATGCAGATCCACGTCGCCGAGGAGGCCCGCCACATCTCCTTCGCCCACGAGTTCCTCCGCGTCAAGGTCCCCGGCTACGGCAGGTTCCGCAAGGGCGCCCTCTCGGTGTCCTTCCCGGTGATCATGCGGGTGCTCGGCGACGTCATCATGGCCCCCGACCGGAAGACCGCCGAGAGGATCGGTGTCCCCCACTGGGTGATCAAGGACATCTTCTGGAAGTCCCCCGAGGGCGAGAAGATGCTCCGCGACCTCTTCTCCGACGTGCGGATGCTCGCCGAGGACATCGGCCTGATGAACCGGACCTCCCGGAAGGTGTGGCGGGCGCTGCGCATCGACGGCCGCCCGTCCCGCTACCGGGGCGAACCGGCCCCTAGGACCGCCTGAACCGCACCCGCCCGACGAGGGACGGCGCGCGGACCCGGTCCGCGCGCCGGTCCGGTCCGCGCGCCGTCCCGTCCCGTCCCGTCCCGTCCCGTCCCGTCCCGGTCCGGTCCGGTCCGGGCGCCGCGCGCCACCGGGCCCGTACGCCGTCCCCGCCCCGGCCGCGTCCGCCCGGCCCGTCGCGTCCGCCCGGCCCGTACGCCCCGGCAGTGCTCCGGCCCGCTCCGGCGCACCGGCCGCGGGCCGCCCACCTGTTCCGTGCACGTGAACGGAGAACCCTCCCCTCATGCCCTACGTCGTCACCCGGTCGTGCTGCGCCGACGCGTCGTGCGTCATGGCCTGTCCGGTCAACTGCATCCACCCCGCCCCCGGCGAACCGGGCTTCGGACAGACCGACATGCTCTACGTCGACCCCCGCACCTGCGTCGACTGCGGCGCCTGCACGACGGCCTGCCCGGTGGACGCGCTCAAGCCGCACACCGCCCTCGCCGAGGCGGAACTCCCGTTCCTCGAACTCAACCGGGCCTACTACGACTCCGCCCCGCACGCGGACCGCACGCCCATGTTCCTCGTGCCCCCGCAGCGCCGGGCGGCGACGGACGGCCTGAGGGTGGCCGTGGTCGGCGCCGGACCGGCCGGCCTCTTCGCGGCCGACGAACTGCTGCGGCACCCCGGCGTGAGCGTGACCGTGTACGACCGGCTCCCCACCCCGTACGGCCTGGTGCGGGCGGGAGTGGCGCCCGACCACCAGGACACCAAGCGGGTCACCGAACTCTTCCGGACCATCGAGAGCCAGCCCGGCTTCGCCTACCGCCTCAACACCCGCGTCGGCCACGACCTGCGCCACGAGGACCTGGTCCGCGACCACCACGCCGTGATCTACGCCGTGGGCGCGGCCGCGGACCGGCGGCTCGGCATCGACGGCGAGGACCTGCCCGGCAGCGTCTCCGCCACCGACTTCGTCGCCTGGTACAACGGCCACCCCGACCACGCCGGCGCCGCCCCCCGCCTGGACGGCGAACGGGCCGTCGTCGTCGGCAACGGCAACGTGGCCCTGGACGTGGCCCGCGTCCTGACCGCCGACCCCGACGCCCTCGCGCGCACCGACATCTCCGACCGGGCCCTGACCGCCCTGCGCGCCGCCCGCGTCCGGGAAGTCGTCGTGCTCGGCCGCAGGGGACCGGCCGAGGCCGCGTTCACCCTGCCCGAACTGATCGCGCTCGCCGCCCTCGACGGCGTGGACGTCCTCGTGGAGGGCTGGCCGGCGGACGTACCGGCGGACGCCACGCCCAAGACGGCGGTCCTCGCCGAACTCGCCGCCCGCACCCCCGTCCCGGGTCGCCGCCGCATCGTCCTGCGCTTCCTGGCGAGCCCGGCGCGCATCGAGGGCGACGACCGGGTGACCGGCCTGACCGTCGTGAGGAACGAGCTGCGCCGCGCCGACGACGGCACCGTGCGGGCCGTCCCCACCGACGACACCGAGACCCTCGACGCGTCGCTGGTCCTGCGCGCGGTCGGCTACCGCGCCGAGCCGGTCCCCGGCCTGCCGTTCGACGCGGGGAGCGGCACGGTGCCCCACGAGCGGGGCCGGGTCGAGCCGGGCGTCTACGTGACCGGCTGGATCAAACGCGGTCCCACCGGCTTCATCGGCACCAACAAGTCCTGCGCGGGGGAGACCGTCTCCGCCCTCCTCGACGACCTCGACGCCGGCCGGCTGACCGCCCCCGCCGGCACGCCGGCCGCCGCGGCCCGCCCGGACGCCGTCGACCTCGACGGCTGGCGGGCGATCGACGGCGCCGAACGCGCCGCGGGCCGCGCCCAGGGTCGCCCGCGCGTCAAGCTCGTCGCCCGGGACGACCTGCTGGCCGCCGCGCGCGGCGCGTCGCGGGACGGCCGTCCCGTCACCGTCTGAACCGGCGCCGCCGCCCGGCCGGAAGGCTCCTTCCCCTCCACCGCGACGGGCCGCCCGCGCCCGGCGGTCCGGCGGCCTCCTCCCGGAGCGGAGGCCGCCCGGGGCCTCACGCCGGGGGCCGCCGCCGCGTCGACGCCCGGGGACGGAAACGGGCCCTCGTGAGACGGGGCGCGACCGTCTCCCGGCCCGCGATCAGGGCCTGGAGGACGTCGAGCAGCGCCGCCGAACTCTCCACCGGGTTCAGCGCGAGCGCCGAGACGGCGGGACGGGCGGCGCGGGCGTGCTCGGAGTCCGAGCCCGCGGCCACCATGGTGTCCCCGGGCACCCGGACGCCCCGCGCCAGCAGACCGCGCTGGACACCGGCCGCGTGCCGTCCGGTGAGGCAGAAGACCGCGTCGGGCACGCCGTCCTCCACGATCCGCCCGGCGAGCTCCGCCCCGCCCTCGACGCCCGCGCGTTCGGGCAGCTCGTACAGCCGGGGCGTGCTGCCGCGCCCGGCGCACCAGTCCAGGTAGACGTCCTGGTGGTCCAGGTTCCAGGCGTTCGGGTCGGTGCCGCGCACCAGGGCGACGGTGCGGGCCCCGCCGGCCTCCAGGTGGGCCAGGACCCGGCGGGCCGAGGCCGCGTCGTCCTCCGAGACCCAGTGGACGAAGTCCGGACGCCCCGGCGGACGCCCGTAGGTCACGTACGGGATGCCGCGCTCCTCCAGGCGGGCGACGACCGGATCGTCCACGTGCGGGTTGGTGACGATGTACCCGTCCAGGGAGAAGGCGAGCGGCGGCACCGGCGTCCGCGTCAGGTCGGGCACCAGCATGAGGCTCAGGCCCCGGGCCAGGGCCTGCGAGGCGGCGGTGCCCACGAACCGCTCGAAGACGTCCACGCCGGCGGGCGCGTAGTCGCCCAGGGCGTCGAGGGAACGCAGCACCAGCCCCACCGCTCCCATCGTGGAGCGGCGCAGACCGCGCGCCAGGGCGTCGGCCTCGTACCCCATCCCGTCGGCGACGGCGCGGATGTGCGCGCGCGTGGCCGCGCTCAGGGTGCCCTTGTCGTTGAGCGCGTGCGAGACGGCGGTGATGGAGACCCCCGCCCTGCGCGCCACGTCCTTGATCGTGATGCCCCGTGACCGCGTCACCGTGCCGCCCGCCCCGGCCGAAACCGATGGTTCCCGAAGAGTTTTCCGAAGCATTGCATAAAACGTTTTACGTTCCTAGCTTGAAGCGCACCGCTCACCGTTCGTGAGCGACTCCGCCGGACGTTCCCGAGTCCGGCGTCCCGCCTTCGGAGGAACACCCGTGGACCTGCACACCCTCACGACCCGGACGACCGACCCCCACGAGCGCGGAACCCTGGTCGGCACCCGGTTCGGCGACAGCGTCCGGGGCGTCGCGGAGCTGTACCTGGAGCACTTCGCCGCCCTCGGCCTGACCGGGGAGCAGGTCCGCGCCGTCGCGGAGCGGAGCCACGAGGCCCTGCGCGCCTGGGCGCCGGGCCTGGCCGAGGAGTCGGACGCCTGCGCCGACGCGGCCGGGACCGCGCGCTGGAAGGTCGCCGCCGTCGGCGCCCGCACCGAAGTCCTGGCCGGATGCCCCGCGCCCGGCGGGGGCGAGTGCTCGACGGCGGTCTTCGCCCCCGCCGGGGCCGCCCCGCAGACCGTGCAGACCTGGGACTGGCACGACCGGCTCGTCCCCGGCGCGCTGCTGCACGAGCTGACGCCGGCCGAGGGCCGCACGGTGAAGCTCTTCACGGAGTTCGGCGCCCCCGGCAAGATCGGCGTCAACAGCGCCGGCCTGGGCGTGCACTTCAACATCCTCTTCCACACGTCCGACTCCGGCAGCGGCGGCGTCCCCGTGCACGCGGTCGCCCGGCGCATCCTCGACGAGGCCGACACCCTCGACCGGGCCGTCGAGATCGCCTCGACGGCCCGGGTCGGCGCGTCGACCTCGCTGACCGTGGTCACCGCCGACTCCTCGGCCGCCAGCCTGGAACTCTCCCCCGCGGGCCTCGCGGTGGTCCCGGCGGACGAGGACGGCTGGCTGCTGCACACCAACCACTTCCTCGACCCCGGTCTCGCGGCGGGGGAGGCCGGCCCGGCCGACTCGATGACGGCGGAACGCTTCGCCCACCTGCGCGAAGTGCGCGCCGCGATGCCGGGCCTGTCCCCCGCCGGGCGGGCCGAGGCCCTGTGCGGCAGCGCCGGGGCCGACGCCGTCGTCTGCATGCGCCCCGACGAGGGCAGGCCGCCGCACGAGCAGTGGGGCACCCTGCTCACCATCGGCCTCGACGTCACCCACTGCGCCCTGGACCACCTGGCCGGCCCCCCGCACGAGGCCGGGGCGAAGGGGCTCGCGCGCTTCTGAGGCCGCCCGGCTCGGCGCGGGGACCGCGCGGCGGAGAGGACCCCGACACCACGGCGGCCCGACCACCGGGGCGGGCGCGATTGGTTCTCCCGGCCAGGGGTACCAGGCGCACTGCCGCCGCGCGCGACGCGGCGGGAGGACGAGCCGAGGAGGAGACAGCACGATGGCGGGCAGCAAGGAGAACCAGGACGTGGTCGCGGCCATTCTGGAGGACCACCGCACGATGGAGGACCTGTTCCGCCGGATGCGGAGCGTCGAAGCCGACCGGGCCGCCGCGCTGAAGGAGTTCTCGGCCCTGCTCATCGCGCACGGCGAGGCCGAGGAGGCCGAGGTCTACGGAGCGCTCAAGCGCTTCAAGGACGTCGACAACGACGAGGTGGACCACGGCGTCGAGGAGCACGACGAGGGCAACAAGGCGCTCCTCGCCCTCCTCGGAGTGGACGACATCGGCTCCGACGAGTGGGACGAGCGCCTGGAGGAACTGGTCGGGGCGGTCACCCACCACATGGACGAGGAGGAGCGCACGATCCTCAACGACGCCCGGGAGACCGTCCCCGACGAGCGCAGGGCCGAACTGGGCGGCGCGTTCCTGAAGGAGCGCGCCCGGCAGCTCGCCTCGGACTGCGGCCGGGTGGAGAACGTGCGCCGGGTCGTGGGCGGGTGACCCGGGCCGTGCCCCGTGGACGGCCCGCCGGGACCGTCCACGGGGCACGGCTCATCTCCCCGCGCCGCCGTCGGCCCCCGTGGGCGCCGCGTCGCCGGCCAGGGGCGGGGTACCGATACCGGCGCCCCGGCCGAGACCTTCCAGGAACTCGCCGACCGCCTCCTCGGAGCTCCGCTCCGGCACCCAGCCCAGCTCCTCGCGGGCCCGCCCGGAGTCGAGCAGGGGCAGCCGCACGACCGCGTCGAACAGGCCGGGGTCCGCGGGCACGAGACGCAGGTGCCAGGCGGCGGCGAGCGCGGCACGGGCCGCCGCCGCGGGCACCGGGACGGTACGGGCCTCCAGGAGCCGGGCCATCACACCGGTGTCGAGCACCGGATCGGCCGCCAGGTTGAAGGACCCGCGCACCGGCCGCACCACAGCCGCCCGGTACGCCTCGGCCGCGTCGTCGGTGTGCAGGGCCTGGAAGCGCAGCCCCTTGACGGAGGGCAGCACCGGAAGCACCCCCGGCCGCACGGCGCGCCACGGCAGCAGGGGACCGGCGAAGATGCGGCGCTGCTCGCTCGCGGCCCCCTCCTTGAACAGGAAGGCCGGCCTCATCCGTACGACCCGCAGACCGGGGTGGGCGAGCTGGAAGCCGTCGAGGTAGCGCTCCAGGTACGCCTTCTCCCGGGTGTACACGGCGCCGGGCCAGCCGTGGGTGGGCCACGTCTCGTCGACGGGGCGCCCGTGGGAGGGGCCGGGGGAGTAGGCGCCGACCGAGGAGGCGTACACGAGGGCCTCCACCCCCGCCCGGGCACACGCCTCGAAGACCCTGACGCTGCCCAGGACGTTGGTCCGCCAGGTCTCGACCGGGTCGCGGGTGGGCCGGAACTTCCAGGCCAGGTGCACCACGGCGTCCGCTCCCGCGAACAGCCCGGCCAGATCGGGGCCCCCGGGGTCCACGTCCGCCGCCGCCCAGCGCACGCCGCCGATCCGGAGCGCGGGCACGCGCCGGGCGACGCCGAGGACGTCCGTGACCCGGGGGTCGCGGTCGAGGGCGCGGACCACGCTCGTACCGACGTTGCCGGTGGCCCCGGTGACGACGACCCTCATGACGCCCTCCTCTCCGCCGTGGCACGCCGGACGGGGTGGCGGACCGGGGCGGGCGAGGGGAGGGGGCGGCACGGCGCACCGGCACGGAAGAGGTTCATGACGCTGTCCGATCGCGGGAAACGGGTGGGAAACCGGGGCCGTCGCGCCGCCGGCTCGGGGGCGGAACGGACCACGCCCTGCGAGTGACCGCGCCGGGTACGCCGTAAACGCCGTGCCCGTCAGGTCCCGGGCAGCATCTCCACCTCGAACCAGACGGTCTTGCCCCCGTCGCGCGGTACGCACCCCCAGGCGGCCGCCAGCCGTTCGAGGAGGTGCAGACCGTGTCCCGAGGCACGGCTCGGGGAGTGGGGGCCGCGGGGGAGGGGGCGCACCGGACTCGTGTCGCTGACCTGGACCGACAGGCGCCCCCCGGCGCGGCCGAGCCGCAGCTCGTACGGCACGCCGCCGTGGGTCAACGCGTTGGTGACGACTTCGGAGACCAGGAGCAGGGCGTCCCCGACGGCGACCTGCCCGGCGGCGGCGAACCACTCGCCCAGCGCCTGCCGCGTGAGGTCCCGGCACGTTCCCGCCAGCCCGGGTTCCTCCGCCAGCGCGTACCGGTGGGCGTCGGTGGCCACGGGATGTACGGGGTGTACGGGGTGACCGTTCATACGCTGCGGGTGCCCCGGCCGCCCGTGCCGAACCCCGCCGAGACGGCCGGGAAACCCCGGCCGCCGGCTTTCCGCCCCCGTCCGCGCGGGGGCGGTGCTCCGCGTCCCGTCCCGTGTCCCGAATCCCTTCCGCAACCTCCTGACTCACAGGAATGCGGCCACTGTTCTCGGAAAGATGTAAAAGAGCGGAAAGCGTGAGAGGAACGGTGAAATCCATGCAGAACGTAGATCCGGGGAACGAAGGGCCCGAGTCCCGACAGGGCCATGGCTGACGGCGGAGGAGGAGTCCAGGTGCGGAGGCTGAGGGTGCGCGGGGTGCGGGGCGTAGTGACGCGTTGCCGGGATTTCACCGCCGAAGCGTTGGCGGACTGGGGATGGATTCCGGCGAGGAACGACGCGGAGCGGGAACGGGTGGAGGACGTCCTGCTGCTCGTCTCGGAGGCGGTGACGAACGCCTGCCTGCACGCGGGGGGGCCGGAGGAGTTCGTGCTGCGGCACGGTCCGGGGCGGCTGCGGGTGGAGGTGGCGGACGGGAACTCCGAACCGCCGCGCGCCCAGGAGCGGCGTTCACCCGCGCTGCCGGGCGGACACGGGCTGATGGTCTTCGACCGGCTGGCGGGGGCCTGGGGGTGCGAGGAGAGGGGTTCGGGGCGGGCCGGGAAGGTGGTGTGGCTGGAGGTCAGTGGTCCGTGGGGGTGTCGGTGAGGAGGGCGGTTTTGAGGTCTTTGAGGATGCGGGTGAGGAGTCGGGAGACTTGCATTTGGGAGAGGCCGA
>NZ_JBIAUG010000016.1:0-179730 GCF_042892575.1 Streptomyces sp. NPDC001744
GCGGTGTCTTTCCTTTCGGTCTTTTTGGGGGCCGCGGGGGTGTGCCGGGGCCGGGCCTTCCCGGGCGTTTTGCCCCCCCCCGGGGGGGGGGGGCGGGGGGGGGGGGGGGGGCCCCCGCTCCCCGGGGCCCCGCCGCCCCCGGCGCCCGGCCGTGCGCGGCGGCCTTCAGCCGTCGCGCTCCCCGAACGCCCTCAGCACGCGCTCGGCGGCCAGCGTCGCCGTCAGCCCGCCGTCCCTGACCCGCCGTTCCAGGGCGGGCGCGAGCTCCTGGACCGCCGGGTTCGTGCGCAGCCGGTCGAGGAGTTCCTCGCGGACCATGGTCCAGACCCAGTCGACCTGCTGGTCCTGCCGCTTGGCCGCGAGGCGGCCGGTCGAGTCGAGCAGGGCGCGGTGCTGTTCCAGCCGCCTCCACACCTCGTCGAGACCCGACGACTCCCGGGCGCTGCAACTGAGCACCGGCGGCGTCCAGAACGCGTCGGCGCCGTGCATCAGCCGCAGCGCACCCGCCAGTTCGCGCGCGGCGGCCCGCGCGTCGCGCTCGTGCGGGCCGTCCGCCTTGTTGACGGCGACCACGTCGGCCAGCTCCAGGACGCCCTTCTTGATGCCCTGGAGCTGGTCGCCCGTGCGGGCCAGGGTGAGCAGCAGGAAGGAGTCGACCATGTGGGCGACGGCCGTCTCCGACTGCCCGACGCCCACCGTCTCCACCAGGACCACGTCGTACCCCGCCGCCTCCATGACGACGATCGACTCCCGGGTCGCCTTCGCGACCCCGCCGAGCGTGCCGGCGGTGGGGGAGGGGCGGACGAAGGCCGCCGGATCGACGGCGAGGCGTTCCATTCGCGTCTTGTCACCGAGGATCGAACCGCCCGTACGGCTCGACGACGGGTCCACGGCGAGGACCGCCACCCGGTGGCCGAGCCCGGTCAGCATCGTTCCGAACGCGTCGACGAAGGTCGACTTGCCGACCCCGGGCACCCCGCTGATCCCGATCCGCACCGACCGGCCGCTGTGCGGCAGCAGCTCGGTCAGCAACTCCTGGGCGAGGGCCCGGTGCTGGGGCCGGGTGGACTCGACGAGGGTGATCGCCCGGGCGATCAGCGCGCGCTTCCCGTCGAGCACCCCCTTCACGTACGTGTCGAGTCCGATCACAGGTCGTGCCCGAGGCCGGCGGCGAGGCGCGTCACCAGGTCGTGGGCCGCGTCCGGGACGACGGTGCCGGGCGGGAACACGGCCGCCGCGCCCATCTCCAGGAGCGTCGCCACGTCCTGCGGGGGAATCACCCCGCCGACCACGATCATGATGTCCTCGCGGCCCTCCGCCGCCAGCTCCTCCCGGAGCGCCGGCACGAGCGTGAGGTGACCGGCGGCGAGCGAGGAGACCCCGACGATGTGCACGTCCGCCTCGACGGCCTGGCGGGCCACCTCGGCCGGGGTCTGGAACAGCGGGCCGACGTCCACGTCGAAGCCCAGGTCGGCGAAGGCCGTGGCGATCACCTTCTGGCCGCGGTCGTGGCCGTCCTGGCCCATCTTGGCGACCAGGATGCGCGGACGGCGCCCCTCGGCCTCGCCGAAGGCGTCCACCAGGGCCCGGGTGCGCTCCACGGAGGGGGACCCGCCTGCTTCGTTGCGGTACACACCGGAGATGGTACGGATCTGGCCCGCGTGGCGCCCGTACACCTTCTCCAGGGCGTCCGAGATCTCGCCGACGGTGGCCTTCGCGCGGGCCGCGACCACGGCCAGTTCGAGGAGGTTGCCGTCGCCTCCCGCCGCGCGGGTGAGCGCGTCGAGCGCGTCCCGGCAGGCGGTCTCGTCCCGCTCCTCGCGCAGTTGCCGCAGCTTGGCGATCTGCTGGGCGCGCACCGAGGAGTTGTCGACCTTGAGCACGTCGATGTGCTCGTCGGTCTCCACCCGGTACTTGTTGACGCCGATCACCGGCTGCCGGCCGGAGTCGATCCGGGCCTGGGTGCGGGCCGCGGCCTCCTCCACGCGCAGCTTGGGGATGCCGGCGTCGATGGCCTTCGCCATGCCGCCGGCCGCCTCGACCTCCTGGATGTGCCGCCAGGCGCGGCGCGCGAGGTCGTAGGTCAGCCGCTCCACGTACGCGCTGCCGCCCCACGGGTCGATGGTCCGGCAGGTGCCCGACTCCTGCTGGAGGAGGAGCTGGGTGTTGCGGGCGATGCGCGCCGAGAAGTCGGTCGGCAGGGCGAGGGCCTCGTCGAGCGCGTTGGTGTGCAGCGACTGGGTGTGCCCCTGGGTCGCCGCCATCGCCTCCACACAGGTGCGGGTGACGTTGTTGAACACGTCCTGCGCGGTCAGCGACCAGCCCGAGGTCTGCGAATGGGTGCGCAGCGACAGCGACTTGGCGTTCGCCGGATCGAACTGCCTCACCAGTTTCGCCCAGAGCAGCCGGGCGGCGCGCAGTTTCGCGACCTCCATGAAGAAGTTCATGCCGATCGCCCAGAAGAACGACAGGCGCGGCGCGAACGCGTCCACGTCGAGCCCGGCCTCGCGGCCCGCGCGGATGTACTCGACGCCGTCCGCGAGCGTGTACGCCAGCTCCAGGTCGGCCGTCGCGCCCGCCTCCTGGATGTGGTAGCCCGAGATGGAGATCGAGTTGTAACGCGGCATCCGCCGGGAGGTGTAGGCGAAGATGTCGGAGATGATCCGCATCGAGGGGCCGGGCGGATAGATGTACGTGTTGCGGACCATGAACTCCTTGAGGATGTCGTTCTGGATGGTCCCGGCCAGCTTCTCGGGCGGTACGCCCTGCTCCTCGGCGGCCACGATGTAGAGCGCGAGGACCGGCAGGACGGCGCCGTTCATCGTCATCGACACCGTCATGCGGTCCAGCGGGATGCCGTCGAAGAGCTGCCGCATGTCGTAGATCGAGTCGATGGCGACGCCCGCCATGCCGACGTCGCCGGTGACGCGCGGGTGGTCGCTGTCGTAGCCGCGGTGGGTCGGCAGGTCGAAGGCGACCGACAGGCCCTTCTGCCCGGCCGCCAGGTTGCGCCGGTAGAAGGCGTTCGACTCCTCGGCGGTGGAGAAGCCCGCGTACTGGCGGATCGTCCAGGGCTGGTTGACGTACATCGTCGGGTACGGGCCGCGCAGGTACGGCGCCGTGCCCGGGTAGGTGTCCAGGAAGTCCAGGCCCTCCAGGTCCCGCCCGGTGTAGAGCGGCTTGACGCCGATGCCCTCCGGGGTCTCCCAGAGCGGGTCGTCGCCGGTCGCCTTCCTGACGGCCGCGTGCCACTCGTCGGGGCCGCCGGCGACGGTGGGCGCCCCGAGTTCGATCCCGGAGAAGTCGGGGACGGTCATCGGGACACTCCCATGCGGTCGAGGGCGGTGGAGAGGAGGGCGACGGCGTCGCAGCCCGCGAAGACGTACGAGTCGACACCGGGGTACCGGGCGGGGCGGCCGGCGAGGAGGACGTGCTCCGCCCCCGCCGCGCGCAGCTCGGCCGCGGTCTCCCCGGCCCGCTCCTCGTACAGGGCGTCGCTGGAGCAGAGGCACGCCTCGCGGGCACCGCTCTCCTCGAACGTGCCCTCGGTGACGGGCTCGATGCCGCCGGCCCGGAAGAGGTTGGCGGCGAACGCCAGCCGGGCCGAGTGCGCGGCGGCCGGGCCGAGCGCGGCCAGGTAGACCCGGGGCCGGGCGCCGGTCGCCGCGAGGTGGGCGTCGGAGCGGGCGCGCAGTTCCTCGTACGCCTCGTCGCGCCGGACGCGGGGCAGGCCGCCGGAGGGGGGTTCGGGCGCGGGGACGCGCTCGACCGGTTTCTCCGCGAGGTGCGGGAACTCGCTGACCCCGGTGATCGGTTCGCGGCGGGTGGCGAGCCCGGCGCTGCGGGCGGCCCAGGTCTCCGCGAGGCGCTCGCCGACGAAACCGGAGCGCAGCGCGGCCTCCTGGCCGCCCTCCCGCTCGATCGTCCGGAAGAACTCCCAGGCGGCGTGGGCCAGTTCGTCGGTGAGGCGTTCCACGTACCAGGAGCCGCCGGCCGGGTCGACGACCCGGGCGAGGTGGGACTCCTCGATGAGGACGGTGGAGGTGTTGCGGGCGATGCGGCGGGAGAACGCGTCCGGCAGGCCGAGCGCGTCGTCGAAGGGGAGCACGGTGACGCTGTCCGCGCCGCCGACCCCGGCGGCGAGCGTGGCGATCGTGGTGCGCAGCATGTTCACCCACGGGTCGCGGCGCGTCATCATCACCGGCGAGGTCACCACGTGCTGGCGCTGCGCGCCCGCCTCCGGGGCGCCGGACGCCTCGGCCACCCGGGCCCAGAGCCGGCGCGCCGCGCGGAGCTTGGCGATCGTCAGGAACTGGTCGGCGGTGGCCGCGTAGCGGAACTCGATCTGTCCGAGGGCCTCCGTGACGCTCAGGCCCGCTCCGGTGAGCCCGCGCAGGTAGGCCACGCCCGTCGCGAGCGAGCAGCCCAGCTCCTGCGCGGCCGAGCCACCGGCCCCGTGGTACGGCAGGGCGTCCGCGGTCAGGGCCCGCAGGCCCGGGTACCCGTCGGCGCAGCGGCGCGCGAGACCGGCGACGGACTCCGGGTCGTGGGCGGACCGGCCGGTACGGGCCTCGTGGCCCAGCGGGTCCGCGCCCAGGTTGCCCCGTGCCTCCCCGGGGGCGACGCCCCGCTCCTCGTACAGCCGGAAGAGGCGTTCGGCGGCGGCCGTCGTCTCCTCGCCCGCGTCGAGGACGACGGGCGCGAGGTCCAGGTAGACGCCTTCGAGGGTCTTGTCCAGGGAGTCGACCGGGATGCCGGTGCCGCCGACGCCCAGCCACAGGGAGGTGGCGCCGTTCTCCAGGTCGGCGAGGACGGCCTCGTTGTCGGCCGTGAGGTGGCGCTGGCGCACGTCCCAGCCGCCGACGGTGTTGCCCTCGGCCCGGCCGCCGCGCACGAAGGGCGCGAAGCCGGGGAGGCCGGGGTCGGGAGCGGTGTCGCGCGCGGTGTACAGCGGGCGGGTGGCGAGGCCGTCCTCCAGCAGGGTGGACAGGGAGTCCTCGGCGGCGGGGCCGGAGAGCTCCTTGCCCGATTTGCGCAGGACGCCCGCCACGAGGTTTTGCCACTGCTCGTGTGGCGCTTCTGGGAATTCGGACGCCAGGGGAAGCCCGTCGTCAGGCAGGACCGTCATGTTCGGATGCTAGGGGAGATCGCCGAGGGAGCAGGAGGGCGCGCGACTGTGACCTTCTTCTCTTCACCCGTGCCGACTTAGGTTAGGCTTGCCTAAGTTCCAGGTTCCGGCCTTCCGTCCCCCTTCCGGGAGAACCCGCATGCGTCCCTTCAGCACCCGCGCCACCCGTCCCGCCCCCGCCGAACGCGTGCTCTCGATCCTCGCCGCGGCCCACTCCATGACCGTCGTCACCGACGGCCGCGAGGAGGAGGTGCACCGCCTCGACGGCGCGGGCCCCACGGGCCACATCCATCTGCACGACCCGTCCGAGCGCTGCCCCGCCGGACCGACCGGACGCGTCCCCGTACGCCTCGAACTCACCGACATCGCCCCCACCCCCGTCCGCGAACGCCTCCGGGCCCGCGTCACCCTGACGGGCATCCTCGACGCCCCCTACGAGCCCGGGGCGACCCGGAGCGCCTGCATGGAGCTCGGCCAGGTCCTCCTGGAGGACGCCGACGGGCGCGCGTTCGTCCCGCTCGGCGAACTCCGGGCGGCCGAACCCGACCCGATGGCCGTCCGCGAGGCGGCCGTGCTCACCCACCTGGCCGACGACCACGCCGAACTCGTCCCCCTGCTCCTCCGCCTCGTCCGGCCGCGCCCCGACCGGGACATGGTCCGCGCCCTCCCCGTCGCCCTGGACCGCCACGGCATCACCCTGCGCCTCGAACACCCCGCCTCCCACCAGGACGTCCGGCTGTCCTTCCCCACCCCCGTCACCGACGCCGGCCAGTTCGGCTCCCGCGTCCACGCCCTCCTCTCCGCGGCCCGCCGCTCCTCCCACACCCACCACCTCCTGACCTGAACGGCCCGGCGGCGGACGGACTGCGTACCTTGTCCCCCGAGGCGCCGGTGTCCGCCCGGACGGCGGGGCGCACCGTGAGAACGCGCGCCGACGCGCGCGGGAAGGGGCGCGAGACATGGTCCTCCCCAAGATCCGGGACCCGCGCTTCGTGACGATCCGCCGCGGCGGGACCCTCACCGACGAGGACCACCGGCTCCTCGCCCTGTGGGCCGCCTCGTGCGCCGAGCACGTCCTCCCCCTCTTCGAGTCGGTCCGGCCCGAGGACCCCCGGCCGCGCCGGGCGATCGAGCACGCGCGGGCCTGGACGCGCGGCGAGGTCAGGATGATGGAGACCCGCGCGGCGGGTGGCCACGCGATGGGGGCGGCCAGGGACCTGCGCGGGGCGGCCCGGCACGCCGCGTACGCCGCCGGCCAGGCCGCGGTGGTCGCCCACGTCGCCGCGCACGAACTGGGCGCGGCCGCCTACGCGATCAAGGCGGCCCGCGCGGCGGCGCCGGAGGGCCAGGAGGAGGCCGCCGGGCGGTCCGAGTGCCGGTGGCAGCGCGACCGGCTCCCGGAGGCGATCCGCGCACTCGTGCTCGACGACCAGAGGGTGCGCAACGACATCTGCTGGTCGGTGTTCGACTGCTGAGACCGGCCCGCGCCGGGCGCGCGCACGCGGGGCGGCCGGACCGGACGGCCCGGCCGCCCGGCCCCGGAGACGGGCGGGACCTCCGAGGAGGTGTGACCCGGGTCACGGGAACCCGTCCCGGTGGCCGGACAGATCAGAGACGTGACCAACGACACGCGCGCACGCATCCGGGACGGAGACCCGCCGGCCTTCGCCGAACTCTTCGACGCCTACGCCCGGAGCGTCTACAACCACGCCTTCCGGCTGACCGGTGACTGGTCGGTCGCCGAGGACGTCATGGCGGCGACCTTCCTGGAGGCGTGGCGGCTCCGGCGGAAGGTGGACCCCGAGGGGGGACCGCTCCGGCCCTGGCTCCTCGGCGTCGCCACCAACGTGGCCCGCAACCACTGCCGGGGCAACCGCCGTTACCGGGCGGCCGCCGCCGCGTACGCCACGGCCGTTCCCGAGCCGTCCGTGCCCGACCACGCGCCCGAGGTCGCCGGCCGGCTCGACGACCGGCGCCGCATCGCCGCCACCCTGCGGGCGCTCGGCGCGCTCCGCAGGACCGAACGCGAAGTCCTCATCCTCTGCCTCTGGGAGGGCCTCGCCTACACCGAGGTGGCCCGGGCCCTGCGCGTCCCCGTCGGCACCGTCCGCTCCCGCCTCTCGCGCGCCCGCGCCAAACTCCGCGACGGGGCCGAGGAGGAACTCGCCCGGGAGGCGGAGGAATCCGGGCGCCGGAAACGGGAACCCGCCGCCCGCCCCCGACAGACATCAGGTGACCGCGTCAACGCGGTCCGGCCCGCACAGGAAGGAATCCGATGAACCCCGACGCGAACGCCCCCCGTACGGCGCACCGGAACGGGACCGGGGACCTCCCGGAACCCCTCCTCGCGATCGGGGATCGGGACCTTCCCCCGGGCCGTCACCGGTTCCACAAGGAGCGCCTGATGAACCAGATCCACGACGACCGCCGCGCCGCCGCCCCGCGCGCCCCCTTCCTGCGGAAGGTGATCCTCCTGCCGGCCGCCACCGTGCTCGCCGGAGCCCTCGCCGTCGGCGTCCTCGCCCTCACCCCGGACGACGCCCCGGCCGAGGACCGCGCCGTCGCCCCCGTCCTCACCACCGGTCCCGCCCTCACCACCACCATCGGCACCGTCGACGCCCACGGCGCCCCCCGCCTCCTCGACCGCATCTCGCTCGCCGCCGCCGGGGCGGACGTCCCGCGCGGACGCGCGGGCCAGTACCTCTACATCGAGTCGCGCGCCGCGAACACGCACGTGAAGACCGTCAACAACGTCAGCCGCCTCGTCAGCGTGCCCCTGCACACCCGGCAGTCCTGGCAGTCCCCCGACGGCCGCGAGGGATGGCTGATCGAGCCCGGCACCACGGGCCCCGAGGGCATCACCCTCGGCGGCACCGACGAGCGGGGGAAGGAGCCGACGCCGCACCTCGGCGCGCCCTCGTACGACTATCTGGCCGGCCTGCCCACCGACCCCGACGCGCTCCTGCGGAAGATCTACGAGGAGACCGAGGGCCAGGGCAACGGCAAGGACCAGCAGGCGTTCAGCACCATCGGCGACCTGCTCGGCGAGAGCTGGCCGTCCCCCGAACTCGCGGCGGCGCTCTACCGGGCCGCCGCGAAGATCCCCGGAGTGGTCACGGTCGACAGCGCCACCGACGCGGCCGGCCGCAAGGGCGTCGCCGTCGCACGGCTCGACGAGGTCAACGGGCAGCGCACCGAATGGATCTTCGACAGCAGGACGTTCACCTTCCTCGGGGAGCGCACGGTCCAGGTCGAGGACAGCGGGGACGAGAACGACCCGATCAAGCCCGGCACCGTCATCTACACCCACGCGATCATGGTCCGGGCCTTCGTGGACGGCATCAGGGTCACGCCCTCCGCCGGCGCCTCCTCCTAGGGCGTGTTTCGAAAGTCCCGTCTGCCCGGCGGCGCCCGGCACGCACTCCCCCGTAGCCCTTCGGGCACGGGGGTGCCCCCAGCGGCGTTGTCGGGCTCACCCCGATACATCCAGTATCGGGGCGACCCTCCGCCTTGCGATCGCACGCACCGGACACCGCCGGGCCCGCCCTCCGGGCGGACGACGCCACTTTCGACACACGCCCTAGGGTGGGTGCCGGGCGCCGCCGGGCGGGCGACGCCCCTTTCGACACACGTCCTAACCGGCGCTCCGGCCGCCGATCCAGCCGTTCAGCTCCGCCGGCCGGTTGGTGATGATCCCGTCCACGCCGAGGGAGTCCATCTCCTTCCAGCGGGCGGGAGCGTCGACCGTCCATACGTTCACGGCCACGTTCGCCGCGTGCAGCCGCCCGACCACCTCCGGCCGGGCGGCCAGCGCGACGTGCGAGACGTTGTACGCGGCGAGCCCCAGGTCCGCGGAGACCGCGACCGGATCGGGGTCCAGCGTGTCCCGCAGGAGCCCGAGCGGCAGTTCGGGCGCCAGCTCGCGCGTGTACCGCAGGGAGGGGACGTCGAAGCTCTGGACGAACACCCGGCCGGCCATGTTCTGGGCCCGGACCTCCTCGACGATCCGGGCCACCTCGGCGCGGCTGTGCCGGCCCTTGATCTCCAGGAGCAGGTTGCCGCCCCGCTGCCTGAGGTCCGCCAGCTGGGCCGCCAGGGTCGGCACGTGGACGCCCGTGTAGACGGGGGCGAACCAGGAGCCCGCGTCCAGGGCGTCCAGCTGGGCGGAGGTCAGGGAGCGGATCGCGCCCGTGCCGTCGGTCGTCCGGTCGACGGTCGTGTCGTGCAGGACGTACGGCACGCCGTCCTTGCTCGGCTGGACGTCGTTCTCGATCCACTGGGCCCTGCCCCGCCGGGCCACCTCGTCGGAGACCAGTGTGTTCTCCGGCGCGGCGGAGGAGGCTCCCCGGTGGGCGATCACGGTCGGCGGAGCCCCGGCGGAACGGAGCAGACGGCTCGCCGGAGCCTTGGCGTCCTGTTCCGCCGGGCGGGGCGCGGATCGTGAAGACGGCGCGGCCACGACGAACGCGGTGGCGAGCGCCGCCACGGTGACGGAGCCGGCGACGATGCCGACGGTCCGGCGCCGGCGCGACCGGGACGAGGGCGGGTGGGGGTCTCTCATGACCGACCACTTTAGGGGGAAGTTCCGGGAGGGCCGCGCGCGTGCGACACGACGCGCGGTCCGAGCCCCTTCGCCGGGAGGTCCGGTCTGCGGCATGGTGGGAGGTGTGCCCGGAGCCGTGCCGTCGGGGGACCGCGCCCGGGTGTGTGAAGTGAGGGGGACTCATGGACACGGGTACGGAACGGGGAACGGGCGGCGTCGGCGTGGCCGCGCCGCGGGACGCGGCGGAAGAGGCCCGGGAGCGGCGTGCCGAACGCGGGCGGGGGGTGCTCGAAGGGGCGTTCGCGCTGCTCGACGCGTTGCGGCGGAACGGCGACGAGGCCGGGGTGACCGAACTGGCGCTCGCCTGCGGAGTGCCCAAGGCCAGTGTCCACCGGCTGCTCGACCAACTGGTGTGCGTCGGCGCCGTCGAAAGGACGGGCAACCGTTACCGGGTCGGCCCGCAGCTCTACCGCCTCGGCCAGGCGTGGGAGCCGTACCCCGGCCTCCGCCCCGCCGCCCGGCTGCCCCTCCAGCGGCTCCGGGCCGCCACTGGAGCGAGCGTGGTCCTCGTGGTGCTGCGCGAGGAGATGGCGCTCACGATCGGCTCGGTACCGGGAGACCTGGAACCGCTCCTCCCCGTACGGAACGGCCTCGCGTTCCGTCTCGACACCGCCGCCGGCAAGGCGCTGCGGGGTTCCGGCGGAGGCGGTGCCGTCCTCGACCGGGAGGACGTGATGGAAGGGGTGTGCTGCGCCGCCCTGCCGGTCCGCGCCCCGGACGGACGTGCGGTCGCGGCCCTCGCCGCCCTGGCCCCGGTGGGGTGCCGGCTCGACGCCCTCGCCCACGCCGTCGCCGGGGCCGGGGCGGCCGTCACCCGGGCGCTCGCCGGCGGCGGGCGGCGGAGAACGGTGCCGCCGACCGTCCTCGTGCCCTGAGGAGCACTGCCCTCCCGGCCCCGTTCCGTCCAGCGGAACGCGCGTAGAGCGGGGCCGGGGGAGCAGGGCACAGTGAGTGTCGTGCCGGGGGGAAACGGCACACCGGATCCGCCCGGGAGGGCGGCCCGGACTCCATGTCACACGAGTGACCCGATGTGTGGGGGGAACCACATGCTCAAGAACCGAACCGCCCGACTGGCCGCCACCGCCCTGCTCGGACTCGGCAGCCTCGGCGCCTTCGCCGGCACCGCGCACGCCGAGCCGATCGACTACGTGAAGATCGAGCTCCTCGAACTGCACTGCCAGAAGAACAGCGAGGGCGACCACGACGAGGCGTACCTCAAGATCACCGACGCCAACGGCAACGCCGTCAAGGTCTGGCCGGGCGGCGGCCTCAAGTACCAGACGATGGGCACCGGTTACGTCCGCTCCATGACCGACGGCAACGGCAGCACGGCCCTCATCCTGGGCAAGGAGCAGGCCCGCACCCTGACCCTGTGGGACTACGACACCACCAGCAGCGACGACAAGCTCGGCGCCACCCTGGTCACCGGCTCCGAGGTCGGCGCCGAGACCCAGTGGCGCACCGTCGAGGGCTCCGGCGGCATCTACGTCATCGGCTACCGGGTGATCGACATCTGACCTGCCGTCAAGAAGGCCCGAGGGCCGTGCCGGTGACCCGGCACGGCCCTCCGCGCGTCTCCGCCTCAGCCCGCGTCCGGAGCCGTCAGCTCGCCCGACCGCGCCACCCGCGCGTACCAGCGGGCGCTCGACTTCGGGGTCCGCTCCAGGGTGTCGTAGTCCACCCGGACCGCGCCGAACCGCTTCGCGTAGCCGTACGCCCACTCGAAGTTGTCGAGCAGCGACCAGAGGAAGTAGCCGCGCACGTCCACCCCGTCCGTGAGCGCCCGGTGCACCGCCTCCAGGTGCGCGTGCACATAGGCGGCGCGCTCCGGGTCGTGCACCGAACCGTCCGGGCCGACCACGTCCTCGTACGCCGCGCCGTTCTCGCTGATCACCAGCGGAAGACCCGGGTACGCGGCCGACACCCGCCCCAGCAGGTCGTACAGGGCGCCCGCGTCGACCGGCCAGCCCATCGCCGTCCGCTCGCCCGGCGCCCGGTGGAAGGCGACCCGGTCCGCGCCCGGCCACGGCGAGTGCGCGCTGTCGCCGTGACCGTCGTCCTGCGGCTTCTCGGCCCCCTCCGCGACGTGCGACACCAGCGTCGGCGCGTAGTAGTTGATCGCCAGCAGGTCCAGCGGCTGCCTCGCCGTCACCGTGTCCCCCTCCCGTACGAAGGACCAGTCGGTGAGGCGCGCGGTGTCGGCGAGCAGGTCCTCCGGGTAGGCGCCCTCCAGCATCGGCCCCAGCCAGATCCGGTTGCCGACGGCGTCGATGCGGCGGACCGCGTCCCGGTCCTCGGGGGAGGGGGTCAGCGGCCGCACCTCGTGCAGGTTGAGGGAGACGGAGAGCTGCCGCCGGTCCGCCGGCAGGGCGGCCCGCAGCGCCTGGACCGCGAGCCCGTGCCCGAGGTTGAGGTGGTGGGCGGCGCGCAGGGCGTCCACCGGGTCGGTCCGGCCGGGGGCGTGCACCCCGGAGCCGTACCCCAGGAAGGCGCTGCACCACGGTTCGTTGAGCGTGGTCCACCGGGAGACCCGGTCGCCGACGGCGTCCGCGACGATCCCCGCGTACTCGGCGAACCGCTCCGCGGTCGCCCGCTCCGGCCAGCCGCCCGCGTCCTCCAGCTCCTGCGGCAGGTCCCAGTGGTACAGCGTCAGGGCCGGTTCGATCCCGGCGGCCAGCAGTTCGTCCACGAGCGCCCGGTAGAAGTCCAGGCCCTTCTGGACGGCGGGACCCCGCCCGGTGGGCTGCACCCGGGACCAGGAGACGGAGAACCGGTAGGCGTTCAGCCCGAGTTCGGCCATGAGACCGACGTCCTCGCGGAACCGGTGGTAGTGGTCCACGGCGACGTCGCCGGTGTGGCCCCCGAAGACCTTGCCGGGGGTGTGCGAGAAGGTGTCCCAGATGGACGGGGTGCGGCCGTCCTCCGCCGCCGCTCCCTCGATCTGGTACGCGGCGGTGGCCGCTCCCCAGAGGAAGCCGGGCGGGAACGAGCGGGTGGCGGCGAGCGGCCGGGTTTCGGACGCGGTCATAGGAGGGCGCTCCCAACGCGGTTGCGGGATCGGTACGTTGACTTGGGGAGGAGGGGGGGCCGGTCAGCTCTTGACGGCGCCGGCCGTGATGCCGCCCACGATGTGCTTGCCGAGGAAGGCGAAGACGAGCAGCAGCGGCACGGTGGAGATCAGGGCGCCGGTCAGCACGACGGCGTGGTCCACGCTGTGGTTGCCCGCGCCGAGCCCGGCGAGCGCCACCTGGAGGGTGGGGTTGCCGTCCGGGGTGAGCGCGATGAACGGCCAGAAGAAGTCGTTCCACGACTGGACGAAGACCAGCATGCCGAGCACCGCCATCGCGGGCCGGGCCACCGGGAAGACCACGTGCCAGATCACCCGGAGACTGTGCGCGCCGTCCATCCGGGCCGCCTCCACCAGCTCCACGGGCAGCGCCTCCACGAGGAACTGGCGCATGAAGAACACGCCGAAGGCGGCGACGAGCGAGGGCAGGACCACCGACTGGAGCTGGTCGACCCAGCCCAGGTCCGTGACGATCCGGTAGAGCGGGATGACGCTGAGCTGCGGTGGGATCGTCATGGTGGCGACCACCAGCGAGAGCAGCATCGTGCGGCCCCGGAAGGGCAGTTTGGCGAAGGCGAAGCCGGCGAGCGTGGAGAAGAGGACGGTGGACACGGCCACCAGACTCGCCACGATCGTCGTGTTGACCAGGGCCTCGCCCATGTCGACCTGGTTCCAGGCGAAGGTGAGGTTGTCGAACAGGCGGGGGCCGGGCAGCAGCGGCGCCGGGGCCTCCACGACCCGCTCGCCGGTGTGCGAGGCGGCGACCACGTTCCAGTACAGCGGGAAGAGGGAGACCGCCGCGGCCAGGGCGAGCAGGACGTACGTCAGCGGTCCGGCGTGGTGCTGCCGGCCGGCCGTCTGGCGGAAACGCCGGCCGGGTACGGACTTCCGGGCCTCCGGGGGCGCCGGACGCTTCGGACGGGGTGTGTCGGGTGTGCGGGTCATGAGGTCAGCCCCCCGGCTTCTCGCGGTGGTGGCGGGAGACGAGCGCCTGGACGCCGCCGACGATCAGCAGGAGCAGCAGCATCACCCAGGCGATGGCCGACGCCTGGCCCAGCGCGCCGGTGATCCAGCCCTTCTCGTACATCAGCAGGCTCAGCGTCTGGAACTGGTTGCCGCTGCCGCCGCTGATGCCGACGCTGCCGCCGTAGAGCATCGGCTCGCCGAAGAGCTGGGTGGCGCCGATGGTGGAGACCACGATGGTGAAGAGGATCGTGGGCCGGATGGAGGGGATCGTGACGCTGAGGAACTGGCGCCAGCGCGAGGCCCCGTCCAGGGAGGCCGCCTCGTACAGGTCCTGGGGCACCGCCTGCATGGCGGCCAGGTAGATCAGCGCGTTGTAGCCGGTCCAGCGCCAGGTCACGATCGTCGAGATCGCGATCTGGGCCGGCCACTTGGACGCCTCCCAGTCGACCGGGCCGATGCCGGTCCACTCCAGGACGCTGTTGATCATCCCGTAGTCGGTGTTGAACAGCTGGGCGAAGACCAGGGTCGCCGCCGCGATCGAGGTGGCGTACGGGGCGAGGATCGCGACCCGGAAGAAGCCGCGGCCGCGGAGCTTGTAGTTGAGCAGGTGCGCCAGGCCCAGGGCCATGAGCAGCTGCGGAACGGTCGAGACGACCCCGAGGGTGAAGGTGTTGAGGAGCGCGTTCCAGAAGAACTCGCTGGTCGCGAGGTCGGTGTAGTTCTCGAACCCCTTCCACTCCGCCTCGCCGCCGAGCTCCACCCGGTGCAGGGAGAGCCAGCCGGTGTAGATCAGCGGGAAGAGGCCGAAGGCGGCGAAGGTGAGGAAGAAGGGGGCGACGAAGACGTACGGGACCGCCTTGAGGTCCCAGCGGTAGAGGGTGCTGCGCCAGGTGCCCGGCGCGGGGCGGCGGCCGTGCGGGCCGGGGGAGACGGGCGGTGCGGCGGGCGGCGGGGAGCCGTCGGACCGCGTCCGGACGGAGGTGGCCACGGGGGCGTCCTTCCAGGTCGATGCGTGCGCTGGTGCGGACGGTGCCGGCCCGCCGCCCGGCGGGCGGCGACGGACCGGCGGGCGTCCCCCGTTACCGGGCGATCTTGTCGTCGATCAGCTTCTTGACGTTCTCCCACGCCTTGGCCGGGTCGGTGCCGCGCTGCTCGATGTCGAGGATGCCGTTGTCGGTGAGGAAGGTCTTCACCTGGCCGTCGTAGCGGCTGATCGTGGCGGGGGTGATCCTGGTCGCCGCGCTGGAGAAGATCTTGCCGACCGGGGTGTCGCCGAAGTAGGGCAGCTTCGCCTCCTGGACGGTGACCGAGGTGAGCGTGTCCTTGGAGGAGGGGATGTTGCCGTTGACCGCGAACACCTTGGCGTGCTGCTCCGGGGCGGTCAGCCAGGCGGCCAGCTCGGCCGCCTCCTTGACGTGCTTCCCGGACTTCGGCACCGCGAGGAAGGCGCCGCCCCAGTTGCCGGCCACCGGCGGCGCGGCGATGTCCCACTTGCCCTGGTTGGCGGGTCCGGCCTGGTCCTTGATGATGCCGGTCATCCAGCTCGGGCAGGCGACCGTGGCGAACTTCGAGTTCTTGAAGGCCGCGTTCCAGGTGCCCTTCTCGTCGAACTGGCGCAGCTTGGCGGTGAGACCGCCCCGCGCCGCCGCGACGGCGGTGTCCCACGCCTTCCTCACCCCGGGGCTCTTCTCCCAGTCGAGCTTGCCGTCCGCGTCGGCGTACTGCACCGGGTCGCTGGAGACGACCGCGTTGAAGAGGCCGCTCGCCGAGTCGTGGAAGGCGGTCCCGGCGGGCGCGTTCTTCTGGTAGGTCTTCCCGACCTCCAGGAACTTGGCCCAGTCGCCGGCCCACAGCCTGCCGACGGCCTCGCGGTCGGTGGGGAGTTCGGCCTTGGCGAAGAGGTCCTTGTTGTAACAGACGGCCATGGGGCCGATGTCGGTGCCGAGCCCGATCACCTTGCCGTCGGCGGTGGTCGCCTGCTTGACCTTCCAGTCGAGGAAGGCGCCGAGGTTCGCACCGCCCTCCTTGCCCAGGTCCACCCACTTGCCCGCCATGGTGGGGCCGGTCGCCTCGGCGATGAAGCCGACCTCGACCGCCTGGACGTCCGCGAGACCGCTGTTGCGGGAGAGGCGCAGCTTCAGCGTGTCCCAGTACTTCTGCCCGTCGGCGACGTTCGACTCCTCGATCCTGATGCCGGGGTGGGTCTTCTCGTACTCGGCGTAGAGCTTGGCGCCGGTCTTGTCGTCGTAACCGAACGAACCGAAGGTCCCGACCCGCAGCGTGATCGTGCCGTCGCCCTTGCCGTCGTCGTCGCCGCTGCCGCAACCGGTGAGCAGGGCCGCGCCGGTCGCGGCGGCGACGACCGCCGCGACCGCCGTACGCCGTCCGCGTCTGCTGCTGGAAGTGCCCATTCCACTCTCCTCGTCCAAGGTGGTGCTCGTTGTGCGCCAGGGGGTCCGGACGGCTGATCGCGGCTCGCCGGCGGCCTGTCGGGACCCGTCGCGGGGCTGTGCGACTCCTGAGTGGGAGCGCTCCCACTTCGTTGTCGGAAGGTTGCTGCTTGGCGGGTGCGAGTGTCAAGACGTGAACGCGGATTCGTTACCGGAAGGTTTTCGGGGGGTTTCGCGCCCGCCGGACCGGTCCGGTCGCGTCAACTCCTGAACGCGGACCCGGGTGCGGGCCGGGGTGGGACGGGGCCGGATGGTCTATTGTGGGAGCGCTCCCATCACGCTGGGGGCCGACCGAGCGGCACGTCGACCCACGAGGGGAGTCCCGGACGTCGTGAGCGGACGACAGAGCGGCCGGCCCACCCTGGAGCAGGTCGCGGTCAGGGCCGGGGTGGGCCGGGGCACGGTCTCCCGGGTCATCAACGGCTCCCCCCGGGTGAGCGAGCGGACCAGGACGGCCGTCGCCCGCGCCGTCGCCGAACTCGGCTACGTCCCCAATCAGGCCGCCCGCGCCCTCGCGGGCAGCCGCACCGACGCCGTGGCGCTCGTCATCCCCGAGGCCGAGGCGCGGATCTTCGCGGAGCCGTACTTCCTCGACCTCATTCGGGGCGTCAGCGCCGAACTGGCCGAGGCGGACAAACAGTTGCTGCTCACTCTGGTCCGCAGCGAGCGGGAGCGGCAGCGGTTCGCGCAGTACCTCGCCACCCAGCGCGTCGACGGGGTGCTGCTCGCCTCCGTCCACGGCGACGACCCGCTGCCCGACCGGATCGGGGAACTCGGCCTCCCGGTCGTCATGAACGGCCGCCGCGGGGAGGCCGAGCCCGTGCCGTACGTGGACTCCGACAACATCGGGGCGGGCCGGGCGGCCGTCGCCCACCTCGTGGGGCGGGGCCGGAACCGGATCGCGACCGTCACCGGGCCCCTCGACATGTACGTGGCGCGTGCCCGGCTCGGCGGCTACCGGGCCGGCCTCGCGGAGGCGGGCCTCGCGCCCGACGAGGAACTGGTCGCGCCGGCCGACTTCACCGAGGAGGGCGGCCGCCGGGCCGTGCGGCTGCTGCTCGACCGCCGACCGGACCTGGACGCGGTCTTCGCCGCGTCCGACGTGATGGCGGCCGGGGCGCGCGGGGCGCTGCGGGAGGCGGGCCGCCGCGTGCCCGGGGACGTCGCCCTCGTGGGGGTCGACGACTCACCGCTGGCACGGCTCATGGACCCGCCGCTGACCAGCGTGCGACAGCCGATCGAGGAGATGGGCCGGACGATGGCGCGGATGCTGCTCCGGGAGATCGCGGAAGGACCGGAGGAACCGGAACGGCCCCGCCGGCACGTGCTGCCGACGGAGCTGGTCGTGCGCGAGTCCGGTTGAGGGGGCCGTACGGGAGTCCGGTCGAGGGGCCGTACGGGAGTCCGGTCGAGAGGCCGTACGGGACCGGCGCCGCCGTCCCGTCTCCGTGCGGCCCCGTTCCCGGGAACGGCCGCGGTCGGCCGGGACTGCGGATCCCGGCCGACCGCGGGTTCATCCCCGGGGCGTCACAGCGCCGGGTGGGCGTTCTTCAGGAGCTCCTGGAACTGGGCCGAGAACCACTGGCCCGAGAGCGGGGCGCCCGGCAGCGCGCCCGACATGCTGTTCCCGTTGCGGGCGTTGCCCGTGTAGGCCGGGTCGCACATCCGGTCGAAGCCCTTGCCCTCGTTGTTCGGGATCTCCTTGCTGGCGCCGTCGGACTCACCCGGGGGCTTCATCCAGACGTACGCGTCGATGCCCGCGGCGGGCGCCGTCCGGGGCCGTTCGCCGAGTCCCGCGCCGGACTGGTTGCACCAGTTGCCGAGGTGGATGCGCCGGTCGTAACGGCCGCCGTTGACGTACGTGTCCACGTTCGTCGTCGCGCCCGGGGCGCCGGGCCGGGCGGCGCCGCCCCAGCCGTTGCGGGAGGTGTCGATCAGCATGCCGAGACCGGCGTCGAAGCCGAGCGACACCAGCTTGGCGCGCATGGCCTGGGCGTACGACAGCTCGTCGGTGTACCGGTTCCAGTCGACCCACTTCGACTGGCGCACGGAGACGCCGTTCACACTGTCGTCGATCCGGAAGTGGTCCTCCTTCAGGGCGCTGTAGTTGGCGGTGTTGACGATGAAGCCGTGGACGTTGGCGACCGTGGAGCCCTCGGCCGTGGCGGCCTGTTTGAAGAGTTCGGCGGAGGCGCCGAAGTTGTCGTCCCAGCCCAGCCAGCCGTGGTGGCCCGCGTCCACGTAGTTGTAGACGTTGCCGATCGCGCCGAGCTTCTTGAGCGCGTAGCCGACGCCGGTGACGTAGTTGCCGTTGGCCTTCATGACGTCGCAGCCGGGCGTGGCGGTCGGGCGCCCGGAGACGTTGGTGACCAGGTTGGGCAGCGAGTCGATCTCGACGGTGGTGACGATCCGCAGGCCCGCGTACTTCGGGTCGGCGAGGATCGCGGCGATCGGGTCGATGTACTCGGTCTTGTAGCGGCCGATCTCCGTCGGGCCCAGCTCGCCGTTGGAGGCGAGCGCCGCGCAGTCGCGGCCGGGCAGGTTGTAGATCACCAGCTGGACGACGAGCTCGCCCGGGCCCTTCTGCCGCAGGGCCTCGTCCAGGTGGGCGCGCAGGCCCATGGAGGTCGCGGAGCCGTTGACGGCGGCGATCCGGTCCAGCCAGACGCCGGTGGGCTGGTTCGCCACCTTGGCGCCCCCGGGTTCGGCCGCCGCCTTCGCGGACCACTCGGGGTTCACGTACACCTTGGCGCCCGCGTACGGGTTGTCGGCCTTCGAGCCGGCCGGCGGGGTGGTGGGCGGTGTCGTCGGGGGAGTGGTCGGCGGGTCCGTGGGCCCGGTGGTGCCGTCGCAGACGACTCCGTTGAGCCTGAAGACGGCGGGTACCGCGTTCGTGCCGCTGTACGAGCCGTTGAAGCCGAAGGAGGTGGAGCCCCCGGTGGCCAGGGTCCCGTTGTAGGAGAGGCTCCTGGCGGTGACGGCGGCGCCGGACTGGGAGATCGTGGCGTTCCAGCCCTGGGTGACCTGCTGGTTGCCGGCGTAGGTCCACTCGACGGTCCACGAGGTCACCGGAGCCCCGGTGTTGGTGACGGTCACGTCGGCGCCGAAGCCGGTGTTCCACTGGTTGGTGATCCGGTAGTCGACCGTGCAGCCGGCCGCGGCGGCGCCGGCGGTGGCGGTGCCGAGGACGGTGGCGGTGGCACCGGTGGCCGTCACGAGGCCGAGCGCCGCCAGGAAGGCGGTACGGCCGGTGCGGCGGGCGGGGTTGGTACGGGTGCGGCTCATGCGGGTGGGGGTTCCTTTCCGGGGGTGGGGATCAGGGGGTGAGGGCGCGCAGGTGGTCGCGCAGCCCGATGCCGAACGCGGTGGGGGTGCCGTCGTACGAACTGATCAGGGAGGGTCCGGAAGCGCAGTCCCAGGTGTTCCAGGTCCAGCCCAGGTACGAGAGGCCGCGGTCGTCGAACCACTTCATGACGCGGTCGACGAACGCGTGTCCGCAGGTGTTCTCACCGATCTCGCCCGCGAGCAGAGGTACCCGTGCGGCTGTCGGGGCGAGGGTGTCGTTCCAGCACGTCTCGGTGGAGCAGGCGTTGAAGTTGTAGACGTGCCAGGCGGCGGCGAGATTCGCCGCCGGGTCCGTGGGGCGGTGCGCGAGCCACTGGCTCAGGTCGTTGGCGTACGCGATGCCCGGGACGAGGACGAGGTTCTTCGCCCCCGTGGCGCGGACGGCGTCCACCAGGTCCTGCATGCCGGCGACCTCGTAGTCGATGCCCGGGCAGGTGCCGCCGTCGCGCCAGCAGGCCCACGCCTGTGCCGCGGTGGGGGTCGCCCGGTCCGGGTAGGGCTCGTTGAACAGGTCGAAGACGACCCGGCGGTCGTGCTTGAAGGTGTCCGCGACCGAGGTCCAGAACGCCGGGGAGTGGCGGGCGCCGGGCATCGGCTTCTGGCAGGAGGCGTGCACGTCGGAGCAGCCTGCCGAGTTGCCGGTGTACCGGCCGTGGGTCCAGTGCAGTTCGACCACGGGGGTCATGCCGTGGGCGAGGACCCTGGTCACCAGCTCCTTGACGGCGGTGACGTAGTTCGCGCCCCGGTACTCGGGTTTGACGTTGTCCAGGCCGAGCCAGCACTCCTCGTTGAGGGGGATGCGGACCGTGTTGGCCTTCCAGCCGGCGATGGCCCGGACGGAGGCGTCGTCGACGGGACCGTCGAAGAACCCGTGTCCCTGGACGCACATGAACTCGCCGCCGGAGCGGTTGACGCCGAGGAGGCGGCGGGTGGCGCCGTTCTGATCGGTGAACCGGTTCTCGTCGACGCTCAGTTCGGGCGCGCCGGAAGCCGGGGCCGGGGGTGTGGTGGGAGGCGTGGTCGGGTCGGTGGGAGTGGGAGTCGGGGTGGACGTGGGGGCCGGCCCGCCCGCGTCGCAGGACGTGCCGTTGAGGGTGAACGCGGTGGGGGCCGTGTTCGTCCCCGACCAGGAGGCGATGAATCCGGCCGTCACCTTCGCCCCCGTGGCGAGCGAGCCGTTCCAGCTCTCGTTCACCACGGTCACGTCGGCGGCGGACTGGGACCACGTGCCGCCCCAGCCCTGGCCGACGACCTGGCCGGCCGGGAAGGCGAAGCGGAGGCTCCACCCGTTCAGCGCGGTCCCGCCGTTGGTGACGGTGACGGCGCCCTGGTAACCGCCGGCCCACTGGCCGACGACCGAGTACTCCACTGTGCAGGCGGGTGCGGCCGCTGCTCCGGAGGCCGTACCCATGAGGGCGAGAGCGGTGCTCGCCGTCGTGAGCGCCGCTCCTGCGAGCGGCGCGGACAGACGCGGGGGATGACGCATGAGCGAGTCCTCGCAGTGAGGACGCACCGATGCCGGTGCGTCGACTGGACGGAACCGCTCCCACTGGGTCCGGCAGACCGTAGCGCCAACGGCCGCCAAGGAAAAGAGGGGTTGAGTAAATTCCCCGCCGATTGCCTTCGACTCTTCGTACGCCTTGACGCCACCGCGCCCCCCCCTGCACAGTGGGAGCGCTCCCACTGGTTCAAGGCTTGACCGACGCGCTTCAGCTCTTCGCCCCCACCCCCGAACCGCGAGGAGAACCACCCCGTGTCACGACCACGACCACGACCACGACGACGACGCCGGCCGGAGAAGCCCGCCGCTCCCGCTCCCGCCCTGTCCGCGCCCGGCCCGGCGGCACGGGCGGCCGGCACGACCGCCCTCCGGAGCGGCTTCCGCTGCAGCCCGGCGGCATGACGGGACGGCGGGGCCGGAGCCGTCCGCGTGGAGAGTTTGAGAGGACCGCCCGGTCGGCCACGATGGGGGGATGAGCCACGGATTCGAGACCCGCACCCTGGACATCACCACCGGCACGTCGGAGAGGGTCCACGACCTGACCCGCGAGTGCGCCTCCTTCCTGGCGGAGGTGGCGCAGGGCCGGGACGGACTCCTCAACGTCTTCGCCCCGCACGCGACCACGGGAGTGGCGCTGATCGAGACCGGCGCGGGGAGCGACGACGACCTGCTGGCGGTCCTCCACGGCCTCCTCCCCGCCGACGAACGCTGGCAGCACCGCCACGGAAGCCGGGGCCACGGCCGCGACCACGTCCTGCCGGCCCTCGTCCCCCCGCACGCCACGCTCCCCGTGATCGGCGGCGAACTGGCCCTCGGAACCTGGCAGTCGGTGTGCCTGGTGGACACGAACAAGGACAATCCGGAGCGGCAGGTGCGGCTGAGCTTCCTGGGGTGACCGGGGAGACGGCGCCCGCCCCTCTCGCCGGTCTCGCCCGAACCACTCACCGCCCCGCCCCACCACGAGCGGTGGGGCGGGGCGGTGCCGTACGCGGCGCCGGTCCACCGGCGCGGCCCGGCCCTTCGCCGGTGGACTCCGGACGGAGGCCCCGGCCCCGTCCGTCCGCCCGGGGAGCGCCGGTTCCCCGGGTCACTCCCCGGCGGGGGCCCCGAGGACCTTGCCGTCCTTGTCGAGCGTGGGGGTGTCCCCGTACGCGTCCCGCTCGTCGCCGACCTGCCGCGGCACCTTGCCCGCCGGGTACCGCGCGAACCCGGCGGGGGGCTCCTCCGCGTCCGGGACGCGGGCGGAGCCGGTACCGCCCACGGACAGGACGGGGTACTCCCCGCCGCCGCAGACGTCCTCCCGGCACTCGGTCCCCGCGCATCCGGCGAGCGGCACGACCGAGGCCGCGCCCGCGAGGGCGACGACGACGCGGCCCCTCACGGATCGGGGGACGGCGGCGGCGTGACGGGTCCTGCCGGGCACGCGCATGATCTCCTCCGGTCTTCGACCGCGCGCCCGCCCTCACCGCCCGGGGCCGTCCTGCCCTGAGTACGCGTACCCACCGGACGTGCCGGAAGGAGCCCCGGAGCCGTCACGGACGGGAGCGGAACAGGTCGTTTCCTTACGGCTCCGCGCTCCGCGCACCGGCCACCACATGCCCCGGCCCAGCAGCGCCGTGGCCGCCGGCACCAGCAGGAGCGACAGGACGAAGGCGGACAGGAGGATGCCCAGGGCCGTCGCGAAGCCCAGCTGGCGGGTGGAGGGGTCCGCGTTCACCATGAGGGTGCCGAAGGAGGCCGCGAGGACCACGCCCGCCGTGGCGACGGCCGGCGCCGTGTGCCGCACCGCGCGGGACACGGCGTCGCGGACCGGGCCCCCGTGGGCCATCTCCTCGCGCAGGCGGTCGCTGACGAGGATGTTGTAGTCGGTGCCCAGCGCCACCACGAACAGGAACAGCACCAGCGGCAGGACGAAGTTCACGCCCGGCTCGCCGCCGATGTGCTGGAAGACCAGCGCGGAGGCGCCGAACGTCGCCGCGAAGCACAGGCCGACCGCGAGCAGCAGCACCACCGGGGCCGCGAGGCTGCGCAGCAGCACCACCAGGATCAGCGCGATCAGCGCCGTGGCCACCGGGAACACCGTCCGCAGGTCCCGGTCGACCGCCGTCGCCACGTCGGCGAACACGGCCGCCGTGCCGCCCACGTGCGCGGTCGCCCCGGCCGGCGTCGCCTCCCGGACGGCCCGGCGCACCGGGCCCGCCACGAGGTCCCGGGCGCGCTGCGACTGCGAGTCCACCGTCAGATGGGCGTCCAGCCGGGCGGCGGTGCGGTCGGCGTCGAACACGGGGGCGGCCACCGTGCCCACCCCGGCCACCCCGGACAGCGCCCGGCGCAGAGCGGCCGGTACGGCGGGGTCCAGGGGCCGGCCGTCGTCGGCGGTGACGTACACCGTCGTCGGATCGGACACGCCCGGCGGCAGGACGCCGGCGATCTCCCGCGCCGTCGCGGCGGCCGCCGTGTCGGGCGGGGTGCCGCCGGTGCCGAAGTCCATGCGGACGCCCGCCGTGCCGGCCGCGAGCGCGCCGAGAAGGGCGACCGACGCCACGAGCACCAGCAGCGGCCGGCGTGCCACCAGCTCGCCGGCGCGGCCCGCGGAACCGGCCCGCCCGGCCTTCGCGAGGGTCCGCGACGGCCAGAACATCTTCCGCCCGGTCACCGCCAGCAGCGCCGGCATCAGGGTCAGGCTCGCCACCAGCATCACCAGCACCGACACCGCCACCGAGGGGCCGAGCACCCGGAACTGCCCGAACGTCGCCGTGCCGAGCGTCGCGAAGGCCGCCACGATCGTCAGCGCCGCCGAGGTCACCGCGGCGCCCACCCGGCCGGACACGTCCGCGGCCACCGCGCGGTGGTCCTCCTCCGGGCGTCGCCGCAGCTCCTCGCGGAAGCGGAACAGCAGGAAGAGGAAGTAGTCGACGCCGATGCCGATCAGCACGGTGCCGATCATGCTCGGGGTGCCCGGATCCAGTTCGAAACCGGTCAGGAGGGCCGCTCCCACGACCGTGCCGGCGGCGGCCCCGCCCACGACGGACACCGCGAACAGCGGCACGAACGCGGCCAGGACGCTGCGGAACACCAGGACGTTGATCAGGACGATCAGCCCGACCATCACCAGGCCGACCGCCTTCTGCGTGCCCTCCTCCGCGTCGGCGCGGTCCACCACGTCCGCCAGGCCCCCCGTGAACCCCGTGCGCAGCCCGGCCCCGCCGAACTCCTGCTGGGCCCGGTCGTGGAAGGCCCGGTACAGGGAGTGCATGCCGGGGTCGGTGGAGTTGCCCCGCAGCCGCGCGCCGAGCAGCGCGAACGACTTGTCGGGAGCGGTCATCGCCGGTGCCACGCGGGGGACCTGGGAGTAGTCCGTGGAGAGCCCCGGTATCTGCTCGTCCGTCCACGGCATCTCCAGGCGCGCGGCGCTCAGCTTCCGCGCCACGTCCCGTACGCGCTTCTCGTCCGCCTCCTCCAGCGGCTTCCCGTCGCGCCGCGCCACCAGCACCGTCACCGCGTCGGCGTCGGGCTCCGCGCCGAACTCCTCCCGCGCGACCCGCAGCGCGGCGGCCGCGTCGTACTCCGGGGGCAGGAAACCGGCGCTGTCGGTGTGCGTCACGCGGAAGACGAGCGCCTGGCCCATGATCGTCACGAAGACGCCGACCACCGCCCACACGGCGATGACCCGCCAGGGTCTGCGGGTCGAGAAACCGGTCAGGGCACGGATCACGGAAAGCCTCCGGGAGGGGTACGGATGAACGGGGCCGCGGGACCGCGGTCGTCCGGGGCGGCGCCCCGTGCCGGGCGGTCCCGGCACGTGTTCCAGCACATCAGCGGCGCGCGGCCCGCGCCTCGGAGCCGGGAACGAGAAACCCGCTGGGAGCACGGCCCCGGACCGCCCGGTCCCTGGGACCCTGCTCCCGGTCCCCGCTCCCTCCCGGTCCCGACGCCGGGGCCCCGGCCCCCCGGCACCATGGGAGACTCGACGGAAGGACCGCAGGTCATCGGGTTGCCGCGGCGGCCCCAGGGAGAGCGCGGACGCGCACGGAGGGCGGAGATGGGACGGCGCGCGGACGAAACGCCTCCCGGTGGGGCGCGGGACGGGGCGGGCGCGTACGGCGCCGGGCCCCCGGACCGCGTCACCGCGACGGGGGGCCGGCGCGGGGGGCCGGGGCCGTGGAGCCGGCACGACGGACTCGTCGCCGCCGGCGCGGCTGCCGTCGACCTCGTGGGCTTCACCGTCACCAGCCAGATGGACCGGGGCCACGTGCCGGTGGCCGGGTGCCTGATCGTGGCCGTCGCCCCGCTGTTCCTGCTGGCGCGCCGCCGCGCGCCCCTGGGCGTCCTCGCCTGCGTCCTCGCGGCGAACCTGTCGCTGGGCTGGGTCGGCTCCGTGGGCCCGCACTACGGGGCGGCCACCGTCGTCGCCCTCTACACCGCCGTGCGCCGCCACAGGCCCGCCGTCGGCGCGGCGGCCGTCGCCGGCTGCGTCGCGGTGCTCCAGTTCGTCCACCCGGGACGGCCCGCGCCGTCCCTGATGGAGTTCGTCCCCAACGCCGTGTCCGCGCTGTTCGTGGCCGGCGCCGCCTTCGTGGTCGGCCGGTGGCAGCGCAACGCCGAGACCCACCGGCGGATGCTCGCCGAGCGGGCGGTCTCCGACGAACGGCGCCGCATCGCCCGCGAGTTGCACGACATCGTCGCCCACCACCTGACCACGATGCAGCTGCTCGCCGGGGGAGCCCGGGCCAACCTCGACCGGTCCCCGGAGACGGCCCGCGAGGCGCTCGTCACCCTGGAGGGCTCCGGCCGCACCGCCCTGCGCGAGATGCGCCACCTGCTCGACGTGCTGCGGGCCGGTGACGAGGGCGACGAGGGCGAGACCACCGCTCCGCAGCCCGGCATCGGCGACCTCGACCGCATCGTCGGGGACAGCCGCCGCGCCGGCCTCCCCACCACCCTCACCACCGACGGCGACCCGCGGTCGCTCCCGCCCGGCGTCGCCCTCACCGTCTTCCGCGTCGTCCAGGAGGCCCTCACCAACGCCCGCAAGCACGCGGGCGACGGCGCGCACGTCGACGTGCGGCTCACCTTCGCCGCCCGCGAGGTGCGGGTCGCCGTCACCGACGACGGTCCGTGTCCCGGCCGTCCCGCCGCACGCGGATCGGGCTACGGGCTCATGGGGATGCGGGAACGCGTCGCCCTCCACGGCGGCACCCTGCGGGCCGGACCGGAGGGCGGGGGGTTCGCCGTCCGCGCCCGCCTGCCCCTGCCCGCCGACCGCCGGGAGGCGTACGCGTGAGCGCGATCGTGAAGGTCCTCATCGCCGACGACCAGCCCCTCGTCCGCCGCGGCCTCGCCCTGATGCTGGCCCCCGAACCGGGTTTCCGGGTCGTGGCCGAGGCGGCGGACGGCGCCGAGGCGGTCCGCCTCGCCCACGAACACCGGCCCGACGTGGTCGTCATGGACATCCGCATGCCGGTCCTGGACGGCATCGCCGCCACCGAACGGCTCACCGCCGAACTGCCCGGCTGCCGGGTCCTGGCCCTGAGCACCTTCGACATGGACGAGCACGTCGTGGACGCCCTGAGGGCCGGGGCGTGCGGCTTCCTGCCCAAGGACATCTCGCCCGAGGACCTCGTCGCCGCCCTGCGCGTGGTCCGCGACGGCGAGGCGATCCTCGCCCCGCGGCTCCTGACCCGGCTCATCTCCACGCACGTCACGGCCCCGGAGCGCCGGACGGCACATCCGGTGCCCTCCGGCGGCGAGGGGCTCACCCCGCGCGAGCGGGAGGTGTGGCGCCTGATCGCCGGCGGCCTGGACAACACGGAGATAGCCGAACGGCTCGGGGTCAGCGCCTCCACGGTGAAGAACCACATCACCGGCCTCTTCGCCAAACTGCGGGTCCGCGACCGTGCCCAGGCGGTCGTCGCCGCGTACGAGACGGGCCTGGTACGGGCGCGCCGGGAGGCGTGAGCCGGCCGGACCGGGACGAGGGCCGGTACGCGCCCCGACGGGCCGGCCGGCCGGGTACGGGCCTCCGCGCGTCGCCCGTCCCGGACGTCGCCTCGCGCCCGGACGGGGCGCCGATCCGTTTCCTCCGCGTCAGGACCGGCCGGGTGGGTAGCCGTGCCGTGGAGACGGGAGTGAGGATGAGTTCGGTGGAATCCCCTGACGAGGACGGCGGCGCCGTCCTGCCTGTGCCGGGTGGGTTGCTGATGTGCGTCGGCTACGCGCCCGACGGGGACGGCGGCTGCGTCGCGGACGCCCGTCGCCGTGCCGCCGCCTTCCTGGAGGAAGCGCGTACCGAGCATCTGGTGCCGGTGCCGGAGCACGCGAAGGATCTGACCGAACTGGTGGTCAGCGAGCTGCTCACCAATGCCTGCACGTACGCGCCCGGTCTGGTGCTGGTGGAGCTGTGCGTCACCGCCGACAGCGTGGACGTGGTCGTGTGGGACAGCGATCCGGCCATTCCCCTGATCTATTCGGCCGACCCGGACCGGGTCGGCCGGCACGGCCTGGAGATCGTCAAGGCCGTCACGGAGAACCTGTTCGTGGGACAGGACGAGGCCGGCAAGTGCGTCACGGCCCGCATCGCGCTGGGCGCCGCTCCCGGCCCGGCCTGACGGGGCCTCCCTCCCGTCTCCGGCCGGCCCGGCACCGCCTCACCGGACACCGCCCTCCCACCGGGCCGGTGGAGACGGCGCCCGAAGGGCGACGACGGCGCGGGCCGGCCCCGGCCGTCACCGCGAGGGGAGACGGCCGGACCCGCGTGCCGCGTCCTTCCTCCCGACCCGTCGCCGGGGGAGGGCCCGGACCCTTCCGTCCTTCCTGTCCGTCCGCGAGGACGGGCCCTGCGTCATCTCGGCGAACCACCAGGTGCCCGCCGCCACGCAGGCCCAGAGGAATCCGCTCGTCACCGCCGTGGACCAGGACGCCCGTTCCGCCCGCCACTCCACGGCGGTCAGCGCCGCCCAACCGATCAGCAGCACGCACGCGACTCGTACCCGTCGATGTCTGAACATGTTCACCCGCTACCCGGGACGAAGCCGATCACACAGCCGTCGCCCCCCGTCCGGAACGGACGTCTCCGCTTCGTGTATCGGTACGGGCGCGAACGCGCGTACCGGCACGCGTACGGACCCGAGGCGGCCCGGCGCCCCGGGCGCGGTGAGAACCGGGCCGGGGACGGGCCGTCCCCGAAGCCGTACCCCACCCGCCCCGGTCCGTCAGTCCGTAACCTTCCGGGGTCTTCCGGGTCCCGTCCCGCTGCTGCCTTCCAGACCGCCCGGCCGCCCGTCCCGTCCGGGGGGCCGGCCGGTACTGCCGAGGCGCCCCCGGCCCGCCGGACGCTGACGGCGCCCCGCGCATCACCGGGATTTCATCGCTCCTTCCTAGCGTGGCCGCGTCCGTACGGAAACCCCACCACCCCAGGGAAGGACGCCCGATGGCACGGAGGAGATCGAGAGCGAGGCTGCCGATCGCGGTCGTGGCCGCCGTGGCGGTGATGACCACCACGGCGGCCACCGGGGCGTTACCCGGGGGAGCGACCGCCGGAACGGGCCCGGACAGACCGACGATCCGTTACACCGAGTACGGCATCCCGCACATCATCGCCTCGGACTGGGAGGGCCTGGGGACGGGCTACGGATACGCGGCGGCCAAGGACAACATCTGCACCCTGGCCGACACCTATCTGATGGTCGACGCCCAGCGGTCCCGCCACCTGGGACCGGACGGCAGGACGAGCCCCGGCCAGAACCAGAACACCACCACCAATCTCAACAGCGACCTGTACTTCCAGCGGCTCAAGGACAACGCCGTGGTGGAACGGCTGCTGGACCGGCCCGCGCCCGACGGGCCGGAGCCGGAGGTCAGGGAGGCCGTCCGCGGCTACGTCCGGGGATACAACCGGTACCTGGCGGAGACGGGCGTGGACGGCATCACCGACCCCGCCTGCAAGGGCGCGCCCTGGGTCCGGCCGATCACGGAACTGGACGTCTACCGGCACGCCCACGCCGAGATCATCATGGGTTCCGCCGACGCCCTGCTCGACGGCCAGGTGAACGCCGCGCCCCCGGGGGCCCGCGCCGCCGCGCCGCCGGTGTCCTCGCCCGCGAAGACCGCGAAGGGGATCCGTGCCGCGATGGCGGCGAACCGCCGGGACAGCATGGGCAGCAACGCGCTGGCGGTCGGCTCGCAGGGCGTGTCCGGCGGCACCGGCATGCTGCTCGCCAATCCGCACTTCCCGTGGCAGGGCAAGAACCGGATGTGGCAGAGCCACCTGACGATCCCGGGCGAGGTCAACGTCTCGGGGGCCAGTCTGCTCGGGCTGCCCGCGGTGAACATCGGGCACAACGACGACGTCGCCTGGAGCCACACCGTCGCCACGGTGGCCCCGTTCGGCCTCTTCGACGTACAGGTCGATCCCCTGAACCCCACCACGTACCTGGTCGACGGCGCCTGGGAGAAGATGACCTCGCAGCGGGTCACCGTCGGGGTGCGCAGGCCGGACGGCTCGCTCGGCGAGGTCTCCCGGACGCTGTGGTCCACCCGCTACGGACCGGTCACCACCTCGATCGTGGGCTACCCGCTGCCCTGGGTGGTCAGCGCGCACGTGGTGCGCGACCCGAACATGGACAACCTGCGGGCGCTGAACACCTGGTTCGGCCTCGACCGGGCCAAGGACGTCCACGACGTGGTGGACGTCCTGGAGACCACCCAGGGCGTCCCCTTCTTCAACACGATCGCCTCCGACCGCAAGGGCAACGCGCTGTACGCGGACATCCAGGTCGTCCCGAACGTCACCGACGAGCACGCGCGGGCGTGCCTCACCGAGACCGGGAAGCTGCTGTTCGACCAGGCGCTCCCGCTGTCGAACGTCCCGCCGGTCTCCATCCTCGACGGCAAGCGCAGCGCCTGCGACTGGCCCGACGACCCGAACGCGGCCGCGCCGGGCCTCCTCGACCCGCACAAACAGCCGCGACTGATCCGGTCCGACTTCGTGGGCAACGCCAACGACAGCCCCTGGCTGGCCAATCCCGAGCAGCCGCTGTCCTTCCCCCGGATCATGGGCGACACGGCGGCGCCCCGGTCGCTGCGCACCCAGGAGCTGATCCTGACCGCGCGGAAGAGGATCGACGGCACCGACGGCCTGCCGGGCAGGGGCTTCACCCCGGAGACGATGGGGAAGCTGCTGTTCGCCGACAACAGCAGGGCGGCCGACCTCGCCCTCGACGCCACGGTGACGGCGTGCCGGAACACCGCCTTCGGGCTCGTCCTGGTGGACGGCAACCTCGTCAACATCAGCGAGGCGTGCCCCGTCCTGGCCGCCTGGAAGAGCCACGACTTCACGGCGGACAGCCGCGGCTCCTGGCTGTTCGCGAACCACTGGGCCTACCTGAGCGGGGGGAAGAAGCTCGGAGACCTGCCGTGGAGGGTCCCCTTCGACCCGAAGGACCCGGTGCACACGCCCAACTCGCTGGACGCCGGGAACTCCGCCGTCCGCGACGCCCTGGCCCGTGCCGTGTTCGCCCTGCGCAAGGCGGGCATTCCGCTGAACGCGCCGCTGTCGGACGTCCAGCGGGTCACCCGCGCCGGCGAACGGATACCGATCCACGGCTCGCTCGGCGAGCTGGGCGTCCTGAACGTCATCACCCCCGGCCAGGTCGACGGGAAACCCGACGTCACCTTCGGGTCCAGCTTCGTCCAGCAGGTGCGGTTCACCGCGGACGGCCCGCCCGAGGCGTACTCCGTCCTGGCCTACTCCCAGTCGGCCGACCCGACCTCGCCGCACCACGCCGACCAGACCAGGTTGTTCTCGGCGAGCGGGTGGGTGACCGAGCGTTTCACCGAGGAGCGGATCGCGGCCTCGCCGGACCTGCGGATCAAGGTCCTGGACTGAGGCGTCCCGCGACTTCCGCCTCCGCCTCCCCGGCGACACCCACGGGGAGCGCCCCCCATCGGGAGACGCCCCCCATCGGGAGACGACAACCCCGAAGACACCCCACGAAAGGGAAAAGCTGTGACAAGGACATCGCACTGGCGCAGAGCCGCGGTGGCGTGGATGCTCGCCGCCGTGGCCGTCGTCGCGCCGGCGGGCTCCGCGCGGGCCGCCGCCGACACCGTGCCGCCGAAGCTGGAGGACGGGTTCGGCCTCACCCAGGCCGCCGCGCCCGTGGGCACCGCCCACAACTTCTACCTCACGGTCACCACGCCCCAGGTCGCGGGCGAACAGCACATCAAGATCATCCTCCCGAGCGGGTACTACGACGACCCGGCCCGGCGCTACCCCGTGCTCTACTTCCTGCACGGCTCGCCCGACGACCCGATCGGACAGACCTATCCTGCGCTGTCCATGTCGGACCGGATGATCACCGTCATCCCGGACGGCGGGGCCCGGGGCTGGTACGCCAACTGGCTCAACCAGAAGACGGCGGCCGGCGCCCAGAACTGGGAGAACTTCCACCTCAACCAGGTGATCCCGTTCATCGACGCCAACCTGCGGACGGTCGCCACCAAGAAGGGCAGGGCCGTCGCCGGCATCTCCATGGGCGGGTTCGGCGCCTTTCACTACGCCCAGGCCCGGCCCGACCTGTTCAGCCAGACCGCGTCCCTGTCGGGAGACATCGACCTGTCGGCCAACTCCATGGACCTGCGGTTCGCGGTCGTCGCCTCCCTCATCGACGCCCAGGGCGCGGCCTGCGCCTCGGCGTCCGGGATCTGCGACCCGAACGACTCCCCCTACAAGCCCGGCGTGGACAGCGACGCCGCGTTCGGCTCGCCCTACCCGGTGTTCAACGCCGACTGGCGGTGGAACCAGGTGGACCCGCAGCAGCACATGGACAGGCTCGCCGGGATCGGGATCTCCATCTACACCGGTGACGGAGGCGGCTCGATCGGCAACCTCGAGTTCTGGGTCGCGGGCGCGGCCAAGAACGTCAAGGCCCGCCTGGACTCCCTGGGCATGCCGTACTACTACGTCAACTACGGCAACGGCGCCGGCTGGGGCACCCTGTGCGACGGTGGCCACAACGGCGGCTGCTGGGAGGAGGACCTCCGGGACCTGATCCCCCGGCTCGAAAGGGCCTTCGCCTCCTGACCCGGGGCCGTGCGCCGGTGCCCGCCCGCCCCGTTCCGGCGGCGGGCGGGCACCCGCGCCGCCACTCCACCGAGGGACCGGGGCCGTTCAGCCGGCCCCGCTCCGACCAGGTGGAGAAACCGGTCTGCCACCGGTGGTGGACCCCGGCGTGGCTGGTGCCGAAGACCTCGATGCGGCCGTCCGCGTTGCCCCCGCCGCCACCCGGTACCCTCCGGTGCCGAAGCTCTCCCAGCCGGACCGGTCCGCGCCGGGCGCGGTCTGCCCCATGTGGTCGAACGTGCCGTCCGACAGCGCGAACAGTTCGAGCCTGCCGTCCGTGGCGGCCCCACCCGGCCGACACGGGCGGCCGCGCGGCGCGACGTCCGGTGCCGGATGGCCCACCATGGTGACCGTACGGACGGCCGGCGGAGGGTTCCGGAGGTTCCGGGCGCTCCGTGGCCCGTGGACGGCCCGGTGACCGTTCGCCGGAGCCGCCCGCCCGCACCCTCGGCACCGCCCGTCGCCCACCGGCCGCACCGGTCCGGGCCGGGCCACGACAGGAGACGCGTATGAAGATCGGCATCATCGGCGCCGGGAACATCGGCGGCACGCTCACCCGCCGGCTCACCTCCCTCGGACACGAGGTCGCGGTGGCCAACTCGCGCGGCCCCCAGACCCTCACGGACCTCGCGTCCGAGACGGGCGCGCGGGCGGTGACCGTGGACGAGGCGCCGCGCGGGGCGGACCTCGTGATCGTCACGATCCCGGAGATCCGGGTTCCCGACCTGCCGTCGGACCTGTTCCAGGGGCTGCCGGAGAGCCTGGTCGTCGTGGACACCGGCAACTACTACCCGCGCCAGCGGGACGGCCGGATCGAGGAGATCGAGGCGGGCCTCCCGGAGAGCCGGTGGGTCGAGCGGCAGCTCGGCCGTCCGGTGATCAAGGCGTTCAACAACATCTATGCCCAGCACCTCGCCGAGAACGGCCGCCCGCCCGGCAGTCCCGGGCGCATCGCCCTGCCGGTGGCCGGTGACGACCCGGAGGCCAAGGCGGTCGTCATGGACCTCGTGGACGCCCTCGGCTTCGACCCCGTCGACAGCGGCGGCCTCGACGAGTCCTGGCGCCAGCAGCCCGGCTCCCCCGTCTACACCACCGACAAGGACGCCGAAGGCGTCAAGCGCGCGCTCGCCGACGCCGACCGGCGACGGGCCCCGGAGTGGCGGGCCACCGCCGAAAGCCCCGGCACCTTCGACGCCCCCGCCTGACCCGATCGGCCGTACGCCGCCCCCTCCCCGCGTCCGGCACGGCCGGGAGGGCGGCGGTCCCGTCCCGTACCACGGTGAGGCCGTTCCCACTGTCCGGTCCGGGGCGGGGCGGGGCCGCCCCGGGCGTCCGCGGGCCGTCGTGTCGGACACGGGCACGGCACCGGTGTCCGGCCGACCCGCTGTCCGCACACGCGATCGACTACGCTCGCTGACGACCGTCCGCGGTGTCCCGGGTCCGCGCCGTCGGCGGGACGACCGGTCGAACCGGCGCAGCCGGCCGGACCGGCCGATCCGGGGACACGGGAGTCGACAGGACCAAGGGGGAGCACGGTTTGACAGCGGACAGCGACAACGCACCCGGTACCGACGGCGCGTGGCAGTCCTCCCGCGCGAAGGGCCTCTGCTACCGGGGGCCGCGCCTGGTCACCGGCGCGGACATCGTACGCATCGCGAGGACGCTCGCCCTGGAGCCGGCACACTTCGTCCAGACCGCTCCGGCCGCCGCCGACGACCCGACCGGAGTCGTACTGGACAACGCGCGGCGCCGGGTGAACATCAGGATCGCCAACGCCGCGCACGGTTGCGTCTTCCACGTCCGCACCCTGGAGGGCAGCGGACGGTGCGGACTGGGCGAACAGGCCCCGCTCACCTGCCGGATGTACCCCGTCGTTCCCCGTACGGACGGCGGAGCGGGCCCGCCGGACGCGGAAACGGCACCGAGGGGGAACGCGGACGACGGCGGGCCCGGCCGGCCCGGACGCCCCCTCGACGCCGAGGGCCTCGCGTGGGCGGAACGGCGGTGGGCCGCCGACCGCGACCACTGGTTCGAGATCGTCGCGCACTGGAACGACCTGCCCAAGGACGTCGAGGACCCGCCCGGCGCCGAGGACTTCCAGCGCTACCTGCTGGAGGCGCACGCGGCCCGCGAGGCCGGGCTCCCCTGGCCCGGGGAGGTGGTCGCGTGAGCCGCGCGGGAGCCAGCCTGGGCGGCTGCGCGTCCTGCAAGGGCCGCTGCTGCCGGGAGTACACCGTCAACGTGACCCCCGCCGACCTGCGCAGGCTGTCCACCGGGATGTCCGTCCACCCGAGGGAGTTCGTCACGCTCAGGGAGAAGGACGACGGCGATTTCCGTTTCCGGCCCGGCGGCCCGGTGTACGACCTCAGGCTCCGTCACCGGCCGGACACCCAAGGATGCGTGTTCCTGATGGAGATCGCGCCCGGCCACGCGCGCTGCGGCGCGTACCTCCACCGTCCGGCGGTGTGCGCCACCTACCCCGCCGCCCTGAAGAGGAACACGGTGACGGTGCGCGACGACACCCTGTGCGGCGGTTCGGACTCCTGGAACCTCACGACGATGGACCTTCCCGGGCTGCGGGCGGGCATCCTGGCCAACCGGGCCGCCTGGGCCGAGCACCTGAGGCTGGCCGAGCGGTGGAACGCCCACGTCGACGCGGGGTACCGCACGCGGACGCACGACGAGCTGTACGACTTCCTCCTGGACCCCGAGCGGTCCGGCGCACCCGAACTCACGGGCCCGGACGCCCGGCCGGACGGGTCCGCGACGCCGGACGGGTCCGCGACGCCGGGCGAGGACGACGGCTCCCGTACCGGCGACGGCGCGGGCGGTGGCGCGGGCGCCGTGGAACCGGTCCGTGCCTGACGCCCCGTCACGGCGCGTTCCCGGACGCGCCGTGACGGGGCCCTCCCGGATCAGCCCGCGGGCTGCGCGGAGAACTCCGGCAGGTCCGCCGGGAGCAGCAGCCGCAGGTCCTCCAGGCCCGGCGCGGTCATCGTGCCGATGCGCCGGGCCTGTCGCGTCATCATCGACTCCAGGAGCCGGCGGGCGGTGCGGGCGTTGCCGAAGGACCGGTCCCGAGGGATGAGTTCCACGTAGTCGCGCAGCGCCTCCAGGGTCTCCTCAGCGCAGTCGTAGCCGGAGCCGGTGGCGTAGGTGTCCATGATGGTGACCAGCTCCTCCGAGGAGTAGTGCTCGAACTCCACGGTGCGGCTGAAGCGGGACGCGAGACCCGGGTTGGAGTCCAGGAAGCGCCGCATCTCGGCGGTGTAGCCCGCCGCGATGACCACGACCTCGTCGCGGTGGTCCTCCATCAGCTTCAGCAGGGTGTCCACCGCCTCCTGGCCGAAGTCGGAGCCCGACCCCTCCGGGGTGAGGGTGTACGCCTCGTCGATGAACAGCACGCCGCCGAGGGCCCGTTCGAAGACCTCCTTGGTGAGCTGCGCGGTGTGTCCCACGTACCGGCCCACCAGGTCCGCGCGGGCCACCTCCACGAGCCGCCCGGTCCGCAGGACCCCGAGGGAGTGCAGCAGGTCGGCGTAGAGGCGGGCGACGGTCGTCTTGCCGGTGCCGGGCGGGCCGGAGAAGATCAGGTGGTGGCTGATCTTCGGGGTGGGCAGGCCCGCGTCCCGCCGCCGCCGGGTGGCCTCCAGCAGGTTGGTGAGGTCCGTGACCTCGCGCTTGACGGCGGTCAGGCCCACCATGGCGTCGAGTTCGGAGAGCAGGTCCTGGGAGCTGCGGACCCCGTCCGCACCGTCGGCCGTCTCCGCGGCGGCGATGTCGGCGGGCAGCAGCAGGGACAGGTCCGCCTCCGCCGGGTCGGGCATCGAACCCAGCCGGAACGCCTGCCGGTCCACCATCTCCTCGAAGACGCGGCGGGCCGCGCGGCCGTTGCCGAACGTGGCGTCGCGCGGCATCCGCTCGTAGTGCCGGGCGAGGGCGTCCAGGGTGCTCGGGTCCAGCTCGTAGCGGTGGGCCTCGCACATGGACCGGGTGATGGTGACCAGTTCCTCCACCGAGTAGTTGGCGAACTCGATGGTGCGGGTGAAGCGGGAGGCCAGGCCCGGGTTGGAGCCGAGGAAGTCGTCCATCTGGTCGGTGTAGCCGGCGGCGATGACCACCACGTCGTCGCGGTGGTCCTCCATCAGCTTCAGCAGGGTGTCGATGGCCTCCCGGCCGAAGTCGGCCCCCGACCCCTTGCCGTCCGACAGCAGGGTGTACGCCTCGTCGATGAACAGCACGCCGCCGAGGGCCTCGTGGAACGCCTCCGTGGTCTTGATGGCCGTACCACCGATGATCTGGGCGACCAGCTCCGCGCGGGACACCTCGACCAGGTGGCCGGAGCGCAGGACCCCGAGGTCGGCGAGGATGCCGCCGTAGAGGCGGGCGACGGTGGTCTTGCCGGTGCCGGGCGGACCGGAGAACACCAGGTGGCGGCTCATCGGCGGGGCGGGCATGCCGAGGCTGACGCGCCGCTGCGCCAGTTGGTTGAGGTTGACCAGGGTACGGACCTGGTGCTTGACGTCGGCCAGCCCGACCAGCGACTCCAGCTCCTCCAGCGGGCCCTCGGGCTTCTTCGCCCCGCCGCCCGGGGCACCGGCCTCCGCGCCACCGGGGCCCGCCTCCTCGCCCCAGGCGTCGGGGGCCGCGTTGCCGTCGCTCTCCAGCGCCTCCACCGTGATGCGGTCGCTGCCCCGGGACTGCTTGAGGCCCGCCCCGCGGTTGTCGCGCACGGTGCACCGGACGAGGGAGACCTTCTCGGCGCTGTCCACCCGGATGCCGTCGCCGGTGCTGCCGGTGACGTGGCACTCCTCCAGGGCGGCCCGGCCGCCCTCGGAGACCAGGACGCCGTGGGCGCCCGCCCCGGCCACGTGGAGGCGGTGCCCGGTGACGTCCCCGCCGCTCTCCACGTGCAGGCCGGCGGTGCCGCCGGAAAGGATCTCGCAGTCGCGGAGGACGCCGCGGCCCCCGGCGCCGACGGACACCCCGGCCAGCGCCGTCCGGCGCACCGCGGTGTCGCGGACGTCCGGCGCGCCGCCGTCGGCGACGCGGATGCCCGCGCCCCCGGCGTCCTCGACGGCGGACGCCTCCAGCCGTCCGCGGCCGTCCTCGGTCACCTCCAGGCCGTGGCCCCGGGAACCGGTGATCCGCACCCGGCTCAACAGCGGGTTCGCCCGGGTGCGGACGGAGACGCCGACACCGGCGGCGTCGATCACCTCCAGTCCGTCGAACTCCGCGGAGGAGCCCTCCGTCAGCAGGACGGCGGCCGTCTTGTCGGCGCAGTCGCGCACGGTGGTGCCGGTCAGCAGCGGCGCGCTGTTGCCGAGCACCCGGACGGCGGGATCGGCGGCGGAGTCGAAGCCGCAGTCCCGGAAGGTGCCCCGGGAACGCTCGGTGACGGTGAGTCCGTTGCCCTTGGTCCGGGAGGTGACGCACCGCAGCACCTCCGGGTCGGCCCCGGCGGAGAGGACGATGCCGGGGCCCGAGGTGTCGGTGACGGTGACCTCTTCGAGGGTGGGGCGCGAACCGCTGGTCACGTACACGCCGACCGCGGTGTCGTGCACCCGGGCGCGCAGCACGTGGGTCGAGCAGGTGCCCTCCAGCGCGATGGCGGGCTTGCCCGTGGCGCTGATGTCGCAGTCCTCCACCCGGCCCTGCGCCTCGCCGTTGGCGAGGATGCCGTTGCCCTCGGCGTCACGCACCCGGCAGCCGCGCACGACGGTGCGGGCCCGCTCCCCGAGGACGACGGCGGAGGTCCCCAGGTGTTCGAACACGGAGTCGGCGATGACGCTGCCGGTGGGCGCGGTGTCCACCACGCCGGCGCCCGCGGGGTTGGAGACGCGGCAGTCGCGGATGGCCAGCGAGCCGTTCTCCCGCGCGAGCACGGCCGTCCAGCCCGAGCCCACGACCGTACAGCCGTCCATGGCCACCTGGCCCCGGGGCGCGTCCACCACCGGGAGGTCCTCGCTGCCGCCGCGCAGCGTCAGGTCGGTGAGCATCACGGCGTCCGCGACGAGTACCACGGCGGTCCCGCGCGGCGGACAGATCTCGACGTCGCCGCGTTCGCCCTCCCCGGCGATGGTGATGCGCGTGCGCACGGTCAGGTTCTCGCGGTAACGGCCGGGCCGGACGCGTATCACCGCTCCCGCGCGCGCCTTCTCCAGGGCCTCGCCGATCGTCCGGAAGCCCTCCGGCTGGTCCGGACCGACCGTGAGCAACTGCCGTGACACGCTGGAACCTCCTGGTTGTGACGCCGCTGCTGCCGGAGCCTCCGGCGGCCCCGGGCCCTGGGCCACCGGGGAAGGAACAGACACGCCGAGAAGGCTACGTGAAGCGCGGCACCGGCAGCCAGGTTCCCCGGACACCGGTACGGCGGGGGGCGGATGGGCGGACGGCCCGTTCCGGAGGGCGGTCCGCATCCGGGGAACGGTACGGTGCGCCGCCCCCCTCGCACGCGGGCGCGCGGCAACGGGCGGGTCGGCCGGGCGGGTTACCGGGCGGTCTCGCCCTGAGCGTATCGTGCGCGCCATGCGACGCGTTCGTTCCTCCTCCCGTCCGGTACGGCACGCGGTGGCCGCGACCCTGCTGGCGGTGGTGCCGCTGGCCGCCCCCGTGCCGGCCGTCGCGGCGGACTCCGTCGAACTGCCCGTCGTCCCGGCCGTGCTCGCCCCGGGCGAACCGTGCACGGGCGCCTCGGAGGAGACCGCGCGCGAGGCGCCCTGGACCCGGCAGGCCCTCGGGCTCAAGCGGGCCTGGTCGCTCGCGGACGGCGGCGGGGTGACGGTCGGCGTGGTGGACACCGGGGTCGGGACCGCCGTCCCCGCCCTCGCCGGCCGGGTCACGGCCGTCGGCGACGCGGGCAAGGACTGTGTGGGGCACGGCAGTTTCGCCGCCGGTCTCATCGCCGCCGCCCCCGGGGACGGGGTGGGGGTGGCCGGGATCGCGCCCGCCGCACGCGTCCTGGCGGTGCGCGGCACCGACGAACGGGGCGCGGTCACGCCGGACCTGCTCGCGCGCGGCATCCGGGCGGCGGTCGACGGCGGCGCGAAGGTGGTCTACGTGGGGCGCGTGGTGCCCGACGGCAAGGAGGTGCTGACGGCGGCGGTGACGTACGCGCGGCAGCACGACGTCCTGGTCGTCGCGCCGTTCGCGCCGGACGCGCTGCCGCGCGACCGCGCCACGGGCGGAACGGTCCCGCCGGCGCCCTGGTACTGGCCGGCGGCCGCGCCCGGAGTGCTGACGGTCATGGACTACGGCCCCGACGGCACGCGCCCGAAGAACGCCCCCCGGACGGCGGGCGCGGACCTGGCGGCGCCGGGGGACGCGGTGGTCAGCGTCGGCCCCGGCGGCGCGGGGCACTTCATCGGCTCCGGCTCGTCCTTCGCGGCGGCGCACGTGGCCGGGGCGGCGGCGCTGGTCCGCTCGCGCCACCCGGACATGACCGCCGCCCAGGTGTCCCGCCAGCTCGTCACGGCGGCGTACCCGGCGCTGCCGCCGCGCCTGGACACGTACGCCGCGCTGACCGCGGTCCTCACCGACGGGCGGGGCGCCCTGCCCGGGGCGCCGCCCGTGAGGATTCCGCCGCGGGCGCCGTCGCAACCGCGCGAACGCGCCCTGCTGGTCGCGGGAGCGGGCGGAGCGCTGGTGCTGCTGGTGGCGGGGGCCGCGGTGGTGATCCCGCGCGGCCGGGCCCGGGGCTGGCGTCCGGCGGGCCGGGAGGACGAACCCGGCCCCACCGCGTGACGATCCGGGCATCGCCGTGCGACGAACCGGGCATCGCGGTGCGACGGCCGGGGCACCACCGTGTGACGACCTGGGCATCGCCGTGCGACGGTCGGGATGCCACCGTGTGACGACCTGGGCATCGCGGTGCGACGGTCGTGGCACCACCGCGTGACGACCGGGGCGCCCTCCCCGGTACGGTCCGCGGAGATCCGCGGAGAACGGAGCCGCCCCCGGCACGCGTGCGCCGGGGGCGGCTCCGTTCGCGGGACGCGTCCGCCCCGCCCGTCTCACTCCTCCGGCTCGTCCACCATCGCCGTCTGCATCGTCGTCGTCTTGCGGCGCGCGATCCGGACGGCCCGTCCCGGATTCATCACCCGGCCCTTGACGTTGCCCAGCAGGTAGCCCTCCGAGGGCGGGCAGGACAGCAGCAGGGCGGGGGTGTTGACCTCCAGCATCCGGCGCAGGAGCATCTCGTTGAGGCCGCGCCCGGCGCCCGAGGCGCCGCGCGTGACGACGATGTGCAGACCCACCTCCCAGCCCAGGGCCAGGTGGTTCAGCAGGGGTTCGAAGGGCGCGTTGCCGATGCCGGCGCCCAGCATGTCGTAGTCGTCGACCAGGATGAACAGCCGGGGCCCCGACCACCAGTCGGCCCGCTTCATCCGGCCCGGCGCGATGTCCGGGCCCGGCACGCGGGTCCGCACCGCGCGGGCGACGCCGTCGACCAGGTCCTTCAGGGCGTCCGCCGACACCGCGTGGCCCAGCCGGTACTCCTCCGGCACCGCCTCGACCAGGTCGCGGCGGTAGTCCACGAGCATGATGCGCGCCTCGGCGGGGGTGTACCGGTCCGTGATGGACTTGGCCACCAGCCGCAGCAGGTTGGTCTTGCCGCTCTCCGTGTCGCCCACGACCACCATGTGCGGGCTCTCGCTGAAGTCGTGCCAGACGACCGAGAGACGCTCCTGCTCCAGGCCGAGTGGCACCCTGAAGTCGCCCCCTGCGGGCGGCAGTTCCCGCACGGGGAGCTTCGCCGGCAGCATCCGCACCTTCGGCGCGGGCGGGCCGGGCCAGCTCTCGCCGACGGAGGCCACCAGGCCGGCGATCCCCTCGGAGAGGTCGTCGGCGGACTCCGTGCCGTCGATGCGGGGGAGCGCGGTGAGGTAGTGCAGCTTGCCCTCGCGGGTGAGGCCCCGGCCGGGGACGCGGGGCACGGTGGCGGAGCGGCGGGTGTCGATCTCGGAGTCCATCGGATCGCCCATCCGCAGCTCCACGTGGGTGCCCGCCTGGTCGCGGATGGCCGCGGTGAGCTCCACCCAGCGGGCGGTGGTCACGATGAGGTGGATGCCGTAGTTCAGACCGCGGGCGGCGATGGCGGAGAACGTCTGGATGTTGCGGTCGAAGTCCTGGCGGACCGTGGACCAGCCGTCGATGACGAGGAACACGTCGCCGTGCGGCTGGTCCGCGAACTCGCCCGCGGCCCGGCGGCGCCGGTAGGTCGCCATGGAGTCGATGCCGTGGTCGAGGAAGAACCGTTCCCGGTCCGCCAGCAACGTGGTGACCTCGGAGATCACCCGGCTCACCCGCTCGGTGTCCAGCCGCGCCGCGACCCCCGCCACGTGCGGCAGGCCGGCCAGCGACGCCAGGGTGCCGCCGCCGAAGTCCAGGCAGTAGAACTGCACCTCGCGCGGGGTGTGGGTGAGGGCGAGGGCGGCGATGATCGTCCGCACCATGGTGCTCTTGCCGCTCTGCGGGCCGCCCGCGACGGCCACGTGGCCGCCGACGCCCGACAGGTCGACGGTCAGCAGGTCGCGCAACTGCTCGAAGGGCTTGTCCACGATCCCGATCGGCACCGTCAGCCGGCCGCGCAGCGGCCAGCCGACCGTGGTGAGCCCCAGCTCCGGGTCGGGCGTCAGCGGCGGCAGCACCTGGTCGAGCGTGACCGGCAGGTCCAGCGGCGGCAGCCACACCTGGTGGGCGGGCGGACCGGCGCCGACCATCCGCCGCACGGCGACGGACAGCAGGGTGTCGGTCGTCTCCTCCTCCGGCTCCGGATCGGGTTCGGGCAGGTCGGGGAGGTTCCGGGGCACCACGTACCCCGCCGTCCACGGCACCGTCTGGTTCGCCACCCGGGCCTGGTTCGCCCGGCTGCGCCGTTGCCGGTACGGCCCGGAGACGTACGCGGCGCGGAACCGGGTCAGCGCCTCCACGCCGGACTTCAGGAAGCCGCTGCCGGGCTGCGGCGGCAGCTGGTAGGCGTCCGGCACTCCCAGTACGCCCCGGCTCTCCATGGCGGAGAAGGTGCGCAGGCCGATGCGGTACGACAGATGGCTCTCCAGCTGGTGCATCCGCCCTTCGTCGAGCCGCTGCGAAGCCAGGAGCAGGTGGACGCCGAGGCTGCGCCCGAGGCGCCCGATCATCACGAAGAGCTCCATGAACTCCCGGTGCGAGGAGAGCAGTTCGCTGAACTCGTCGACGACCACGAACAGGCTGGGCAGCGGCTCCAGCGGCGTGCCCGCGGCCCGCGCCTTCTCGTAGTCCAGCGCCGAGGTGTAGTTGCCCGCCGCGCGCAGCAGCTCCTGGCGCCGGATCAGCTCGCCGTGCAGGGCGTCCTGCATGCGGCCCACCAGCGCGGCCTCCCCGGCGAGGTTGGTGATCACCGCGGAGACGTGGGGGAGTTCGTCCAGTCCCAGGAAGGTGGCGCCGCCCTTGAAGTCCACCAGGACGAAGTTGAGCGTCTCCGAGGAGTTCGACAGCGCCAGCGACAGCACCAGGGTGCGCAGCAGTTCGCTCTTGCCGGAGCCGGTGGCGCCGATGAGCATGCCGTGCGGACCGGTGCCGCCCTGCGCCGACTCCTTGATGTCCAGCTCCACCGCCGCGCCGTCGGGGCCGACCGCGATCGGCACCTTGAGCCGGTTGGACCCGGTGCCCCGCTTCCACAGGGACTGCGGATCGTGCTGGTACAGGTCGGTGATCCCCAGCAGCTTGGTCAGCTCCACGTCGGAGGAGAGCGGCTCGGCGGAGTCGCCGCCGCCCCTGCCCATCCGGTACGGGGCCAGCTCCTTGGCCAGGGTCGTGGCGCCGACCGGTCCCAGACCGTCCGGGCGGCCCAGCCGCGTGGTCTGCTCCTTGCGCTCGCGGTCGGTGCGCACCAGCCCGAAGGAGTCCCGGTTCACGTCGAACCGGAGCGTGACCCGTCCCGGCCGCCAGTTCAGCGCGCCGGTGAGGTCCAGGACGACGGCGTTGCGGAAGCCCGACCCGTCCACCCGGTGGTGCGCGGGCACGGAGCCGCCGTCGAGGACGATGACGGTGAACGGCTCGTCACGGCTGGGCGGCGCCTCGGGGTCGAACGGGGGCCGTTCGAGGAATTCGGCGCCGAGCAGGTCCTCCAGCTCGTTGAGGTTGGAGACGAGCATCCGGGCCGGACCGGCGCCGTCGCTCTCCTGCGGGTGGAGGTTGTGGGGAAGCCACTTCACCCACTCCCAGTCCGCCCGCCGCTCGTCGGACACGCACAGCGCCACCCACACGTCGTCCGGCGCGTGGAACGTGGTCAGTTGCGCGACGATCGCGCGGGCCAGGGACCGTATCCGTTCCTCGTCCCCCCGGAACAGCACCCGCGCCCAGGCCCGCAGATAGATGGCGATGGGCTGCTCGGGCACGGTGGAGTACGCCCGGATGAAGCTGCGCAGGGCGTGGGCCGACAGCGGCTCCAGGTCCTCGACCGGGGTGGTGGACGTCGGCGTGAGCCGCAACCCCAGCTTCTGCTCCCCGACGGCGACCCGGACCTCGCCGAAGTCCTCGTCCTGCGGCCGGCGCTCCCACAGCCGGGTGGTGCCCGCCAGCTGCCACAGGGACGAGGGCGGGGGATGCCGCCACGCCAGCGCCTTCTGCTGGTCGGCCACGGCGGTGCGGACCTTGCGCCGGATCTGGGACAGATAGCGCAGGTAGTCGCGGCGCTCCCCCTTCAGGCGCTGTTTGCGCTCGCTCGCCCTGCGCACCATCTGCCCCAGCATCATGGCCGCCGAGGACAGCACCATCAACCCCATGGCCAGATACATGAAGTGGCCGCCGCCACCACCCATGCCCGGTCTCATGAACATGAGCATCATGGACACCGACATCAGCGCCATGGGCAGATAGGTCCACACCGCGGAACTGTCCGGCACCACTTCGGGCAATGTCGGCGGCTCCTGCAACTTCATTTCGCCGTCCGGCATTTCGGGACCGCGTCGGCGCGCCGGACGGCGGAACAGGACCACACTCAACGAAAGGTCTCCTCAGGGGCGTGACGGTGTCGGCGGGCGGAACACTCCCGGTCGGGGAGGAAACGGAGGATTCGGCACGACCGCACCGCCGCCCGAGTGGCGAACTCCGCCCACCCGGTATACCAGTTGTCGATTGCGGCCAGTAATGTGCACCCGCCCGGTGACGCATTCGCCACACCCATACGATGGTGTCCCGCCCGTGCCGTCCGTCCCCGCACCGCCGTGCCCCACGGAAATCCGGGACTCCCACTCGCAGACCCGCGGAAGAAGCGTGAGCCAGCCCGATGACCGACAACCAGGTGGCAGGTCTGTGCCGTCTGACCGTACGCGCGCCGACCAGGTCCATCGACCTCGCGGTGCCCTCCGACGTCCCGGTGGCCGACCTCCTGCCCGCCGTCCTCCGCTACGGCGGTGACGACCTCGCGGAGGCCGGCGTCGACCACGGCGGCTGGGTGCTGCAACGCCTCGGCGGCGAACCGATGGACGAGGAGCGCGCCCTCGACTCCTACGACGTGCGCGACGGCGAGACCCTCTACCTCCGGCCGCGCGTCGACGCCCTGCCCGAGGTCCACCTCGACGACCTGGTGGACGGCATATCCACCACCATGCGGGGCCGTCCGTACGGCTGGACCCCTTCGGCCAGCGCCCAGTTGCTGCGCGGCTTCGCCGTCACCACCCTGCTGGCCGGGGCGGTCGTCCTCGCGCTTCCCGGCGGCTCTCCGATGCCGCGCGCCCTGGCCGCCGCCGCGGCCGGGCTGCTGCTGATCGCCGGTGCCGGTTCGGCCGGCCGCGCGGTCGGCGACGCCGCCACCGGCGCGGCCCTCGGCTTCATGGCGGGCCCCTACCTCGCCCTCGCGGGCTGGCTCCTGCCCGGCGGCGACCTGGGCGGCCCGCACGGCCACGAGGTGCTGGGCGCCCGGCTGCTGGCCGCCTGCGCCGCGGGCGCGGGCGGCGCCGTCGTGGCCCTGGCCGCCGTCGCCTCCTTCGCGGCGCTCTTCCTCGGCCTCGCCGTCGTCATGGCCTTCGGCAGCCTCGTCGGCGCCCTGATGCTCGTCACCGACCTCGGGCCGTCCGAGGTCGCCGGCGTCGTCGCCCTGGCGGCCGTCCTCCTCGGCGCGTTCGTCCCCACGCTCGCCTTCTGGATGTCCGGACTGCGGATGCCCCCGCTGCCGACCAACGCCGAACAGCTCCAGGAGGGCATCGAGCCCCACCAGAACTCGGTGGTCGCCGCCCGCGCGGTGCTCGCCGACAACTGGATGAGCTCCCTGTACGGGGCCGTGGGCACGGTGTGCGCCGTGTGCCTGGCCGCCCTCGCCCACGACGGCGGCCTCGCCGAGGTCGTCATGTCGGTCGTGCTCTCGCTGCTGCTGCTGTTGCACGGGCGGGGACTGGGGAACGTCTGGCAGCGGCTGTCCCTCCTCCTCCCCGGGGCCGGAGGACTGCTGCTGCTCGTGCTGTTCGGCGCGGTGTCCCGCACCCCGGACGGCCGGCTGCTGCTCGCCGCGGGCCTCCTGGCCGGTACGGCCGGTCTCGCCATCGCCTCGTGGACGGTGCCCGGCCGGCGCCTCGTCCCGTACTGGGGCCGGGCGGCGGAGATCCTGCACACCACGGCCGCGATCGCCCTGCTGCCGCTGGCCCTGTGGGTGCTCGGCGTGTACGGCGCCCTGCACGGCCTGAACGGCTGACGGCCCGAACCGGAGGAACGCACAGTGCAGTCCAAGCGCGACCAGGTCCAGGCGCACATGTTCGTCATGGGACGCCTCACCTCGGGCATGCTGCGGGCCGATCCCGACGCCCCCGAGAGCCCCCAGGGAAGGACCAACCGCGGCATCGCCGTCAGCGTCGTCATCACCGTCCTGATCTGCGCCGGCGCCTTCGTCCTCGGGCTGCTCAAACCGGGCACGAAGGACTCGTGGCGGGCGGAGGGCACCCTGGTGGTCAACAAGGACACCGGAGGCCGCTACCTCTACCTCGACGGACTGCTGAGGCCGGTGCGCAACCACACCTCGGCCAGGCTGCTCCTCGGACCGGAGATGAAGACCGTCGCGGTCGGGAGCGGTTCGCTCGCCGGCACCGCCCACGGCGCGCCCGTGGGCATCGCCGGAGCCCCCGACGACCTGCCGCCGGGCGGCTCCCTCACCACCGGCCCGTGGCAGGTGTGCTCGACCGGCGCCGGCGACGGGACGACGGCCACCGCGCTGGCCGTCGGCAAGGACCTGGGGGGCACGGGCCTCGGCGGCTCCGAGGGGCTGCTGGTCACCGGGCCGGACCGGGGCCAGTACCTGGTGTGGCAGGGCGGCAAGCTCCGCCTGGACGTCGCGGGCGGCGCCCGCGAGGCCCTCGGCTACGGCTCCCGGCCGTCCCTGCCGGTCTCCGCGGCGTTCCTCAACTCGACCCCCTCGGGACCCGACCTGACCGCCCCGGACGTGCCGGGCCGTGGCGCCCCGGGCCCGTCCCTGGGCAGTCGGGCCACCCGGATCGGCCAGGTCTTCCAGGTGTCCGCGCCGGGCGGCGACCCCCGCTACTACGTCCTGCGCGAGGAGGGGCTGACCCCCGTCAACGCCACCGTCGCCGCGCTGCTCCTCGGCGCCCCGCCGACCCGGCAGAAGGCGTACGCGGGCGGTGCGGTGAGCGCCGTCACGCTCGCCGCCGCCGAGGTGATCGGCCACCTGGCGCCCGGTGCCGAGGGGAGCGACACGCGCGAGGACCTGCCGGCGAGCCCGCCGAAGGCGGTCGAGCCGGGCGCGGGCCGGATCCCGTGCGTGGGCATACGGTCCGGCGCGGACGGCACCCGGGTGAGCGTGTCCCTGGTGGACGCGGACGGCATCGGCCGGGCCGCCCAGGCGACGACGGAGGGGCTCACCGCGGCCTGTGTGACCGTCAACCGGATCGTGGTGCCGCCGGGCGGCGGCGCCCTGGTGCACGCGCTCGGGGCGGACGGCAGGGACCTCGGCAGCACGGTGTACCTGGTGACGGACAACGGGGTGAAGTACCGGGTGCCGTCGGCCGACGCGCTGCGGGCGCTCGGCTACACCGCCGGACAGGCGCAGCGGCTGCCGTCCTCGCTGCTGTCGATGGTGCCCACCGGACCCGACCTGACCCCCTCGGCCGCCCTGTCCGGCCGCGCGGCGTCGACGGCCCCGCCGTGCGACGCGGACGGCGGGAAGACGTCCGGACGGTGAGGCCCGCAACGCGCCCCCGACATCGGGGAATCGACATTTGAGGAACATCTGAGGAAGGGTTGCCGCACGTCAAGTGCCCTTGTGGAAAAGGCGTTCCGGAGAGCGGCTGTATAACCGGACTTCTTCCTGGTAAGCGTTGCCCGTACCGCGACGACCCTCCTACGATCCTTGTCTGCACCACCCAACTGGATGGCGGGCTTCAGCATCCGGTTGCGCAAGCCGCGCCAGAGCCTCGGGCCTGGCGGCGAGAAACCACCGGAAAGGGGCAGCCCCATGGCGGGCATGCAGAGGGCAGAAGAACAGGCCACACGCAACGGCATCCAGGCGCTGGAAATGGCCTTCTCGGGTGTCCAGAGCCGTCGTCAGGACGTCGAGAACACCAAGCACGGCATGATGTCGGCGCTCCAGGGCAGCGACGGTGGTGCCTTCCAGAAGCTGCTGGATTCCTGGGACGAGCACGCCGAGATCATCTCCAAGAACCTCCAGGACATGATCAACACGCTCAACGAGACGCTCAGCGCGCAGGGCATGACCCAGGGCTCGTCGAACGAGGCCATCAACCAGGCGTACTCCCAGTCGCAGACCGTCTTCGACAACCTCATGGGCAGCACCGGCGGCAAGTGACCGTCCGGGCCGGCCCGCGCCGGCCCCCGTACCGGAACGAACCGCTTCCACAGCCACAGCGAGACGAGGTCACCGATGCCCGACAACCTCACCGACGGTTACATCTACGTCAGTTACGCCCACGTGGACAACGCTGTCGACGACATGCGCCTGCAGACGCGCGAGATCGAGAAGATCATCACCAGTCTGAACGACGAGCTCCAGGCCCTGAAGAACTCCTGGGAGGGCGACGACCGCCAGGTCTACGACGAGAAGCAGGCGGCGTGGAACCAGGCGGTCGCCAACATGGGCAAGTGGCTCAACGACAACGCGTCCACGCTGAACCACGTGCGCGAGCTCTACACGCACAACGAGCGCCAGCAGACGCAGAGCTGGCAGGACGTCCGGATCGGCTGATCCGCGGCACCGTACGGGCGGCCGTTCCACGGAGAGGGACGCGTGGGGCGGCCGCCCGTCGTGCCGATCCGCGCCAGGACGGAGAGAGGGACGAGGAGCATGGCCGAGAACAAGCCCCCCACTCAGCTCAACAAGGAGTGGATCAAGAAGTTCAAGGACGAGCAGATCGGGGGGTTCCGGAAGGCGCTCAAGGCGATCGCCGAGGACGGGGGGGACCCCGTCGTCCCCGCGATGAAGACCTTGATGGGCAAGGACAAGAACGTCCCCGGCCTTCCGCCCGGCACACCGCTGCCGCTCGCCATCGGCAATCTGGCGGAAGACGACCGGTACACCCACGGGAAGACGGTGAACGCCGAGGTGGTGAAGATGGTGAGCACGCTGGAGGCTATCCTCACCAGCCACGCGGAGCTCTTCAAGGACATCGACGCGGCCCTCGAGGAGACCATCGACTCCCTGTTCACGACCCAGGGCGTGAGCCTGGACGCCATCGACGGCCAGAAGCTCTACGACATCTTCGAGGACGAGGACGTGGAGGACGACCTGACCGACCCGCCGGGCGAGGGCGACGACGGGGGCGGGGACGACAAGGACTGACGCCCGTCCGGTTCCGTTCCGCCGGACGGACCCCGGGCCCGTCCCGTCAGCCGTACCGCTCCACCCGCCCGACTCCGCCCCGCCCGCCGACCCACCCCCTGTGATGGAGCCTCGTCATGGCTGAAGACAAGAACGACTACGGCGACTACTGGCACGAGGCCGTGAGGCTCTTCACGGGGTACGACGCGCCCATCAGGAGCACCCTCTTCGACGAGATCGTCGGCAACCACGGCATCAAGCAGATGAAGGTGGAGATCTCCAAGCAGGACAGCGTCGAATCCGTCACGGGCGAGGAGTACGACTGGATGGCCGAGAACGCCGGCTGGGACATCCAGAACACCGACTTCGTCATCCCCTTCTACACCCGGGGAGGCACCGAGGGGGTCACCTACTACAAGGCCCGTTTCACGCTGCTCGGCGCCAAGGTGGCGGACGGCAAGCCGGTGGGCGGCGAAGTCGTGGGCGCGGAGGGGAAGAGCAAGTACGGCAAGGAGCTGGAGGACGGCCACTTCAAGCCGAGCGACAACGGAACGGTCTGGAACACCTTCAAGCTCACCCAGTACTCCTACGGCACGGGGCACGCGCTGCGCGACCTGCTGGAGAAGGAGAACGGGACCCTCGGTTACAGCTGGGGCGGTTCGGACCCCCTCGACCTGGGCAAGGGCGTCCGTCTGAAGTCCTTCGACATGGTCGCGGACTCCTTCGACCGGGTGGCGAAGTTCTTCTGGGACGGCAAGAACACCATGGACGAGTGGCAGAACAGCGTGGGCAGTTCGCCCAACGACGCCTGGCTGGGGCAGTCCGCCGGCGTCTTCTGGGACCTCGTCCACGAACTCGGGCGACGGTACGACAACTACGCCGAGGACATGGAGTCCGTGGGCGGCGGCGTGTCCAAGCAGGGCCGGGAGATGAGGGAGGCCGGCCAGGCCCTCAGGACGCAGGCGCAGAACCTCTACAACAAGTGGGAGTACTGGAACGTCTACGAGGGCAACCCGCTGCGGTGGCTCGTCGACCTGTTGTCGGAGATCGCCAACAAGTCCTGGTACAACAACCTGACCCAGGTCGACGCCGAGTACGAGTACTACGGCGAGGCGGGCGGGATGTGGGACTACACGCCCCGGTCCGATTTCACCTCGCAGGCCACGGACGCGCACGGCAAGACGTACGGCGAGATGTCCGAGCTGGACACCTGGAAGAAGGTCGGTGACGAGGCGGTCCGCCGCTGGGAGCAGTCCGTCAAGGACAAGCTGGTCGCTCCCGCGAAGGAAGCGCTCAACAACATGGCCACCGCGTGGGGTTCGTCCACCTTCAACCTCGGAAAGGTCAGCACCAAGCACGACAACAAGGGCCTCGCGGAGTCCCTCAAGGACGACCAGACCAAGAAGGCGAAGAAGGACGCCGACGACAAGGCCGCGAAGGACAAGGCGGACGCGGACGCGAAGTACGCGAAGGACAAGGCGGACGCCGAGGCCAAGGCGGCCAAGGACAAGGCGGACGCGGACGCGAAGTACGCGAAGGACAAGGCCGACGCGGAGGCCAAGGCCGACAAGGCGAAGGCGGACGCGGACGCGAAGTACGCGAAGGACAAGGCCGACGCGGAGGCCAAGGCCGACAAGGCGAAGGCCGAAGCCGACGCCAAGGAGAAGGAGATCGAGCGGAAGCAGGAGGAGAAGGAGAGGGTCCAGGAGCAGAAACAGGCCGAAATGGAGCGGAAGCAGGCCGAGAAGGAGAAGGCGCAGGAACAGAAGCAAGCGGAGATGGAGCGGAAGCAGGAGGAGAAGGAGAAGGAACAGGAGCGGAAGCAGGCCGAGCGCGAGGCCGAGCAGGACCGGATGCGTAAAGAGCAGGAAGCCAAGCAGGACCGGATCCGCGCCGAGCAGGAGAAGAAGCAGGAGGACGCCCAGCGCAGGGCCGAGGAGAAGCAGGCCGAGGCGCAGGCCATCCAGATCCGGCAGGTCAACCAGCAGAAGGCGGAGCAGGACAAGCGGGAGCGGGAGCGGGAGGCCAAGCAGGAGGAGCAGGAGGCGAAGCAGGACCAGATCCGCAAGGAGCAGGAGGCCAAGCAGGACCAGGTCCGTGCCGAACAGGAGCGGAAGCAGGAGGAACGGGAGGCGAAGCAGGACCAGCTCCGCAAGGAGCAGGAGGCGAAGCAGGACCAGCTCCGCAAGGAGCAGGAGGCGAAGCAGGAGGAGGCGCAGAAGAAGCAGGAGGAGATCCGCGCCGAGCAGGAACGGAAGCAGGAGGAGAAGGAGGAGGAGCAGGAGGCCAAGCAGGAGAAGGCCGAGGCCAGGCAGGACCAGATCCGCAGGGAACAGGAGGCGAAGCAGGACCAGATCCGCAAGGAGCAGGAGGCCAAGCAGGAGGAGGCGCAGAAGAAGCAGGATCAGGTCCGTGCCGAACAGGAGCGGAAGCAGGAACAGGCGCAGGACAAGCAGGACCAGATCCGCAGGGAACAGGAGGCCAGGCAGGACCAGGTCCGCGCCGAGCAGGAGCGTAAGCAGGAGGAGTACCGGCACAAGCAGGAGCAGCTCGGCCGTTCGCTGAACGGCGGCGACCCGGACCGGCCCGGCCACGACCTCGGCGGCCCGGGGGACCGGCTCGGCCACCACGGCATCACCGGACCGGTCAACGGCGACGACTCGCTGACCAACCCCGGCGGCAGCACGTCCCGCCTGGACACCCACGGCCGGGTGGTGACGGACTTCCCCGACGGCACCAAGACCATCGTCGACCCGCACACGCAGACGTCCACCGTCATCAGGCCGGACGGCACCTCGTACTCCGGTCCGCTCAACGCGGGCGACGTCCTGCCCAACCCCGACGGCAGCACCACGCACCTCGACCCGCAGGGCCAGGTCGTCACCGACTACCCCGACGGCAGCTCCTCGCGGGTGGACCCCGACACCGGCGCCACCTCCCTCACCGGCCCGGACGGCACGACGACCACGGGGTATCTGAACGACCCCGGTACCACGCTTCCGGACTACGGCCCCGGCGGCCACCGGACGAACGACGGCGGGTTCCCCGGCTCCCCGCACGTCCCCAGCTACGACTTCGGCGGCTCCTCCTACGAGGAGGAGCTGTACGACGACGCGCCCTACCGCGAACCGTCCCTGGCCGGCGTCTCCTCCGGGGGAGCCGACGCCGAGGCGAGCCAGAACCGGGGGACCCCGCTCAACAGCGGTCCGATGCCCGGCATGGGCGGAGCCACCGGCGCGGGCGGGATGCCCATGGGGGGAATGCCGATGGGCGGCATGGGCGGGGGCGGCAAGGGCGGTGACGGTCCGTCCGAACGCGTCCGCAACGTCGTCGAGGGCGACGTGGTGAGCAACCGCCGTCCCGGCGCCGCCGCGCAGGGCAGGAGCGCGTTCGGGGAGCGGCGGACCGCCACCAGCGGCGGCAGTCCCTTCCTGCCGCCGGCGGGCGGCTCCGGCGGGCCCGGACGGACGGAGACCGAGAGCGGCGACCGCGACCGCGAGGTCTGGGAGCCGGAGGACGACGACGTCTGGGGCACCGACGAGGGCGGTTCACCGGCGGTGATCGGCCGTTAGGCCCCGCTCGTGGAACGACGGCCCACCGTCCTCCCCCCCGTGTACTACATAATGATCATCCACCGCTGACAGGAGTGCCCGGTGTCCGAGCCGTTGCAGGAGCGCATCGCCCAGGCCAGGGCCGAACTGGAAGCCACCCGGGCCGCCGTCGCCCGCGTGCGGGCGGATCTCGGTCACGCCTCCACGACGGTCCGGTCGTCGGACCGCGTGGTGGAGGTCACCGTCGGCGCCCAGGGCGAGTTGACGGCCCTGAAGTTCCCCGACAACCGGCACCAGGCCATGACGGGGCCGCAGCTGGCCTCCTCGATCATGGAGGCGTTCCAGCAGGGGCGGGCCCGCATGGCACGTCAGGTGATGGACACCTTCGCGCCCTTCATGCAGCCCGGTCCCGAGGGGTCGGTCCGCCGCGGTCTCGACCTCGACTGGGAGCATGTGTTCGGATCGGCGCTGAACGACGGCGGCCGGAACACTCCGGGCCGGCCGGGCCGCGACCGGTTGCGCGACGAGATCGACGAGGACACCGACTGAGCGTGGAGGGGGACGGGCGATGAGTGGTTTCTCCAACAACTACGAGGCGGACACCGACGGGCTGCGCGAGACGACCCGGCGCATCGGCGGCCTGGCGGGCAGGCCCGGGAAGCTGCGCGCGCAGTTCGACCGCACGGTGCAGGGCACCGCCCTGTGGAAGGGCTGGGACGACGACTTCCACGACCGGATGAAGGACCAGGAGACCCAGCAGAACGAGAGCTGCACCGGCCTGCTCGACGCCCTCGAAGGCTTCTTCACCGGCCTGCAGTCGGCCGTCCTGGAGAGCCTCGGCAGCATCGAGGGCGTCCAGCAGGAGGCCAAGGACGCGTTCCACGGGGGCCGGCAGGACGCCGGCAACCAGGACGACGGCGGTCACGGGAAGCGCTGAATGTTCGACATCGAGTATCCCGACGACGTCAGCAAGATGCTCTTCGTCCTGCTCGGCGCGAAGCCGCTGCAGGCGAAGGCGGGTCTGGCGTGGGAGAGCCGTGACTCCTACACGGACCTCGCGTCCGGCCTCAGGGAGCTGCGTCAGGAGATCCTCGATTCGATCCAGACGGGCAAGCGGTACCTCCCGCCCAACGTGGCCGACGCCTACGAGCAGTCGTTGTCCTCGTTGGTGAACACCAGCGGCAGCGACATCCTCCAGCGGTTCATCGTGCAGCTCGACCGGTTCACCGACGACCGGGGCAGGGCGGCCGTCCAGATCCAGCAGGCCCACTTCGAGATCATCATGGAGGTCTTCTGGCTCATCCTGGAGCTGGCGCTCCTGGAGGCGCTCGCCGTGTTCACCGGCGGTGCCTCGGTCTCGGAGATGATCCTGGCCCGGATGCGGGCCCGACTGGCGATCCTGATGGCGATCGACCGCCTCCTGCGGTACGTCCAGGCGTTCCCCTCCCTGTCCGAGGCGTTCGAGGAGGCCATCCAGAACCTGGCGGCCCAGCTCCTGTCGATGGCCGTCAACCCGGCCGGGGTGGGGCCCGACGGCATCAACTGGAAGGACGTCGGGATCTCGGCGGCGGTCGGCGGTCTCGCCGGCTTCTTCATCGGCCACTTCGGCACCTGGGCGTACTCGCTCAAGAACGCCCTCTCGAACACCTTCAAGAACAACTTCGGCAAGGACGTGTTCGGCAAGTTCGAGATCCGCTTCAACAACCCGTTCACCCGGAACAACGCGAACAACGCCGCGTACGACCTGCCCACCACCTTCCTGACCGAGGGGTTCGGCGAGACCATCGCCGTGGCGATCGTGCTCGGCAAGTGGGACTGGACCGACCTCGCGGGCGCGGGCCTCAGCGGGATCTCCCAGATCTTCATGGGCAAACCGCTGGAGCAGACGTACCACGGCCTGCACTCCAAGCTGTTTCCCGACGGCAACCTCTTCACCCGCTACCAGCAGAACTCCGCCGACATCCTGCGCGAGCGACTCGACGGGGCGTCCGGCGGCCCCTCCGGGAGCACGACGGGCCACGGGGCCACGGGCGCCGTACCGCCCCCGGCATCCGTCCGGCCGGTCCCCACGGCGGGCCACACCCCGGTGACACCACCGCCCGTACCGGTCCCGCCGCCGCCCGTCCCCCACGGCGGCACCGGTCCGGCGAACGAACACGACCCGGGCCGGTACGGCGTGCCGGACGCGTCGCGCGGGCCGTCGGGCCTCTTCGACCCGGACGGCGGTTCGGACGCGTCGAGCAGGCCGCCGAGCGCCTTCGACGGCCCGGACGCCGGGTCGATCGCGGACACCGACTCCCTCTCCCCTTCTTCCGACACTCCCCGGGGCTCTCCGTCGGCACTGCCGCACACCGCGCCCCTGAACGGCGCCGGGGGGAGCCACCTCAAGCCGCCGGACCACCTCAAGGCCCCGGACCGGCTCGACGGGACGGCCCCCGGCGTCCGCGACCTCACGCTCCCCGCCGCTCCGGACACCGCCACCAACGGCCTCCCGGCAGCGCCGAAGACGGGGAACTCCGTGTTCCCGGACACCCGGGCGGACCAAGCGAAGGCATCGGAGCCCCTGTTCACGCCCGACGGCGTCAACACGCCCGGCGATCTCCACGTGCCCGGCGGCCTCCACGCGCCCGGTGGCCTCCACGCGCCCGGTGGTGTCGACGCATCCGGCGGTACGCACACGTCCGGCGGTCGCGTCGGCGGACCGGCCGGTTCCCCGCAGGGCCCGCCCCCCGCCGGAGCCGACCAGCCGAGCACCGCGCACCGGGACGACAACGGCCGGCAGAACGGCCCCCAGCAGAACTCCGACCGTCAGAACTCCGACCAGCGGAACTCCGACCGTCAGAACGGCGTTCCGTCCGAGTCTCCGGGGGCCCGGACCGCCCCCGCTCCCTTCCCGGGCGCCCCCGGCCAGACCGCGCCGCAGGTCCACCGCGACGGCCTCCAGCGCGAGTGGATCGCCCGGCAGCTCGCCCCCGAGGACCTGCCGGACACCCTGGTGGAGGAACTGGCCGGATCGCACGGACCGGACGCCGTCGCCACCCGGGCCGAGTTGCGCGACGCGGGCGTCTCGCCGGACCTGGGGCGGCACCCGGCGGCGGCCGGCGATCCCGTACCCCTCTCCGCGCTGGACCCGCTCGACCGGGCGCGCCTGCTGATGGTGCGGCAGCCGACGCCGTGGCCCGCCGTGCTCGACGCCGTGGCGGCCAACGCCTCGCTGCGGATGTGGGACACGGCGTACGGGGAGTTCATGGACGCCGCGCTGCGGGGCGGCGAGCGGCCCGCGACGGCGTCGCCGCAGCCCCCGGCGGACGGTGCCGCGCCCCGGGGCGCGGCGGTCCCGCCCGTCGTGGCGCGGCCCGCCCCGGCCGAGGTGGACCGGGCCTGGGAGAAGGCCGTCGCCCTGGTCGTACCGCCGTCCCCCGGCCCCGTCCTGGCGGACTCCCGGCACGCCGACGCCACGCACCGGGACGTCGTACGGCAGGTCGCCGACCATCTGCTGGCCCACGGCCCGGACGCGCCTTCGGGCATCGCGCTCGCCGCCGCGCTCCGCGCCTCCCTCGGCCCCGCCGCCATCCCCGCCGCCCCGCTCCGGGCCGTGACGGTCACCGAGTCGTCGTCCCCCGTCCTCCCGCCGACGCCGCTCCCGCCGGTGGCCACCGCCGCTACTACCGCCACCACCTCCAGCGCCCTCCCGGCCGAACCCCCGCCCGCTCCGGCGAGGCCGGCCACCGCCACCCCGGCCCCGGCCCCGCTCCCGGACGGTCCGTCGTCCGTCCCGGCCGGGCCCGTCGCCACCACCCCGGCCCCCGGGCCCGCTCCCTCGGCCTCCCCGGAGGTCCCGCGCACCGGCGAGACCGCGACCGCCGCCACGCCCTCGCCGGTCGCCGACCTGGCGTCGCGACTGCCGGGCCTGACCCCCGGCGAGCGTTCCCGGGAACTCTCGCTCCTGTCGCCCGCGGACCGGGAGGCGCTGGCGTCGGACTCCGTCCTCGTGGACACGCTGCGCCGGGAGCTGACCGACGAGGAGTTCGCCGACACCGCGGCCCGGCTGATGGTGGAGATCGGGGCCGGGGTGGACCGGCCGGTGTCGGCGCGGGGCCAGGTGGTGCCCCTGGTCGCGCGCATGCTGCGCGACCCCGACGTGACGGCGAGGCTGCTGGGGAGCCGCGCCCGCGTGGTGGTGGTGGCGAAGGACGAGGCGATCACCGAGCTGGACGCCTTCCGGCACCTGAGGGGCGGGAGGACGGCCGACGGGCGCGGGTGGGAGGAGGTGCGCGGTGTCAGCGCCGGGCGCGTCACGGGAGTCACCGAGGAGAACCTGCTCGGGGAGGTGACCCCGCTGGGGAAGAACCACGCGCAGGGGTACTCCACGACGACCCACGAGTTCGCCCACACCGTGCACCGGTACGGGCTGACCCCCGACGAGAGGGAACTCGTCCGCGACGCCTACCTGGCCAGGCTGGCCCGGGGCCAGGCCGCGGCCTGGCCGGACGGCCCGCTGCGCGACCCTTCGGGCAGGCGCACCCGGCCCAACTACTCCTCCCTGGACGAGTACGAGTACTTCGCCCAGCTCACCAACGCCTACCTGGGCACCAACGCGGGCCGGGACGACTACACAGGACAGCGCAGGAACAACGGCGCCGCCTGGGTGGAACAGCACGAGAAGACGCTGCTGCCCCTCCTGCGGAAGCTGTACGGGGCCGGTTCCGAAGCCGGGGAGGCGCGGGTCAACCAGCTCGCGGGACCGCGCAAGGAGAACTGGGTCCACGAGGCGTACCGGGCCTTCTGGGACCGGGCCGAAGACGTCCACCGGCCGCACCCCCACGACCTCGCCCCGGTGCCCCCGGCCGATCCGGAACCGGCACCCGCGCCCACCCTGACGGCGGGCACGGCGGGCACGGCGGTCCCGGGGGACACGGCGGGCCCGGCGGAGACCTCCCCGCTCCCCCCGCCGCCGGCGGGCCGGCAGAACTACCAGGAGTACCTGGCCCACGTGCTCCACGGCGTCTTCGGACCGGACGCGGCCTCGGACCAGAACTTCGCGCAGATGGTCAACTCGCTGGCTCTGGTGGACGCGGCGCGCTCCACCGACCGGCGGTTCGGGACCGGCGGGCTCGACCTGGAGGGGATCACGCGCCGGGTGCTGCACATGCCGGCGGGGACCCCCTTCGACGCCCGTGCGGCGTTCCAGTTCCTGTCGCTCGCGTCCGGCGCGGGACGGCGCGGCCGGGCCGGAAGCCCGGCCGCGATCGCGGCCCACGGCCTGGAGAGGCGGGGCGCCCTGGAGGGCGCGACGGCGGTGACCGGCCCCGGCGGCACGGTCACCGGGCGGAACTGGCTGGGGCGGCCCGTCCGGGAACTGCGCCTGGACAGCGTGGCCCGCCGGACGGCGGACGGCGGGTGGGACGTCTCCGCCGCGCCGTGGAGCGGAACTCCGGGGGCCCACGCCGTCTTCGCGGAGCAGACCTCCGACGGCTCGCTGGTGGTGCGCGACGGCCGGGGGGACACCGTCGAGGTGGACGTCGAGGAGTTCGTGGAGCTCCTCCGCCACGACCCTGCCCGGCCGGCGGGCGCCCCGGTGGTCCTCGTCGTGGGCGGCGCCACCGGACGGGGGACGATGCCGTTCGAGCGGTGGGTGGCGGACCGGCTGGGGGTACGGGTCTGGTCCACCGGCGGCGAGGTCCGGCTGCAGCCGCTCGGCGACGGTGGCGGGCAGCAGGTGCTCGTCCTGGCCAACAGTGCCCCGGGAAGGACACCGGTCGGCAGCTGGCTCCCCAGCGATCCGGGCCGCGCCGACCGGGGGCCCGCGGCGCGGGTGAGGGCGGCGGGCGGCCAGGAGTACGCGGACGACGAGATCCTGTCGTACATGCTGCCCCGGTCGGACGGGCAGCAGCTCACCGTCCGGGCCTTCCTGAACGAGACGGACATGGCGCTCCTGGAGGACGGCCTCCGCACCGTGTCGGACGTGGCGCACTACACGGACTACGACGAGGCGTTCCCCTCCGTCACCGTTCCCAAGGAGAGCGAACTGCGTCCGCTGGGGCGGTCCCTGGCCGGGGCCTACGTCGTGGTCGGGCACGGGGACAGGAGCCGTGCGGTGCTGCCCGTACGGGGTCTGGACCGGTACAAGGTCGTGTCCCCCGACGAGATCGGGAGGCTGCTCGTCCGGGACCCGGTCCTGCGGGACATGCCGCCGGAAGCACCGGTGTGGCTGGTGTGGTGCGAGATGGCGGAGCCCGCCCCGAACAAGGACCGGCTGGCGGCGGCCCTCGCGGCGCAGACGCTCGCGAACCGCACCGGCAGGACCGTGTTCGCCTTCGACGGGCAGGTCACGGTGCACCCGGCGGAGGGCGGCATGCCGCCCCGGATCGTCAAGACCGACCATCCCGACGCGCCCCGGCACCGGGTCGTGGAGTTCCGGCCCGACCCGCAGTGGGCGCGCCTGAACGCCTGGGCCGGTGTGGCGGGCCTGCCGTCGGACTGGCAGGACAGGGCCGACCGGACGCTGCGGTGGGTCCGGCTGCTGAGGGAGACGCACGGCGCGGACATCGACACCGCCCCGCACCGGACGGTCGAGTTCCGGGAACTCCTGGAGGGGTTCGGGGCGTGGGAACGGGCCCGCGGCACGGCCCTGACCTACGCGGAACTCGGCCGGACGATCGCGGAGTACGCCGCGCCCCGGGGCATCGCCCCGACCGTGGTGGACACCACGCTGACCCGGATGCTCCGCTCGTGGCGGGGGGCCCCGGCCCGTACGGCCGGCGGGGCGGCACACGCGGCGCCGCCCGGGGGCAGGGGCGCGGCGACCGGTCCCACCGGCCTCGGCTTCGCACCGGGGTCCCGCGCGCTGACCGACGCCGCGCGGGCGGAGCTCGACGGCCTCGCGCACCGGGTGGCGCTGGCCGCCCTGGACGCCCGGCACGCGGGCCGGCCGCTGCCGGAGGGAAGGTTCACCGGGTACGGCGAGGGCCCGGCGGCACGGGCCCGGAGGACCGGCCGCGCGCGTGCCGAAGCGGCGCGCGCCTGGTTCCTGGCGCGCCTGGACGAGGAACTGGACTCCTACCAGCGGGACGTGGCGCCGGGGGACCGGCTCACCTCCGGCGACTTCGTCCTGGCCGTCCACGGCCGGGCCGGGAACGACCGGGCGGCCACCGCGCCGGGGGTGACGGTCGGGTTCGACGCGTCCCGCCCGCCGGAGGGGACGCCGACCCCCCGCACCGAGGCCCCGGAGGCCGGGACCCCGGCCCTCCGTCCCGCCACCGCCACCCCGGAGGCCGGGACCCCGGCTCCCCGTCCCGCCACCGCCACCCTGGAGATCGAGACCCCGGCCCCCGGCCGCGGCACCCGTCCGTCCTTCCTCGACCCCCCGCCGCCCGGCCCGGAGCGCGCGCTCGTCGTCGCCGAGGTCCCGCCGCCCTCGCCCCCGCCGCCGTCCGAGCCGCCCTCGACGCCCGGCCCCACCCCGCCCCCCGGCCAGAATCCCCGGCCGAGACCCGCCGGGGTGCGGATCGACGAGGAACTGGACGAACGGCGCCCGGCACGCGTGGACACCGGGATGCTCCCCCCGCCGCGGGTGCACCGGCCCAGCGCGTTCACCGACGAGAGCCGACTGCCCGGCTACGTCGACGGCTTCCTCGGCTTCACCGACGGCGGGACGGGCGACCCCATGCCGATCGCCTTCGGCCAGAGCGAGGTGCACATCCGGGGCATCGAGCGGATCACGGAACGCATCGGCACCGAGCTGGCGGCCCGCGGCCCGGGAACCGCCCCCGCCGGGGCACCGGCCAAGCGCCGCCGGGTGCGCGGCGGCGGCATCGACGAGCCCGTCCTCGACCGGGTCCGGCGGGCCGTGCGGGAACGCCCCCAGACCTTCGCCGGCGACGGCCGGGAGTTCGTCTACCGCACCACGTCGGGGCGGCTGCGCACCCTGCGCGTCACGATCCGCAACTACGGCGAGTGGACCAAGTTCACCGACGGCGCCTCACCGACCAAGGTCGACAACGCCTACCGCGCCCAGGCCACCGTCGGCGGGTCCAAGACGATCGGCCAGACCCGCCAGTTCGCGCCGACCGTCCCCCTGGGACCGCAGCCGGGCCCCATCTCGCTCTGGGGACGGTTCGGCGTACGCCTCGGCCGCGTCCGCGAAGTCACGTACGGCACGCAGGACAAGGTCCTCAACGTGGGCGAGTCCCGGGGGCTCGACACCTCGCACCCGCACCTGGACGACGCGTACGTCGAGGTCCGCGTCACCGACGCGGAACCGCCGCGCCCGGCGCGGAAGGGCGCGCTCGGCACCGGCTGGCGGGCCAGGCCCGCCCGGGAGGCCGCGCCGGACGCGGAGTTCGCCTTCGGCGTGCGGCACGGGCTGCTGGCCCGTCTGACGGAGGCCGCGACCCGCCGAGCCGCGCCCCGCCGCACCCCGAGGACGCTCGCCCTCGGTCCCGAGTCCGACTACCGGCTCGTCATCACCGAGGACTTCGGCCCCGCCGCCGCCATCCGCGACTGGGCGGTGGCCCGGATCGGCGCCGCGCCCGGCTCCTCGGCCTACCGCGAGCTGGACCGCTTCCTGTCCTCCCAGAACCTCCACCAGCTCTCCGGACGGCTGGCCAAGTCCGCCGTACCCGGCAGGCCGCTGTTCGCCGACGACAAGAAGAACACCCCGCTGGGCGCCTTCGTCATCGAACGGGTCGTCCCGGGCCGTGCCGTCCTGGCCACGGAGACCGACAAGACGGAGATGCGGGAATCCGCCTTCCTCACGCTCCAGAACACCCGCAAGCAGACCAGGGCGCGCTCCAAGGACTTCACCCTCTTCGTCGGCCCGACGTTCACCCTGCCCACCTTCGGCTTCGTCTCCGGCTGGATGGACAAGGTCAAACCCCGCCTCCAGTTCGGCGTCAGCGCGCGCGTCGGACACGTCCGGGGACGCTCGGCGACGACCGGCGGCTCGGGCGCGGTCCGCTCCGTCGGCCGGGCCAAGAACGTCACCACCGACCTGTACCGCGTCGAGAAGACCGTCTGGATCCGCAAGACCGGCGACGCGAGCCCGACCCCGTTCACCACCTGGAGCCTGGACCGGATGACGCGCACCGAGGCGCGCCGCCTGGCCGGCATGGAGGACGAGAACGTCTTCGGGAGCACCGAGCCGTACGCCCCCGCCTACCTCACCGCCGACCGCCCGCCGACCCTCGGCATGTCCCGGCCCGTGCAGTTCACCTACGCCGACGGCCGCTACAGCAGACGGTTCCCGCAGGGCACCGACCACGACCACGTGCCGCTGGAGGACGGGGACGGCGCTCCGGCCGGTGACGGCCCGTCCGCCGCCTTCGCCGAGCACAACCGGCTCGACTCCTTCACCCGGCAGGTGCTGACCGCCGTCGCCGCCCGGTACCCCACGATGGTCGCCGGCCTGGAGGACCTCGGCGACCCCGGCGACAAGCGGTGGCGCAACCGGAACCACTACCAGATGGTCCTGCACAACACCCTGACCGTCATCAACGCGCTCTCGCACCACAGCATGGCCGGGAACCTGGAGGCGATGACCCGGACCGGCCTGCGCATCGGCCTGGTCGACCCCGGCCGGTTCACCCGCGGCCACTACTACATCTGGATCGACGCCGAACTGACCGGCCGCGCCTACGTGTCGCCCACGGACACCCTCCTGCGGCACAGCGCCCCCGGCGCCACCGCCCTCGACGAGACCCGGCAGGCGGTCCACGGCGCCGAGGTCGGCCTCGTGGGCGTCCTGGCCCTGCGGGACGCCGCCACCGACCACATCGGCTTCGCCGCGCACGCCCTCACCGGCCAGGGCGGCTACCAGGCCGGATGGCAGACGCGGGACGAGTCGGGATACGGCTCGACCGCCACGTTCGACCCCATGGCGATCACCACCAGGCCGGGCAACCTCTACTCCTACGACCTGGCCCTCACGGTCAGCACCGGCGGCTACTGGCGGCCCCGCAGCCTCCTGCGCGGCCTGGTCAGCTTCGGCGTCCTCGGCACCCAGTGGTTCGTCCGGGGACCCAAGGGCCGGGGCGACATCATCGGCGGCGGCGCCGGGACCCCCGCCGTCCTGGGCAAGGTCCTGCTCAGCGTCCCCGCCGACCACTCCCCGGCCACCGACCCGCACGCCCCCGGCGCCGCCAACCCGTACCTGGACCCGGAGCCGGTCGTCCGCACCCCGATGAGCCGGCGCGACGCCAGGAAGCTCCTCGACGCGTCCACCGAGGGCGGCCACGGGCCGGGCGAACTCGACGGACTGCCCCACCAGACCCTGTCGGTGGTGGCCCCGAAGCAGGTACGGGACGAGCGCGGCATCGTGGACCGGGCCCTGGACAAGGCGTCCCACGGCAGGTGGCAGCTGACCCGCGAGGGCGCCCCCGCCCACGACGCCGCCGTCCGTCCGGAACAACCGCAGTTCCTCACCGCCAACGCCGACCAGAACGCCTCCGCCACCGGCTCGCGCACCACCGGACTGTTCGGCAAGGGCCCGTACCTCGACTGGCTGGCCACGGTCGTCCACCGCATGCGGATCACCAACGTGCGGGCGCTGACCCGCCCGCAGCCGATGGAGACCGAGCTGACGCTCGGCGGCTCCACCAAGGCGTCGGGGGGCCAGAGCAGGACCTTCACCCAGCACGCGGGCATCACGGCCGTCTACGGCCACTCCCACCCGAACGGCCCCGGCGTGACCGGCGGTTACGGGGCGTCCTGGCAGCCGTGGTGGCGCAGCCGGGGGACCAGCGGCACCGTGGTGCGCACCGTCACCTCGGACATCAACCGCGTCGACCAGGGACACCAGGTGCTGGCCGTCGGCGACGCCGAGCACGAGGTGGCCGTCGAGACCCGCTCCTCGGGCCTGCTCTCCCCGCTGGGCAAGGTGGTGCGCAGACTGCACGACTGGGCCGGCGAACGCCAGGTCGTCAAGGGCGGCTGGCTGGGCCACCTGCCCGAGCGGGTCGCCCACCAGCTCGGCCTGATCGACGGCGACGCCCTCGGCGGCGGCCCTCGCTACACCCGCCGCCGGTGGCTCCGGCCCGGCTGGTTCCACCGGGCCCCCTTCGCCGTCTACCCGGTCAACGCCCTGGACACCAGTCAGGTGGTGGAGCGGTTCGCGAACCGCCTGGACGGGCTGGGCCTCGACGAGGACAGCCGGGAGGCGATCCACCGGCTGACCTCGGCCCGCGTCACCCGGGCGCTGCGCCGCGAGATGCAGGGCACCGGTTCCTCGGTGACGGCCCGCATCAGCTCCTTCGCCTGGAAGCGCGTGCGGATCGGCGGACGCGACGTCCGCGTACGGGTGCGGCTCGAACCCGTGGGCGAGGCCGAGTTCGTACGGCTCTGGCCGCGCACCGAGCTGGAGGACCACCGGTGGGCGACCGAGACCTTCGACGAAGCCTTCCTCGCCGGGCGGGGCAGCGACGCCGGAACGGCGGTCACCGAGGGCGTCCACACCGGTGACGCGGGCGCGCCCATGGCGGGCCCCTCCCTCACCGAGACCGGCTCCAACCGGCAGACGATCGCGGCGAGCGGGTCCCGCTCCCGGGGCCGCCTGTGGACCTCGTACACCAGCGAACCGCACGCCGAGTACGCCACCCGCTACCGGCTGCGCATCACCATGGAACTGGGCCGCGAACGGGGCGACGAGAGCTGGGGACGCGGTGCCCGCCGGATCGAGGAGAACGGCGAGGTCGGCAGCCAGCGGGAGATCGTCCCGCTCAGCCTGATGCGCCCGGCCGCCCCCGGCGCCCCGGCGGACCCCGCCGACCGGCTCGCCCCCGCCGAGATCGACGACCCGCCCGCCGAGGTGACCGTGCTCACCGGGGACGACAACCCGCTGAAACGGCCCCCCGGAACCACCGGCGACCTCGACTCCTGGCGCTCCGTCGACCTGCCGGACGGGACGCGGAAGCCGTTCGCCCCGCCGGAGAACGGCTTCCACGTCCGCAACATCGTCGGCGCGGAGAACGTCCTGGCCGCGAGTACCCTCGCCCTGGGCAGGGCGTACGACAACCGGCTGGCCCGGGTCTCGGGCCGGCTGGGCGGCGAGGAGCTGGAACGGGCGCTGCGCACCGCGCGGATCACCCCCCTGACCGCCGAGGGCACCGGCTCCGCGCAGGTCCTGGAGGACTCCCACGGCCCCGGGGCGCTCTCCGCGTTCTTCGAGCACGCCTCGGCCGACACGGGGTACGAGACCAGCGGCCTGGTCGAGAACGCCCTCTCGGACCACTCGGAGGGCACCCTCCGGCTGTTCTCCCGGCCGGACTTCTCCGGCGCGGTGCTCCTGGCGGTCGCCGACGGCGCCCGGATGGAGTCCTCGACCCGGATCACCGAGAGCGACAACGAGACCGCCGTCTACGGCGGCGACCACAACACCGCCATCGGCGCCGCCCCCGCCCTGAAGTCGGACAACGTCGGCGCGGCCAACCCGGGGGCCTCCGGCACCGGCGCCGACACCTCCGACAGCGACGGACGGGTGATCGCCAACGACATGGCCCGCCAGGTCAACGTCAAGCCCAGCACGGGCCGGGTCTTCGCCTTCGCCATCCCCACGGCCTGGCTGAGCGTCGCCGAGGTCCACCGGCAGTTCAAGGACCTCTCGGGCGTCAAGTGGCTCCGCGAGCACCTCCTCGGCTCCCTCGGCGGCGTCGCCCCCGGCCCGCAGGCCGTCGAGACGCGCACCCAGGTGCTCGCCTGGGTGCGGGAGGACGTCGCCCGGCACCTCGGCCTCATCACCGACGACACCTTCCCCGAGACCGTCGCGGGGGCCTGGGACAAGGTCAAGGAGGCCGCCAAGGCGTGGGCCGACGAGGACGAGGCGTACTGGGAACTGCGCCGCGGCCTGCCCGATCTGCACGAGGAGGCCGAGGCCGCCCGGACGGTGCGCGCGGCGGCCCGGTGGGACCTGCGGACCGCCAGGAGGGAGGCCCTGGCCGAACGGGCCGCCGCGCGCCGGGAGTTCGACGCCGCGACGGCCGAGGCCCGCGCGGTGCTCCGGCAGGACCCGGCCGGCCTCCCCGAACCGGCGGGCGGCGCGGTACGGGCCGCCGCCGAAGCGGCCGCGCGGGCGCGACGCGCTTACCAGGACGTCCTGCTGGAGACCCTGACGGAGGACGCCCCTGCCGCGCGGCACGAAGCCCTCGCCGCGCGGACCGCCTCCGCCCACCGGGCCCTGGCCGAGGCCGACGCCCACGTCGAGGCCGTCCGGCGCCGTGAGCGGGACCGGATGACGGCCGGGGCGCGCCTCGCCTTCGAGCGGCGGCGCGCCGCGGCCGACGAACGCGTGGCGAGCGCGCGCGACGCGGCGCACGCCGCCGCCCGGGTGTACCGCGCGGCCCGGCTCTCCCTGGACACCCGCCTCGACGAGATCCGCGCCCAGGAACAGAAGGCCGAGGCGGCGGCGGAAACCCTCCACGGACTGCGGGCCGGGGCCGACCGGCTGACCCGGTGGTACCGGCTGCCCGAGGACCCGCCGGGCGCGCCCGGCGCCCGGACGACCCGCGGCGGGGTGCCCGAACCCGCGATGCCGGAACCGGGGCCGGAGACCACGGCGAAGACGACGCCGGGCGGCCTCGAAACGATCACCGAGGAGCCCGAGACCGAGGAGCCCGAGAGCGGGGAGCCGCCGCGCTACGCCCCCGTCACCGTCCTCGGCGACGGCGCTCCCGCGCTCAGGTCCCCGCTGGGGACCACCCACCGGCTGCACGACGTCCCGGCGGACGACTCCTTCTACCGCGCGCTCCAGCGGGCGCTGCCCGCCGCCCGCGCCGACGCCGACGGCAACCCCCTGGAACCCGCCGGGCTGCGGGCCGTGTTCGCCGACACGGTCGGCCGGCTGCCCCTGGACTCGCCGCTCCTCGCCCACCTGGCCCCGGACGAGACGGACACCTTCACCGCCGCCGAACTGGACGCCGCCGCCCTCGACCTGGGCGCCGACACCCCGCAGCGCCGGGAGTTCGACGCCCTCGGCGTGGTCCCGCACTCGGCGGGCGACCGGCCGACGCCCGACCGGCGTTACCTGCCGCTGAGCCCCGCCCAGCGGCGCGGGCTCGCCGCCGCCCAGTTGCGGCGCGCCGCCGACGCCGCGGACGACACCGGCTGGAACCACGCCGCCGCCGACGTCCTGCCCGCGCTCGCCGCCCTGCGGTACGGGGTGGGCGTACGGGTCGTCCGGGAGGACGGCACGTACCAGGACTTCCCGCCCGACCCGGACGTCCCGCTGTCCGACGACGCCGAGCGCGTCGTGCTCCACCTGGCCGACCGCCGCTTCCGGGCCGTCGACGCGGACGCCGTGGCCGAGGGGCCACCGCCCCCGCCGAAGCCCGAAACCCCGGTGGACGACTCCCTGCTGACCGCCCACGCCACCCGCCCCTGGACCTGGGAGGGCCTGGACGACGCGACGTACACGGACCTGCCCAGGTTCGACGCCGCCTCCGACCCCCGGACGCTGACCGACCCCGACGGCTACGTCCACGACCTGGTGGAGCCCCCCGCCGGGAGCGGCAACGGGTTCCACTCCGCCCTCGCGATCGCCCGGGGCGCGAACCCCGGGAACGCGCCCGGCACCGGCGACCCGGCGGGCGTGCTGGCCTCGGCACCCCTGCCGGCGGGCGCCCGGCTCGACCCCCGGGCGACCTTCACGGAGGAGGAGCTGTACGGGGCCGGGATCGAGCGGCCCCTGGCGGACGGGCTCCTCCGGGACTTCCGGCGCGGCGGCGGCCGGCTCCCCGCGGCCCTCCCGCCGCTGTCCGACCGGGTGCGCGAGGGGCTGATCAGGGCGCACCTGCTGGCCGCCCGCCGCTGGAACCGGGAGACGGCGCTGCTCGCCGCCGCGACGGTGGCGGACGGTCTGGGCCTGCACGTGACGCTCGTGCACGAGAACGGCACCTTCGACACCTTCGGGACCGCGTCCGGCGACGCGGGCAACGCCGTCGTCCTCTACGAACGCGGCGGCGACTTCCTCGCGGCGGTGCCCCGCCGGCCGGTCAACCCGCGCGGCCCCCGGGACTTCCGCACCACCCGCCCGGCCACGCCGCCGGCCCCCCTCCCGCCCCTCCCGCTCCCTCCGGCGACCGTGGTGGACCCGGCCGGCCCGCCCGGCGGCAAGGGCACGCCCAAGCACGGGGACCTGCTGCGCGGAAAGGGCCTCACCCCACTGGTCAACCGGCCGCTGCCGACGGGACCGGACACGCCCCCGTCCCGTGCGCGCGTCCTCCCGCCCTCCCGGCGGATCGGCCTGGGCGACGCCGTGGAACGACTGGAGGAGCTGCGACGGAACGTCCCCGAACTCGCGGACGGCCCCCCGGACTTCGCCGTGCTCACCCGCCACGTCCTGATGCTCCCGCCCGACAGCGTCGTGACCATGGAGCAGATGCGGGAGGTACTGGCCGCCGCCCGGGACCCGGAGATGGCCGCCGTGCCCAGCCTGGCGGTGCTGGCCGGATTCGTCCTGGAGCGGCGCGGGGTGACGGCCCTGCGGGACGTGGGCCGGGACGTGGACGCCTTCGCCGCGCGCGTCCTGCACCTCGCCGCCCCCGACCCGGCCCGGCGCCCGGAGCTGCTGCGCCTGGTGGAACGGGCCGGGAACGTCGGGACGGACCTGGGCAGCAGCATGCGGCTCGGCACGTTCCGCCTGGCCACCCAGGGCTCGTTCGCCCCGGAACGCGTCGTCCGGCGCCCCGACGGCTCGCCGGCGGGCCGGGACCTGGACGGGCCCCCCGGCACCCTGGACGTCGACACGAGCCGGGTCACCCTGGTCGGGACCGGAGCGGACGGGACGTCCCCCGACGGCGTCGCCGGCAGGGCGCCGTGGCACCGCGAGGACGGCCGCCGGCCCTGGCTGGTCGGGCTCGCCGGCCCCCTGGGCGAGGGGGCGCTGTCCGGGCGGATCCCGCCGGAGGACCTCGCCCATCTGCTGTACATCGATCCGGAGCGCCCCGAGGGGAGCGACATCGTCCTGCTGCTCCCGGCCGCCGACCCCGCCACGGCGGCACCGGCCGCCGAAGCGCTCCTGGACGCCGTCGTCCGCGCCACCGGGGTCACGGCGCACACGGCGTACGGCGGGGCGGACCTCCTCACCGGTCCGGACGGGCGCACCACCGTGGCCCTGGCCCCGGACCGGGACGGGCGCCGCCGCACCGTCGCCGACTTCGTGACCGTACGGCCGGGCGCCGTCCGGCCCTTCCGCCCGCCCACCGACGGCCCGCTTCCCCGCGTCCGCGCGGGAGCCAAGCGTCCGGCCCGGACGTCCCGCACCGCACGGTCCGCCAAACGTCCGCGCCGCGTACCGCCGCGCACGATGCCCGCGGCGCCCGTGATCCCCGGGGCGCGCCCGGAGTCCACGGCCCCGGAGACACGGCCGGTCCCCGCTCCCACGCCCCCCGTGTCCCCGGCCCTCACGCCTCCGGCCCCCGTGTCCCCGGCTCCCACGGCGTCGGCCACGAGCGGCGAACCGGGTACGAGCGGTGCGCCCCGGACCGGGAAGCCGCCGGAGCGACCGTCCGGGCGTCCGCCGGAGCCCGCCTCCGGGACCCCGGTCATGACGACCCCGGCGGACACCGCTCAGGGCTGGGCCCGGGGGCGGGCGCTGCCGGTCGCCCCGGACGGCGGCTGCCTGCTGCACGCGTTCGTGGCGAGCGACCCGCGGCTCGTCCGGGACCGGCTGTTCGGGCCTCCGGAGGCTTCCGGCCCGGCCCGGTCCGCCGCCGACCTGTCCGCGTACGCCTGGCTCTCCGACGTCGGCCGGGTCCGCGACGACCTGGCCGCCACGGGCGCGCCCCGCCCCGACGACCGGCACGTCCTGGCCGCCCTGCGGCGTTTCGTGGCGGACTACCTGACGGCGAGCGGGGGAAGGCTGCCCGCCGAGATCGTCGTCCAACTCCGCTCCTCCGCCCCCGGCGGGCTCGCCGCCGAACTGCACGCGCTGGACGAGGGGGACCTCGTGGTCCGGCTGACCGGCCTCGGCGTGCCCGTGCCCGACCGGAGGGAGTTCCCGGGCCGGGCCGCGCTCCTGGGCGAGCTGCGCCACCTGGTCCTCCGGCACACCCCGCTGAACCGGTCGGAGCTGGCCGCCCTGAGGTCCGCGGTCCTGGACTGGAACAACCACTGGAACTCCGACGTCGGCGACGTCTTCCCGCACCTGCTGGCCCACGCCTTCGACGTACGGATGGACATCGCCTGGTACCGCTACCGGGCCGACGGGCGCACGGCGCAGCGCGGACTGACGCGGGGGATCGGTCCCGAGAGCGCCACGTGGGAGATCGAACTGTTCCGCAGCGCCCGGATGCCGTCGGCCGGACACCCGGGGACCGGGACCGAGCACTACGAGGGCAGCGACGCCCGCCCCCGTTTCGTCCCCGCCCCGCCCCCCGGCGTTCCGGCCGAGACGCCCGCGGGCTCCTCCACGGCCCCGGCCCCGACCCCGGACGCCGCCTCCTCCGGCGCCCCCGCCGATCCCGCCGGCATCCCCCGCGCCGCGCCCGGCACCCGCACCCGCGACCGGTCCGGCGACGAGCGGCCGGGGGGACGGCGCCGGCGCCACGACCGGGCCGGGGGGCTCGGTCCCTCCCCGGCCCCGGCGGCGCCCTCGCCCGAGGAGCAGCTCGCCCGGACCCGGCTCGGCCGACTGCGCGCGGCCGACCCCGAACTGCGCGACGGGCCGTTCGACATGGACCGGCTGGCCCGCCGCGTCCTGCTGCTCGACCCCGGAGAGCCGGTGACCGGTGACCCGCGTGCCGAGCTGGTCCGGCTCGCGGCGTCGCCCGGGGCACGGAACCCGGCGAGCCTCGCGGCCCTGAGCGCGCTGCACCTGGTGGACCGGGGCGTGTTCGACGACCGCTTCCGGGTCACCGACGCCCACGGCCGCCCGCACGGCGTCAACTGGACCGGCGTCCCGCTCCCGGCCGACCTCGACCTCACCACCACCGCCGTACGGTCCCGAGGGCCGCGGGGCGACACCGTCGGCGGAGCGGCCCCGGCGCCCTGGGCCGCCGCGCCCGACGTCTACCTGCTGGTGGCCTCCGGCGGGGACCGGCACCCGGTGCGGGGCCGTGCCGGGTTCGCGCGCGACGTGCCGTCCGAGGTACTGGCCGAACTGCTGGCTCTCGACCCGGTTCTCACCGGGATGCCGGCGGGCGCCCCGGTGGCGGCGATGATCCCGGGCCTCGCCCGCGAGGACCGCACGGGGCCCGCGACGCTCGCCACCCGGCTGCGCCGCACCGTGGTGGCCACCGGCGGCGTCCCGGAAGTGATCGAGCTTCAGGAACACGCCGTGCGGCCGGTGTTCGGCCTGGCGGGCGCCGAGGGTGAGCCCCGCCGCACCTTCGTCACGATCCCGCCCGCGCCCGTGGAGCCGGTCACCACGCCGGGGGACTGGGAGCGGGACGCGTACGTCCTTCCCGTCACCGCGCCGGACGGCCGGACGGCCGGCACCGTCTCGGTCGATCCCGGCTCCGGACCCGGCGAGGACGGCGGCCCGCGAAGGGCGGCGGACTCCGGGCGGCGCGCGGGGACGATCTCGTACGTCTCCCCCGACGCGCGGCTCGGCACGTTCGGCGAGCGGCGGAACCGGCCCTGGACATCCGGCAAGGCCGCCTTCGGCACCCAGTACGGCGCCCCGGGCACCCTCTCCGTCCCGCCGGACCAGCCGGGGCGCCCGCCGTTCGCACCCCGGCGGGGCACCGCCGTACGGCCCTTCCTCGCACCCGTCGGAACACCCGCAGGAACACCCGCCGGGGTTCCGGCCGCAGGAACACCCGCCGGGGTTCCGGCCGCGGGAACGACCGCCGGAATCCCGGCCGTACCGGGCCGGGACGAGACCCCGGCCGCACCGGGCCCGGACGACACCCCGGACTCCCCGCCCGCCCCGAAGGTGTTCGCCGTCCCCGTGGAGGACGGGACGCCGCCCGCGTTCACCGCGGTCCACGCCGAGGCGTCCTTCACCGGAGCCGGAGCCGGAGCCGGCACCGGGACCGGCACCGCCACGGCCGCCCCGTACGACCCCGAGGCCCACTACGACTCGATCATGAACACCCTGTTCGGGCAGCGGCCGGTCCCGGGCGCACGGGAGGCGCTGCGGCGCCTGAACGCGCTGCGCGCCGGCGTCCCGGCCCTGCGCGGCGGCCCCCTGGACCTGGACGCGCTCGCCCGCCACGTGCTCAGCCTGGACGCGCGGGCGCCCGTCACGCGCGGCGACCACTCCGAGCTGTTCCGGGTGGCGATGGACCCGGCGATGACGGGCGCCACCCGGCTCGCCCGGCTCGCCGCGTTCCACCTCTACCTGAAGGGCGCGCTGAGCGACGAGGTCCGTTTCACCGCCCTCGGCGGGCTGAGCGGCATCGACTGGACCGGCCGGCCGCCGGCCCTGCCCGTCGACCTGGACACCGTCCACGACGCCGTACGCCGGCCGGACGGCACGTTCGCCCTCGACGCCCCCGTGCCCGCCGGATGGCACGGCGGGCCGACCCCGTACGCGCTGGTGGCCGACGGGGACCCCGCCACGGTCGTGGTCCGGGGCCGGGGCGGGTTCGAGCGCCGGGCGGCGAAGGAGGTCGTGGCCGAACTGCTCGCGCACGACGCGGTTCTGAAGGGGCTGCCCGGTGACGTGCCCCTGCTCATGCTCGTCCCGTACGCGGCGGCCGGGAGCGCCACGCTGCCGCGCGACAGCGCCGTCGGCCTCGGCCGGCCCGTCTGGTCCTCCAGCGGCGGCGTGGCCCTCGGACCGTTCCCCGGCCGGCCCGGCCGGACGGGGATCGGGCGCGATACGACGCCGGGCCTCGGCATCGTCGGCGACTGGCTGCTCAGCGACCCCACCCTGTCCGCCGCGCCCGCGCCGGGCGGCGAGGAGTGGGAGCACCAGGTGGTCTCCCTGCCCGTCATCGGCCGCGACCGGCGTCCGACCGGGCGCATGTCCGTCCCGCTCACCGAACACCCCCAGGCCCTGCGCCGCAGGGCCCTGATGGCGACGAAGGTGGCGCGGGCGACGCACTTCGTCCACTACGACCCCGTGACCCGGACCTTCGGCGCACCGGTCGAACTGCCCTGGTGGACGGACGATCCCGCCGACGACCCGTACTTCGACGCCAGGCACGGCATGCCCGACCGCAGCGCGTGGTCGGTGGAGGGCGGCGGGACCGTCGTCACGAGCGGCCCGCAGACCTCGGGGGTGCTGCGACGGCGTCCGAGCATGAGCGGCAAGAAGCGCGTCGTGAAGATCGTCTGCTTCGGCGGCCAGGCCGGGGCGGCGGGCGCGTTCACCGGCCCGTACGGCCCGCCGCCGTTCGTCCCCGACCCGCTGGCCGCGTCCAGCGAGGCCCAGCGGCTCGCCGACGACGAGAACGTGGTGGTGTACGCGTCCCGGCGCCAGGTCCTCGCCGCCGTCTCCACCCCCCAGGGGGAGTACATCGGCGTGGACATCGACGTCCGGGGCACCGAGTACGGCTTCGACCGCGTCCTGCCCGAGCCGAAGGGCGCCGACCTGGACGAGCGCGCCCGCGCGGCGGGGCTGCACGGCGACCCCGGACCGGCCCCGGACGACGTCCGCGAGCGCACGCTGAGACTGGTCCGTCTGCTCCGCCTGGAGTTCGGCGCCGGGATCGAGTGGCGGGCCGACGCCTACCCGGCCCTGCTGCGCGGCGCGGGCGCCCTGGACCTGATGGCGCGCAACGACCCCGCGCTGGCGCGGCTGCCGCTGTTCACCGTGGAGCTGTTCGACCGCGTCGCGGCGGCCGACCACCAGCGGCACGCGCCGGGCGCGCCCCTCGACCGCGAGGCCAGGGCACAGGTGTTGCGGCGGGCCGCGGAACGGCTGGACCGGGACCCGGCGGCCCGGCTCTCCGACCACGTCCGGATTCCGGCCGTCGTCGAGGCCGTGGGCAGGCTCACGGACGATCCCGCCGTCGACGCCCTCGTCGCCCAGGTCCTGCGCCTGCCGGGAACCGCGCGAGTGGGCCCCGCGGAACGGTCGCGGCTGCTGTGGGCCGACCTCAGGACCAGGGAGACGCTGCGCGCCCTCCAGACCCGGGGCGGGAACGACGAGGTGGACCGGATCGCCGCCGCCGTCCTGCACCTGGACGCGCCCGACCCGAAGTACCGCAACGCCTTCCTCCAGCTCACGCGCCTCGCCGTCGCCGCCGGGCGCGACCCCCGCCGGCCCCGGGAGGTCGCCGTCGCCTTCCTGGAGGCGAGCGGCGCGTACGCGGACACCACGCGCATCCGGGGCAAGGACGGTTCGGTGATCGGCCGGGACCACACCGGCAGCCCGGCCGGCACCGTCGACTTCGACCCGTCGCGCCTGACCCTGCTGCGCCGCGCGCCCGACGGCACGCTCGTGGCCGACTCGACGGTCCCGGCGCCCTGGTACACGGGGAGCCCCGGGGCGCCCGGTTCCGGACGGCCCTGGCTGTACCGGGCGGACCGCCGTGACGGCGGCCGGATCGACGTGCGCGGGGTCGCCGCGCCGCACGAGGAGGTCGCCGAACTGATGTACCGCGACGCGGGGACGGGCCACCTCCCCCTGGGCCACCCCGGCGTCCTCCTGGTCCCCGGCTCCCGGCCCCGCCCCGGCGAACCGGTCGTGGACAGCCTGCCGGGCCAGGGCGCCCTGCTGACGGGCCGCCCCCTGTGGGCGGCGTACGGCACGCCGACGCTCCACACCGATCCGGCGACGGGCAGGACCACCGTCGCCCTGGAACCGGACTCCGCGGGCAACCCGCTGACCGCGGCCGACTTCGCGCTCGTCCGGCCGCAGGACGTCCGGCCCGCGCCCCCCGGCTACCGGCCCGTGACCGACGTCGTCGTCACCGGCGGCACCACCGTCCCGGTCGCACCGGTGACGTCCGCCGCCGGCCCGGCCGCCCCGCGGACGGAGGCGTTCGGCGGGCACGACGGGACGCGAGCCCCCGCCGGCCGGCCGGACCGCCCCTACGAGCGCACCGGCCCGGCCACCGCCCGGCTGCGGGACACCGTCTTCGACCTGCGCGCCGTCGAGGCGCCCGGGGACGGCCTCGGCGAGGCGCTGGCACACGCCCTGCGCGCGTCCGGCCTCGAACCGCCGGTGACCGGGGGAGCGTTGCTCGGCCGGATGATCGAGCGGGTGACCGGAACGGACCTGCCGGACGCCTCCGGACCGGGCCTGAACGGCGATCTCGACGTCGGCACCGACGTGTTGAAGGGCATCGGCGTCGAACTCCCTCCCGGCCAGGCGGCGGAGGCGGTCATGCGCGGCGACACCCTGCCGCTCCGCGACGTGCCGCTCACCCCGCTCCAGCGGTTCGCCCTGCTGGCCGCGTTCCCCGAGTACTCCCTCGACCCGGCCGCCGCCGTCCGCACGGTCCACGCGGCCGTCCTGTCCGCCGCCGCGCGCGAGACGGGCGCCGCCGTCGTCCTCGCCGGACCGGACGGGACGGTGACCGAGTACGGCGCCGGAACAGGCCCGTCCGTCCTCCTGGTGCGCGACGACGACCGGTACCTGACCGGGACGGCCCGCCCGGCCGACCCGCGGCGGGCGCACCCCGCGCCGCCGGACCGGCCGCCGGGGCCGGGTTCCGAGGAGTACGCCGGGGACCGGCCCGGGGACGGCGGGAACGGCGTCCGGGGGGAGGGGGCGTGACGCCGGCCCGGCGGACGCGCGTGCGGAGGGAGGCGTACGCGAGGAGGGTTCCCGCCGGGGACGGGCCGGAAGTCCGGTATCTCAAGAACAGCTCAGGCGGCGGACCACGATCCGCCCCCTCATGTGATGATGCGTGGGACGAAGGGCGTGGCCGGGGTGTTCGCGGCTCCGGCCGGGCGGGCGCGCGGAAGGCCCGCCGGGGGAGCGTCCGTTCGTCGGTTCCACCGGACCTTCCCCACGGCGAACCAGTCGGCCCAGTGAGCGAGGACAGCATGAGCGACGACGGAGGTTCCGCCGCGGTCGTCCCCACCGGTACGGACGAGCCCCCGACCGGTGGGGAGGAGGCCGCGCCGGACGCGGCGGCACCCGGGGACGACGGGGTGCCGCAGGCGCCGGAGGAGTTCGTCGAGGCGGCCAGGCTCGCCCCGAACCACTGGCTCCACCTCACCGACCCCGCGTGGCGGGGCGAGGGCGCCCCGCCGGACTGGGCCGTGGTGGGCCGGTGGCGCTCCGACGACGCCGGCGAGATCGTCGAGTGGCGGGACAACGAGGACTACCGCCCCTCCCCGGAGGCGCTCGGCTGGCCCGAGCCCGAGGACGACGTGGACGCCGCCATCCAGCTCGCCACCACCGGCTACGGCCCGGTGGAGGACGTCGCCCTCGCCCTGGCCCGCGCGGAGGTCGCGGTGCTGGTCACGGCGGACGGCCGACCGGTCAGCGCGTCGGCGCCCGACGGCACGCCGGTGGTCCCGGTCTACACCTCGCCCCCGTACCTGCACGCGGCCGGGCGCCTCGGGTTCGAGCGGGTGCGGGTGCCCGTGCTCCTGGAGCGGCTGCCGGAGGGGCACAGCCTGTCCGTCAACAGCTCCGCCCCGGTCAGCATGGTGATGACCGCGGACGGCCTGGCGGACGTCATGGCGGCCGCCGCCCGGGAAGCGGACGACGGGACCGGGCACGCGGGGACCGGAGCCGGGCACGGGGAGACCGGGACCGGGCACGCGGAGGCCGGAACCGTCCGGTCACCGTCCGCGTCCCCCGGGGACGCGACCGCGCCGGAGAGCGCTCTCGACGGGGTCGCCCGTGCCTGACCGAAGGGGATGACGCCGAACCGGAGGGGGCGGGACGGCGGCGCTTCCCGGTCCTGCCGCCGCCGACGGGACCCCGTGAGCCGCCCGCGCACTCCGCTCCGTACGATCCGGTTCCTCCGGTACGACACGCCACCCCTCACGCGAGGGCGGACCGGACGACCACGTGACGCAAGAGATCCCGAGCGGGTGCGCCGCACCGGCCGGGCCGGGTACGAAGGAGAGACGACGTGAGCCGTTCCGGTGGTGACCGGTCGAAGTGGTTCGGCGGCCGGGCCAGGGCGGGGCGGGGAACCGGTCGGGCCCCCGCGTCCGTTCCCCCGCCCGAGCGGAACGGCACGGCCGAACAGCGCCCCGATCAGACCCTGTTCACCGAGGAGTACGGCACGCTGGTACTGCTCCGCGCCGCGCACGACACCACGATCGGCCAGACCGCCGTGCACGAACTCGCCGACCTGCTGGGAGCGGAGGAGGGGGTCACCACCGTCGTCACCGGCGTGGTGGGCCCGGACGGTGCCCCGGCCGGGGAGTTCTGGCGGCGGCTGAGCGAGTTGTTCGACGCCCTGCGCGCGGCGGGCACGCACACCGTCCGGCTCGTGATGTCCGGAGCCGGGGAGGAACACCCCGACCGGCCCTCGGTGGCCCGACGGGTCGCCGAGGCGTGGGAGTGGGAGGTGATCGCCCCGGACGGCGAGGTCCAACTCGTCCCCGGCGGCTCCCTCTTCGTCCGCCCCGACCCGCCCCGCGTCCGGGGCTGGTGGAGCTTCACCCCCGGGGTCCGGCCGGTGGCCCTGGGCACGCGCCAGCCGTCGCCCGCCTGGCAGCCCGGGGTCGAGCGGGTCCCGGAGCGCACCGACAGCGGCTGTGTGATCCACCAGATCCCCGCCGGGCTGCTGGCGCGTTCGCCGTACGCGACCGGGCCCGCGCGCGGGGACCTGTGCTACTCGGTGCCGGTGGACCCCCGGGGACCGACCGTCCTGGTCGGCGTCCCCGAGGGCGGAGACGTCTCGGCGGCCGACGTCGGAGAGGTGCTCGGCGCGCTGCCCGCCGCTCTGCGGGCCCGGGTGCGGCTCGCCCCCGGGAGCCCCCGGGACATCCTGCGCACCGGTCGGCAGGCGGCCGAACGGTTCGGCACGGAGGTCGTGGTGTACACCGGCATGCCGCTGCTCGCCCCGGCCACCCCCACGGAACGCGCCGCCGTCCGGTCCGTGGTCGTCGGCCCCGACGGAGCCCCGCGCTGGCGGCCGTTCGTGGACGCGGTGGTGTGCGCCCCCGCCACCGGGGACGAACCCGCGCCCGCCCCCCGGCTCCTCCGGTGGAGAGCGCCGGTCCCGGGCCCCGGCAACGCCGAGCGGGGGACGGTCCGCCTCTCCGACCGGTGGTGCGCCACGGTGACCCGCGCCGGACTCTGGATCACCGGGGACGGGGAACCGGACACCGACGAGGACCCCGCCCCGGCCCCGCTCGACCGCGAGGTGGACGCCGAGGGGCCCGCCATCGAGGTCGGCCGCCCCGGCGAGCCGCTCGACGCCTCGCTCTGGCCCGAACTCGCCCGGCTGCTGTCCGGCCTCGACGCCGACGCGGCGGGGAGGGCGCGCCTGTACGTCCACGGCACGGCCGTGGACGGCGGACAGGCGCTGCGGGCCCTCGCGGCCCGGCACGGCGCCCGCGCCCTGCGCTTCGCGCCCCGCCCGGCACGCGCCGGGCGCAACACCGCCGGTCCCGCGCCGGCCTCCCGTCCGTCCGCCGGTCCCGCGCCGGCCCCCCACCCGTCCGCCGGCGCGCTGCCGACGACGGGCGCGCCGCTGCCGGTGCCGGACGGCCCGGCGGCTCCCCGTGGCCGGGAGCCCGGTCGTACGGCGGCGCGGAGCGGGTCCGCCGCGACGGCTCCGGCCGGTGCCGCGGCCGTCCGGCCCCCCGCGCCCGGGGCCGCCGGGCACGGCGGGGCGGGGCAGGACGGACGGGCCCCCGGCCCCGTGGTACGACCGGACCGGGCGGCCACCGCGTCCGGCCCGGCCGCACCCGGCGGCGGCCGTGCCGGGAGCCCGCCGGAGTCCGCGCCGCGGTCGGACGGCGCCGTCCCGGGCGAGGCGCGGACCCGCGTACCCGCGCAGGAGGGGCGGACACCGGACGCGCCCCGGGCCCCCGGGGCGCCGCGGCCCCCCGGGGTCACGGCCCGGGAGCCCCGTACACCGGCCGGACGCCCGGCACGGAGGACACGGTTCGCGGCGCTGCTCGGCCTCCGGGAGGACGAGGAGACGCCCGTGAGGACCCCCGTGGAGACGGAGCCGACGCGGGAGGCACCCGCCGGAGCCGAGTCCGAGTCCGGGGCCGGATCCGACGCCGGGGCCGGGGTGCCGCGTATCCCCGCCGTGCGGCGGCGTCCGGCGGCCGAGGCCGTCCCGGACGGCCGTTCCGGAGACGCGGCCGACGGGAGCGGCACGGCCGACGAGGAGGCCACCGCCGAGGGGGAGGGCACGGCCGAGGAGGAGGCCACGGGCACCAGGGAAGGGACGGTGAACACGGAGGACCCGGCTGGTGGGAGTGACGCGGCCGACCCGGTGGGCCCGCCGCGCGCCGTACCCGTGGCCTCCGCCATCCCCACCGCTTCCACCGTTCCCCCTGCGGCGGCCGTCGCGACGGAGCCGCCCGCCCCGTCCGCTCCGGTCACCCCGTCCGCTCCGGTCACTCCGCCCGTCCCCTCCGCCCCGACGGTCCCGGCGAACCCCGCCTCCCCAGCGCCTCCCGCCTCCCGAACGGCCCCCGCCGCCCCGGCGACCCCGTTCGGACCGTTGCCGCCCGTGCCGTTCCGGCCCGACCACGTCAGCACCCCGGCCGAGCGCGCGGCCTTCCGGGCGCTCGCGGACGCTGCCTGGGACCGCCACGGCCTCGCCGTGAGCCGCACGCTGACCCGGCTGCCCGCCCTGCGCGGCCAGGAGCAGGAGGCGGCCCGCACCGACCTGATCGCCCTCCACCTCTACCTGCACACCCCTGAGGGCCCGTTGAGCCCCGAAGCGCTGGTGCGGGGCTTGTACGACGGGGAGGATCGGCTGCTGCCGTACGTCGCCTGCGTGACCTCCGGGCTGCGCCGGATGCCCTCGTACCGCGGCCTCTCGTTCCGCGGCGCGGGCGACGGCGGGCCGGACGGCGGCGCCCTGGAGCCCGGCACGCTGCTGCGCGGCCCCGCCCCCGTGTGCGCCCTGCCCGCCGGCACCGGCGTACCGAGGCCGGGCGGTGCGCAGTACGCCGTGTGGTCGGTGACGGGGCGCCGCGTGCGCCAGCTCACCGACCGCCCCGGGCGCGAAAGGGCCCGGAACGAGGTGGTGTTCCCGCCGGGCACCCTCCTGAAGGTGCTCGACGTGCGCGAGGAGGGCGGTGCGCCGCTCACCCTGCTGCGCGAGGTGCCCCTCGCCGGGCCGGACGTCCCGGCCCGCCACGGCGGCGCGGAACTCGACACCGACGACCGCGCGGCACTCGCCCGTCTGGACGAGGCGCTGCGCGGCCATCCCGTGACACCGGGCCGCCACGACTGGCCGTGGCCGTGCGCGGGTTCTCTGGAACGGACCGTATGCCGTCCGCCGTCCGACTGACCGAAGAGAAGCGGAGACTTGATGTCACCACAGGAGAGAGAAGGGCTGACGGGGCCCGTGGTACGCCGTGCCGTCACCATGCGCGGCACGGCCGAGGAGCCCGGCTCCGAGGCGCTGCGCCCCCGGACGGCCGAGGCCGGGGCCGCGGCCCCCGGGGAGGAGACGGGCTCCTCCGGGGGCGCGGGCACGCACGGTGAGGAGACCCCGACCGTGGTGGTGCCCGTGTCCCCGTCCGTGCCGGAACCGGCCTCCTCCGGGGCCGCGTCCACCACCTCCGGGGCCACGTCCGCCACCGCCGGGGCCGCCACCGCCGGCGCCGAAGCCGTCACCGCCTCTTCCGAAGCGCGGACCACCCCCTCCGGGGAGCCGGCCGCCGCCGCGAAGAGGGACGACGACGCCGGTGAGGGGGAGGCCGGATCGCTCACCGCGACCGGGAGCGGGAGCCCGCCCGGCGTGTCGGCGGGGGACACCGGCGGCGGTGGCGACGAACCTCCCCCGGGCCGTCCCGCCAAGGCCCTGCTGGCCGCGGCGGGCATCGGGGGAGCACTGCTGATAGCGGTGCCGTTCCTCGTCATGGGCACCGGCCGCGACGACAGGACCGAGCCCGCGGGGATGGCTCAGCAGGCATCGGCCCGGACCCTGCAGAAGGACGAGGAACCGGTGCGGCCGGGGAACTACGCCCCCAAGGCGCCGGAGACCACCGTCCCGTCCACGAGGACCGGGGCGCCCGCGCAGAAGAAGGACGCGCCGAGTCCGACCGCCTCCGCACCGGCTCCGGAGCCGGTGCGGCCGGCCGGCGGAACGCCCGGGAAGGGGGCGGAAGCCGCGCAGAAGCGGGGGGACGGGCGGAAGGAAGAGCCCGAGCGGAAGGAGGAGCCCAAGAAGGAGGCCCCCGCGAAACAGGAGGACGCGGCGAAGAAGACCCCTCCTCCGGCCCCGCCGAACTACTCCGACATGAAGCGCGTCCTGCTCAGGAACATGTCGACGAAGATGTGCGCGGACGTGCCGGACTTCGGCAAGGGCAGGATCAACGGCCCGGTCAACCAGTTCTACTGCAACGGCACGGACAGGGACAACCAGCTCTGGGACTTCGAGGTGAGGTACAAGGGCAAGGGCCCCAAGTCCAGCGATCTCTTCCAGATCGTGAACCGCAAGGACGGACTCTGCATGGACCTGGGGGAGTTCGGCGCCCGGCCCCGGGGCACCAGGATCTCGCAGTTCTACTGCAACGGCACCACGGACGACAACCAGTTGTGGTGGCTGGAGCCGCGCGGCGGCAAGTCCTTCTGGATCCGCAACTACGCCAGCAACCACCAGTGCCTCGAAGTGGTGAGCGGGGCGGGGCTCAAGACCGTCGACGCCCGGCTGGACATCCAGCCGTGCCACGGCGGTGACGATTTCGAGTGGACGCTCTGGTAGGACCGGACCCCACCTGATCGGCGCCGGGCCCCGCGGTCTCCTCCCGGAGACCGCGGGGCCCGTTCGCGTCACGCCGGGGTCCGTCCCCCGCGTGACGCAGGGGACCCGGCTCGTCAAGTGTTGCGTGTGCCTCACCGCCGGGTGCTGTTCAAGGAGAGCTTCCGGCGGCCAAGCTGAGCGGCGTGCTCCGGACCAACGCGGGCGCACTTCTGATCGAGTCGGGAACACGCCGTTGACGGCCAGAGCAGGGAACGGAGAACACTCGTGATCGTCGGAGTCCTCAAGGAAGCACGGGCAGGTGAGAGTCGCGTTTCGGCCACGCCGGCCACAGTCGAGAAGATCCGCACACTGGGGTACGGCGTGGTCGTCGACCCGGGCGCGGGCGTCGCGGCCGGCTTCACCGACCATGCCTACGAGGCCGCCGGAGCGACCGTCGGCGACGCGGTGGCGGCGGACGTGGTGCTGGGGGTCAACGCTCCGGCCCCGTCCCAGCTGGACCGGGTCCGGCCGGGGGCGACGGTGATCGCCCTGTTCTCCCCGGCCTTCGACCCGGCGATGGTCGAGGACCTGGGCCGAAGGCCCTTCACCGCCCTCTCGATGGACGCCGTGCCGCGCATCAGCCGGGCGCAGTCGATGGACGTGCTGTCCTCGATGGCGAACATCGCCGGCTACCGGGCCGTCATCGAGGCGGCGCACGAGTTCGGCCGGTTCTTCACCGGCCAGGTGACGGCGGCGGGCAAGGTGCCGCCGGCGAAGGTGCTGGTCGCGGGCGCCGGCGTCGCCGGTCTGGCCGCGATCGGCGCCTCGGGCTCGCTCGGCGCGATCGTGCGCGCCACCGACCCCCGCCCGGAGGTGGCCGACCAGGTCCGCTCCCTCGGCGGCGAGTACCTGTCGATCGAGTCCCCCGAGGCCGAGGTCTCCAAGACCGGCTACGCCAAGGAGATGGGCGACGACTACAAGGCGCGCGAGGCCGAGCTGTACGCCGCCCAGTGCCGCGAGGTGGACATCGTCATCACCACCGCGCTGATCCCCGGCCGCCCCGCGCCGACGCTGATCACCGCGGAGATGGTGGCGGGCATGAAGCCGGGCTCGGTGATCGTCGACATGGCGGCCGCCAACGGCGGCAACGTCGAGGGCACGGTGAAGGGGGAGCGGACCGTCACGGACAACGGCGTGACGATCCTCGGCTACACCGACCTCGCGGGCCGGCTGCCCGCGCAGGCGTCGCAGTTGTACGGCACCAACCTGGTGAACCTGCTGAAGCTGATGACGCCCGGCAAGGACGCCCGCCTCGTCCTCGACTGGGACGACCCGGTGCAGCGCTCGATCACCGTCGTGCGCGAGGGCGAGACGGCCTGGCCGCCCCCGCCGGTCCAGGTCTCGGCGGCCCCCGCACCCGCCCCCGCGCCGGTCGCGGCGGAACCCGCTCCGAAGAAGGCGCCCATGACGCCGGGGCGGACGTTCGGCGGCGTCGCCCTCGGTGCCCTGGCGCTCTTCCTCGCCGCCGCGTTCGCGCCGGCGGCGCTGCTGCCCCACGTGACGGTCTTCGTGCTCGCGATCGTGATCGGCTACTACGTGATCGGTCACGTCCACCACGCGCTGCACACACCGCTCATGTCGGTGACGAACGCGATCTCCGGGATCATCGTCGTCGGCGCGCTCCTGCAGATCGGCCATACCAGTACGGCGGTCACGGTGCTGTCCTCCGTGGCGATCCTCCTGGCCAGTATCAACGTCTTCGGCGGCTTCGCGGTGACGCGTCGGATGCTCGCCATGTTCAACCGGAGCTGACATGTCTGCGACCATTGCCGCACAGGCGGCCTACCTTGTTGCCGCGCTGCTCTTCATCCTCGCGCTGGCAGGACTCTCCAAGCACGAGACGGCCCGGCTCGGCAACGCCTTCGGCATGCTCGGCATGGGCGTCGCGCTCGTCGCGACGGTCGTGCTCGCGGTGGACGGCGACGTCAGCACCGCCGGCCTCGGCCTGATGGGCGTCGCCATGCTGGTCGGCGCGCTGATCGGCCTGCAGCGGGCCCGCGGCGTCGAGATGACCGGCATGCCCGAACTGATCGCGCTGCTGCACTCCTTCGTCGGACTGGCCGCCGTACTGGTCAGCTGGAACGGCTTCCTGAACGTGGAGCACGAGCCGGACGGCCACGAGGCGAAGGCCCTGGACGCCCTCGGCACGCTCGGCATCCACCACGCGGAGGTGTTCATCGGCCTGTTCATCGGCGCGGTGACCTTCACCGGTTCCGTCGTGGCGTACCTGAAGCTCGCCGCGAAGATCGACTCCAAGCCGCTCGTGCTGCCGGGCAAGAACGCCCTCAACCTCGGCGCGCTGGGCCTGTTCACCGCCCTGACGGTGTGGTTCGTGATCACGCCGGAGCTGTGGCTCCTCGTCACCGTGACGGTCCTGGCCCTCGCCCTCGGCTGGCACCTGGTGGCCTCGATCGGCGGCGGTGACATGCCGGTCGTGGTCTCGATGCTCAACAGCTACTCCGGCTGGGCCGCGGCGGCCTCGGGCTTCCTCCTCGGCAACGACCTGCTGATCGTCACCGGCGCCCTCGTCGGCTCGTCCGGCGCCTACCTGAGCTACATCATGTGCAAGGCGATGAACCGCTCCTTCCTCGCGGTCATCGCCGGCGGCTTCGGCATCGAGGCCGCGCCGGGCTCGGACGTCGACTACGGCGAGCACACCGAGACCACCGCCGAGAACGTCGCCGAACTGCTGGGCTCGGCCCGGTCCGTGGTCATCACCCCCGGGTACGGCATGGCCGTTGCGCAGGCCCAGTACCCGGTCGCGGAGCTCACCTCGAAGCTGCGCGCCCGGGGCGTCGACGTGCGGTTCGGCATCCACCCGGTCGCCGGCCGCCTGCCCGGCCACATGAACGTGCTCCTCGCCGAGGCCAAGGTGCCGTACGACATCGTCCTCGAAATGGACGAGATCAACGACGACTTCGCCAAGACCGACGTCGTCCTCGTGATCGGCGCCAACGACACGGTCAACCCGGCCGGGGCCGAGGACCCCGGCAGCCCGATCGCGGGCATGCCGGTCCTGACCGTCTGGGAGGCCGGCAAGGTCATCGTGTTCAAGCGCTCGATGGCCTCCGGATACGCGGGCGTGCAGAACCCCCTCTTCTTCAAGGAGAACACCGCGATGCTCTTCGGCGACGCGAAGGCCCGGGTCGAGGACATCGTCGGCGCCCTCTGAGGCACGGCGACGAGAGCGGGCCTCCCGGCCCGGCGCGGAGGGGACGTCCGTGCCGCCGCCGGGAGGTCCCCGCGCCCCGCCCGCCCGGATTCCGGGGGGGCGGGGCGCTTCCCGTGGGGCCACCGGCCGCGCGTCCCACGGGACCGGCCGATCCCGTCCACGGCCGGACGCGGGTTCCGCGCCCCCCACCCGCTCGGAGCGGGCCTCCGGCGCGTCGTGGCCCGCCGTCGCGGGGCCGGCGCGGGAAACCGCCTGGCGCGCCGCGGCGGCCCCTGCTACGTTTCCGGAGGCCGTGAGAGGAACGAGGAGGTGGTACCCGTGAACGCAGGATCGACATGGGTGCTCCCCTCCGGGGTCACGGTCGGGCGGTAGGCCGCCCGGGAGCGCCGTTCACGAGCACTCCCGAAAGGCACGACCGTGCGATTCACCTCCGAACAGCTCCTCGACAGCGGCGTCCTCGAACGCGAATTCACCCTCGGCGAGATCCCCGGCACCCTCTGGACGCCCGGGTCCGCCGCACCGGCCCCGCTGATCCTGATGGCCCACAACAACGGCCTGCCCAAGGGGCAGCCCCGGCTGGTGGCCCGCGCCCGGCACACCGCGTCGTACGGCTACGCGGTGGCCACCATCGACGCCGCCGGGTGCGGCGACCGGCCCCGTTCCGCCGCGGACGAGCGGACCCGCGCCGAGCTGCGCCGGGCGACGCGGGCCGGCGAACCGGTCGACGGGATCCTCGAGTCCCTCGTCGGCCCGTTGGTCGAGAGGGCGGCCCCGGAATGGCGGACCGCCCTGGACGCCCTCCTCTCCCTGCCCGGGATCGACGGCCCGGTCGGGTACTCGGGGTGGACCGCCCTCGGCATCCGCCTCGCGGTGACCGAGCCGCGTATCGCGGCCGCCTGTCTCTTCGCCGGGGGACACGTGCCCAGCGCCCAGCGCGAGGAGGCCCGGCGGGTCACCGTTCCGCTGCTGTTCCTGCTCCAGTGGGACGACGAGGGCAACCCCCGGCAGCGGGCCCTGGACCTGTTCGACGCCTTCGGCAGCGAGGAGAGGACGCTGCACGCCAACCCGGGCGGCCACATTGGCACCCCGTGGTTCGAGGTGGAGGACGGGGCGCGGTTCTACGACCGGCACCTGGGGTGAGACCGGGCCGGCGCGGACGGCGAGCGGGAGCGGCCGTCCGCCCGGCCGCTCCCGCTTGATCGTCCCGGGGCGGGGTAGCGAAGGGGCATGGCCACCGACAACGCATCCCCCGCCACGAGCGACCGCGCACGGCCCGAGATCGACGTCCGGGCGCTCGCCGAGGTGCTCGACGGCGAGTACGCCGAGATCCGCGACCTCGTCCGGACCAACCTGGTGACGCACTCCTCCGTCCTGGAGGAGGCCGAGGAGCTCGGCCTCGACGCGTTCCGCGAGCGGGTCCGCGAGATCGTGGTCGAGATGGCCGCGACGGGCCAGACCGGCATGGGCTTCCCGCGCGAGTACGGCGGGGGCGGCGACGTCGGGGCCTCGATCGCCGCCTTCGAGACGCTGGCCTTCGGCGACCTGTCGGTGCTGGTGAAGGTCGGCGTGCAGTTCGGCCTCTTCGGCGGCGCGATCCTGCACCTGGGAACCCGGCGCCACCACGAGGCCCATCTGCCGGACCTGATCGCCGGACGGCTGATGGGGTGCTTCGCGATGACCGAGACCGGTCACGGCTCCCACGTACAGGCGATCGGCACCGTCGCGCGCTACGACGCCGCGAGCCGGGAGTTCGTCATCACCACCCACGGCGACCAGGCGTGCAAGGACTACATCGGCAACGCGGCCCGGCACGCCGAACTGGCCGTCGTCTTCGCCCGGTTGGAGGTGGGGGGAAAGTCCGAGGGCGTGCACGCGTTCGTCGTGCCCGTCCGGACCGGCGGCGAGGTGGCACCCGGCGTCCGGATCGAGGACGACGGGCTCAAGATGGGCCTCAACGGCGTCGACAACGGCCGCATCCGCTTCGACGGCGTACGGGTCCCGCGCGAGGCGCTGCTCAACCGGTTCGCCGACGTCACCCCCGAAGGCGTCTACACGAGCCCGATCGAGAACCCGAACCGGCGCTTCTTCACCATGCTCGGCACCCTGGTGCAGGGCCGGGTCAGCGTCTCCGGCGCCGGGATCGGCGTCGCCAAGGTCGCCCTGACGATCGCCACCAAGTACGCCGTGCGGCGCCGGCAGTTCGAGGCGGAACCGGGCGCGGGGGAGCAGCTCCTCCTCGACTACGGGCTGCACCGGCGCCGGCTGCTGCCGCTCGTCGCGCGCACGTACGCGCTGCACTTCGCCCAGGACGCCGTACGCGCGCAGCTGCACGACGTCTTCTCCGGCACCGGGGACGACGCGCGGGCACGGCGCCGGCTCGAGTCGCGGGCCGCCGGCATGAAGGCGCTCAGCACCTGGCACGCGACCCGGACCGTCCAGGAGTGCCGCGAGGCGTGCGGGGGCGCCGGGTACCTCGCCGTCAACCGGTTCGCCGCCCTCCGGAGCGACAGCGACATCTTCACCACCTTCGAGGGCGACAACCACGTCCTGCTGCAGCTCGTCGCCAAGGGCCTCCTCACCGACCACGCCGGCGAGTTCGAGGACCTGGACCAGCTCGGCGTGGTCCGCCACGTCGCCGGTCTGGCCGTCGGGACGGTCCTGGAGCGGACCTCGGCCCACAAACTGCTCGAACGGGTGCGCGATCTGCTGCCGGGTGGCGACGCGTGGGACCAGGAGGCGGGACTGCTCGACCCGGAGTACCAGCTCGCCATGGTCCGTTACCGCGAGGAGCACATGCTCGCCGGCGTGGCCCGGCGGCTCAAGCGCGGGATCGACCGCGAGGGCACCCCCGGCGCCGTCTTCTCACAGGTCCAGGACCACGTCATCGCGCTCGCCCGCGCCCACGTCGAACGCCTGCTCCTGGAGGCGTTCACCGACAAGGTGCGCGCCCTGCCCGAGGGCGGTGCCAAGGCCGCCCTCACCCTGCTGCGCGACCTGTTCGCCCTGTCGACGATCGAGGCCGACCGGGCCTGGTTCATGGAGCACGGACGGCTGACCGTCCAGCGCTCCAAGGCGATCAGCCGCGAGGTGAACGACCTCTGCCGCGAGGTCCGCCCCCTCGCGGTCGACCTCGTCGACGCCTGGGGCGTCCCGCCCGAGATGCTGCGCGCCCCGGGCCTGGTGGGCTGACCAGCGGCGGACCCTCCTCCGGGCGCGGCCCCCCCCCCGCCCGGCACACCGCCCCGGACGCGGGACCGGCGCGGCCGGGCGCGCTCCCCGCCCGGCGCCGGGCCCGCCCCGGCGTCAGCCGTCCGTCACCAGGACCACTTCCAGCGTCCGGGGCCCGTGGACGCCCTCGACCCGGTCGAGTTCGATGTCGCTCGTCGCGGACGGGCCCGAGATCCAGGTCAGGGGGCGGGCCGGGTCGAGCCGGGGGAGCGCCAGGGGGACCGAGGCGACCACCTGTTCCGGGGCCCGCACCACACAGAGGTGCAGGTCGGGCACGAGGGTGAGGGCGCGGCGGCCCTGCCCCGGGCCCCCGTCGAGGACGATCGTGCCGGTCTCGGCGATCGCCACCGCGCACCCCGTCACCACCGCGTCGACCGCGTCGAGCGCGTACGGGGTCAGCCGGGGCTCGTCCGTCCGCCGCAGGACGTCGGCGCGGGCGAGCCAGCCGGTGGGCAGGCCGGGCGGGACGACGACCTCGCGGACGCCGCGTTCCGCGAGGATTCCGGCGATCAGCTCCGCCAGGCCGCCGGGCGCGGCGCGGTGGACGTGGGCCCGGTAGTCGGCGAGGTTCTCGTGGAGCAGGTCGAGGACGCCCGCCGGGTCCTCGGCGGTGTGGCGGGTCCGGTAGTCGCGGAGCACGTCGGGGGCCGCGGGCGCGTCCGCGACGGCGGCACGGACACGGGCGAGTACGCGCGCGCGTGAGTCGGTCATGTGCGGTTCTTCCTCCACCAGTCGCGGAACGGCTCGGCGGGCATGTCCGGCAGGTCGCGGCTCTCCGTCCACCGGCCGGTTCCCGGAGCCCGCCGGGGGTGCAGCGCGCGGGTGCGGGAGGCCAGGCGCTCCCCGGCCGCGAGCACGCCCGGGTGGTCCAGTACCCAGGTGGCCGCTCTGACCGCCGCCCTCTCCAGCCGGTGGCCGCCCTCCTCCGCCACCTTCCCCCGCAGGTGGACCAGGACCTCGGGGATGTCGATGGCGACCGGACACACCTCGTAGCAGGCGCCGCAGAGCGAGGAGGCGTACGGCAGGGAGGCGTCGATCCCGCTCGTCGTGCCCCGGAGCTGCGGGGTGAGGATCGCGCCGATCGGACCCGGGTAGACCGAGCCGTACGCGTGGCCGCCGGCCCGCTCGTACACCGGGCAGACGTTGAGACAGGCCGAGCAGCGGATGCAGCGCAGCGCCTGGCGCCCCACCTCGTCCGCGAGGGCGGCGGTGCGCCCGTTGTCGAGGAGGACGAGGTGGAAGGCGGAGGGCCCGTCGCCGTCCGTGGTGCCGGTCCACGTGCTGGTGTACGGGTTCATGCGCTCGGCCGTCGAGGAGCGGGGGAGCGTCTGGAGGAAGACCTCCAGGTCCCGCCAGGTGGGCACCACCTTCTCGATGCCGACGACCGAGATCAGGGTTTCGGGCAGGGTCAGGCACATGCGGCCGTTGCCCTCGGACTCCACGACGACCAGGGTGCCGGTCTCGGCGACCATGAAGTTCGCCCCCGAGACGCCGACCCCGGCCCGCAGGAACTTCTCCCGCAGGTGCAGCCGGGCCGCCTCCGCCAGGTCGGCGGGGGCGTCGCTCAGCCCCTCCGGTGCGGGCTGCCCCCAATTCCCCATCCGTTCGCGGAAGATGTCCCGGATCTCGCCCCGGTTGCGGTGGATGGCCGGGACCAGGATGTGCGAGGGGCGGTCCTCGCCGAGCTGCACGATCAGCTCCGCGAGATCCGTCTCGTACGCGGCGATGCCCTCGGCCTCCAGGTGCTCGTTGAGCCCGATCTCCTGTGTGGCCATCGACTTGACCTTGACCACCTCGGTCTCACCGGTGGCGCGGATCAGCGCGGTGACGATCCGGTTGGCCTCGGCCGCGTCCTCCGCCCAGTGCACGGTGCCGCCCGCCGCCGTCACCGTCTCCTCCAGGCGCAGCAGGTGGGAGTCCAGGTTCCGGAGCGTCTCGTCCTTGATCCGCTTGCCGGCCTCCCGCAGCGCCGCCCAGTCGTCCAGCTCGGCCACCGCCCGCGCCCGCTTGTCCCGGATCGTGTGGGTCGCGTGCCTGAGGTTGGCGCGCAGGGTCGTGTCGCCGATCGCCTCCCGCGCCGCCTCCGGGAAGGCCGGCATGCCGACGAAGGCCGGGCCTGACGCCGACGCGCGCGTCTTCTCGTCGCTCACTGCCAGGGCTCCTCTTCCGTGCTCGCCAGGATCTCCGCCAGGTGCAGCGCGCGCAGCGGCGCCCTCCGCCTGCTCAGCATGCCGCCCAGGTGCAGCAGACAGGAGTTGTCCGCGCCGCACAAGACGTCCGCGCCGGTGGACAGGGCGTTCGCGATCTTGTCGGTGCCCATCGCCGCCGAGACGTCGGGGTTCTTCACCGCGAAGGTGCCGCCGAAGCCGCAGCACTCCTCCGCGCCCGGCAGCTCCACGAGGTCCAGGCCCTTCACCGCCTCCAGGAGCCGCCGGGGCCGCTCCCCGAGGCCGAGCAGGCGCAGACCGTGACAGGACGGGTGGTACGTCACCCGGTGCGGGAAGTACGCGCCCACGTCCGTCACGCCGAGCACGTCCACCAGGAACTCCGTCAGTTCGCTCACGCGGGGCGCCAGTTCCGCCGCCTCCGCGCCGAACGACGGGTAGTGGTGCCGCACCATCGCCGCGCACGACCCGGACGGGGTGACGACGTGGTCGTACCCCTCGAAGGCCCGCACCGTGCGCCGTACGAGCGGCGCGGTCTCCTCGCGGTAGCCGGTGTTGAACTGCGGCTGTCCGCAGCAGGACTGCGCGGGCGGGAAGTCCACCTCCACGCCCAGCCGTTCGAGCAGCCGGACCGTGGCCACCCCCGTCGCGGGGAAGACGGCGTCGTTGACGCAGGTGACGAAGAGGGCGACGCGCATCATGGGTTCCTCGGGGACGGTTCGGTCCGGACGGCGCGTTCCCGGTGCGGTTCCGGCCCGGCCGGCGGGTGGCCGGTGACGGCCGGATCCGCCGGCGCCCGGTCGGTGGCGGTTCCGGTCGGTGATTCCATGATCCCGACGCTACATTTCCCCGGCGCGCCGCAACAGACGGCGTGCGGCGTTCGCGGCGACCCGCCCCGGGCGGGGATCGCGGGGGGCGCGGGGGCACTGTCAGTGGTCACCTCTACCGTTCTCTCCATGACGACGACCTATCTGGAGCTGTCGCAGGACGGCGGCGGTGCCCACAAGTTCTACGAAGTGACCGTCGAGGACCTCGCGGTCTCGGTCCGCTACGGCCGGATCGGCACGAGCGGACAGACCCAGCGCTCCACGTTCCCGACCGCGCAGAAGGCGCAGGCCGCGGCGGCGAAGAAGATCGGGGAGAAGGTCCGCAAGGGGTACGCGCCCGCCGTGCCGGGTGTCCGCGCCGCCCGCCCGGTGACGCGCCGCCAGGTGACCTCGGCGCCCTCCACCGCGCGCGCCGTCGCCCCGGTGCTCTGGCGCTTCCGGACCGGCTCGGCCGCCTTCGGCATCCACGTCGACGAGGAGCGCTGCTGGGTCGGCAACCAGGCGGGGGACGTCTTCACGCTCGACCGCACCGGCGAGGTGCAGGCCCGGTTCAGCCTGCCGGACGGCGTCAAGTGCCTGGTCGCCGACGACTTCTGGATCTACGCGGGCTGCGACGACGGCAAGGTGTACGACCTGTCCTCCAAGCTCCCCTTCGCCGCGTACGACATCGCCACCGACGTCGACATCTTCTGGCTCGACATCCACGAGGGCGTCCTGCACGTCGCCGACCGGTCGGGCCGGCTCACCGTCATCGACCACGAGGACGAGCACCAGTGGGCGCGCGGCGGGCAGGGCGAGCACGCCTGGATGGTCCGCGCGGACGGCGACGCCGTCTACTACGGGGACACGCGCGGCGTCGCCGCCCACGCGCCGGACGGCGGCGGCGAGTTGTGGCACACGGCCACCGAGGGCGGGGTCCTCTTCGGCTGGCAGGAGGACACCGCGGTCTACGCGGGCACGGCCCGCAGGAAGGTGCAGCGGCTCGCGAAGAAGGACGGCCGGGTGGAGGCGGTGTACTCCTGCGACAGCCCGGTGTACTCCTGTGCCACCTCGCCCGGCGGCCGGTTCGTCTTCGCGGCCGACTCGTCCTCCTCCGTCTACTGCTTCGCGGAGGACGGCACCCGGCTGTGGAAGCTGGGCACGGGGGGCGGTTCGGCGCTCTCCATGCAGTACCGGGACGAGCGGCTCTACCTGGTGACCACGGACGGTTCGCTGGTCTGCGTGGACGCGAGCGAGACGGCGATCGAAGCCGCCCAGCAGGGCACGGTCCCGGTCGTCCGGGACGTCAAGCTGGCCGCCGCCCTCCCGGTGTACGAGCCGGCCACGACCGTCACGGCCGTGACCGCCGTCAGCGACGCCCCGGCCGGCGCGGTGGTCGTGGAGTGCGTGAACGAATCGGGCCGGACCCGGGTGCGGGTCGTCTCGCAGGGCTACGAGACCTCGTGGAACGTCCAGTTCCCGAGGGCGATCCGCGAACCCGGGGCGCGGTACGTGGTCGACGCCCTGCACCCCGCCGCGGGCGGCTTCTACCGGGTCCGCGGTGACATCCGGCGGCTGCTGTGACGGACGCGGCCGGGGGCGTCTTCGAGGCGGCCGCGGGCGACGGGCCGCCGCCGTCCGACCCCGAGCAGCGGTCCCGGGAGGTCCGGGCGGCCCTCGACGGGCTGCTCCGGATCAGACGGCTGACCCGGAGCCGGGACGGGGACCCGGCCTCCGTGCCCGCCGACTGGGAACTCCGGCGGCCGGTACGGGCGGTGGCCCTGGTCCTGGAGGCCGGGGGGATCGCCCCCTCGTCCGTGGACGCCGCCGGGAAGCGGAGCGCCACCGGTTACCGCGTACGGGAGGGGGAGCGGCCGGGCACGGCCGTGGTGGAGTGGCTGGGCCCGCCGGGCGCGGGCGCCGCCCGGGAGGAGGCGGCGGCGCTCGGCGCGTGCGTTCCGGTCCTGGCCCGGTTCGGCTGGGAGGCCCTGCTCTACCGGGGCCCGCGCGGGCGCCGCTTCCTGGAGGTGGAGCCGGCGGAACCGTAGGCGGCGGAGGGGACGGGGGCGAAGCCGGGCCCCTGCCGGGAGCCGGGTGGGCGCCGGGGCGGGGCTTTCCGGCAGGGCCGGGCGGCCGGGTCCCGGGTCTTCGGGGCGGACCCCGGTCGTCCGGGGCGGAGGGGACTCCGGACGGCCGGGGCGGGGTCGCGCGCGGGCGGAGCGGAGCCTCAGGCGATCGAGGCGGAGACGACCGCCGCGACCGCGATGTTGCAGGAGGCCGTCACCCAGACCGCCGGGTGGGGCTCGGGGTCGACGAGGGTGGTGCCCAGCTTCCCCGGCGTGACCAGGTCGACCACGAAGAAGGCCACCGCCATCAGCACCAGGCCGAGGAGGCCGAACGCGGCGGTCGAGACGAGCCCCTTGCCGAAGTCGTCGTACGTCGTCCAGATCGAGGTGAAGACGATGCCCCCGATGCCCAGGAGCGCGGAGCTGAGCAGGACCGCGGCGTTGCGGTTGCGGTCCTCCCAGATCTGCCGCCCGAGCTTCCCGGGAGTCAGCAGGTCCACGAGCACGATGCCGAGGATCAGCAGGACCACACCGAGGGCGCCGTAGGCGCTGGTCCGGCCGAGGCCGTTGACGATGTCGCTCATGGGGTGCCGGCTCCGGAAGTTCGCGACCGCGGCGGGTCGTTGGTCGGGGACCGGCAAAATGTAGCGCACGCGTCGACGCCGTCCGCCGTCCGCCCGGACTCCGGGCGGACGGCGGGCGGGACCGGCGTGGTCGGCCGTACGGCGGGACGAAGGGGGACCCGGCCGGGACGGCGGCCCGGCGTCAGGCGCCCGGCGGCAGGTTCTTGGCGCGCGAGCGCACCTGGACGGCCGTGACGATCTCGACCGCGCCGACCGCGACGAGCCAGATGCCGCCGAGGAGCGTGAGCACCGCGGCCGACTCCAGCGGGGACACGATCAGCACCACTCCGGCGAGCGCGCTGATGATGCCGAGGAAGACCTGCCAGCCACGGGCCGGCACGGCCGGATCGGAGGCCGCGGCCACGGTCTGGGTGATGCCCCGGAAGAGCCAGCCGATGCCGATCCAGAGCGCGAGCAGCAGGATCGACTGCATCGCGCCCCGGAAGCAGAGCAGACCGAGCAGGATCGAGAGCGCGCCGCTGATGAAGGCCATGACCCGCAGCGAGGTGCTCGCGTGCGTGCCGAAGGCGGCGACCAGTTGCATCACCCCGCTGAACAGCAGGTACAGGCCGAAGAGCACACCGGCGACCAGCAGCGACGCGCCCGGCCAGACCAGTACGAGGACGCCGAGCACCAGCGCCACGAAGCCCGCGAGGAGCAGGGCCTGCCAGGCGGCGCCCGCCAGCGCGCCGAGGGGCCCGGCCGGAACGGCCCGGTCCTGGAGCTGTTCGTGGGAGCGGTCATGAGTCTGTGCCATGGGCGGAGCCCGTCCTTTCGTGGGGAGGGGAAGGCGGTGCGGGGCGGAACGGGACGGCTTGTGGCCCTCTCACTAAAGCAAAAGCGGACAAATGCCGCAAAATGTGGCTCGTGCGGAGCAACGGGATCCGTCCCGGGCGGCGCGCGCCCCGGAAGGCGGTGACAGTGGGGGACGTACGTGTCCGTCTTCCCGGCCCGGAGAACCTGGAGAACCCCATGGCCCCCTTCAACCGACGCGACCTGGGACTCCTCGTGCTGAGGGGCGGCACCGGAGCCGTGCTCGCCGCGCACGGCGCGCAGAAGCTCTTCGGCTGGTTCGGGGGCGGAGGCATCGAGGGCACCGGCAAGGCGATGGAGGCGATGGGCTTCTCGCCGGGCCGGCGGAGCGCGGTCGCCGCCGGTCTCGGCGAGGCCGGCGGCGGCCTCCTCCTCGCCCTCGGCCTCGCCACCCCGGCCGCCGGCGCCGCCGCGGCCGGCGCCATGGCCGGAGCGGTCTCGGTGCACGCCCCGGCAGGTTTCTTCGCCCAGGGCGGCGGCTACGAGTACCCGGCCTTCCTCGGCTTCACCGCCGCCGCGATCGGCGTCGCGGGCGCCGGACGGTACTCCCTCGACCACGCCACCGGCCACGTCCTCGACCGGCCCTGGGTGGTGGCCGCGGCCTTCCTCGGCGCCGCGGCCGCCGCCGCGGCCGTCGTGGGCCGCCGCGCCCAGGGGCGGGCGGCCTCCGCGCGGGAGTCCTCCGCGCGGGAGTCCTCCGCGCGGGAGTCCTCCGAGCCGGACGCCTCCGAGCCGGGCGCCGGCCCTTCCTGACGGAGGCCGCCCGGCGACCCGCACGCGTCCGCCGCGCGGGCGGGTTAGGCTCGCCGCAGAGGAAGGGACGGGCGCCGCGCATGAAGATCGACCTGACGGACACCAATTCCAGCAAGATCAACAAAGCGATCCTGGAGGGCCGCAGGGACACCGGCACCCCCGCCGTCGGCGCCGTGCTCACCCTCGTCGTCGTCACCGACGAGGAGAACGCCTACGACGCGGTCAAGGCCGCCAACGACGCTTCCCGGGAGCATCCCTCCCGCATCCTCGTGGTCATCAAGCGCCACGCCCGCACGCTCCGCGAGCGGCACGAGACCCGGCTCGACGCCGAGGTCCGGCTCGGCAGCGACGCCGGATCGGGCGAAACGGTTCTGCTCCGGCTCCACGGCGAACTCGGCGCCCGCGCCGACTCCGTGGTCCTCCCCCTGCTCCTGCCGGACGCGCCCGTCGTCGTCTGGTGGCCCGTCGACGCCCCCGAGGTCCCGTCCAGGGACCCGCTGGGCTCGCTCGCGCAGCGCCGCATCACCGACGCGTACGCGGTCGAGGACCCCCTGGCCGCCCTGGAGACCCGCGCCGCCTCGTACGCGCCCGGCGACACGGACCTCGCCTGGACGCGGCTCACCCCCTGGCGTTCGATGCTGGCCGCCGCGCTGGACCAGGCGCCGCTCACCGTGACCTCCGCCGCGGTCGAGAGCGAGGCGGAGAACCCCAGCGCCGAACTCCTCGCCCGCTGGCTCGGAGTCCGGCTCGGAGTCCCCGTCGACCGGGTCGTCACCGACGGCCCGGTCGTCACCGCCGTCCGCATGGGCACTCCGGGGGGCGAGATCCGCATCGACCGGCCCGAGGGCCCGGTGGCCCGGCTCGCCATCCCCGGCCAGCCCCACCGGGTCCTCGCGCTCAAGGTCCGTCCCACCGCCGAGCTGATCGCCGAGGAACTGCGCCGGCTCGACCCGGACGAGGCGTACGAGGCCGCCCTGCGCCACCGCCCCTGACCCCGCCACCGTCCCTGACCCCGCCACCGCCACCGCCCCTGACCCCGCCTCCGCCGCGCACCGCGGTCCGGAACCGGCGCCGTTCGCGGGCGCACCCTACCGGCGCGCCCGCGAACGGCCCCGTCAGGAGCGGGGACCCACCGTGCGCCCGCCCGCCCGGACGGTGATGGCGAGCGCCGGGCAGGAGTCGGCGGCGTCCAGGGCGCGTTCGTCCTCGGGGATCTCCCGGCGCACCGGCTCCGCGGCGGCGCCCTCCAGCCGGTACAGGTCCGGGGCGAGCCCGGCGCACATGCCCGAACCCATGCACGCCTCCCGGTCGACCTCGGTGGTCCAGCCCACCGCGCTCACCAGCCCACCGGCATCTCGCGCGGCCCGCGCACCAGCATCCGGTCCTTCCAGCGCACGTCCCCGGCCAGATGCAGGTCGGGGAAGCGGGTGAGGAGCGCCATGACCGCCTCCTGGAGCTCCAGACGGGCGAGCGGCGCGCCCAGGCAGTGGTGGACGCCGTGCCCGAAGCCGAGGTGCTGGACGCCGGTGCGGGTGACGTCGAGCCGTCCGGGGCCGGTGAACTTCAGCGCGTCGCGGTTGGCGGCGCCGATCGCGACGAGCACCGGTTCCCCCGCCCGGACCAGGGTGCCGCCCACCTCGACGTCCTCGGTGGCGTACCGGGGGAAGGCGGCGGCGCTGCCCAGCGGGACGAACCGCAGCAGCTCCTCGACGGCTCCCTTGATCAGGTCGGGTCGCTCGCGCAGCAGCGCCAGCTGGTCGGGGTGGTCGAGCAGGGCGTGGACGAAGTTCGGGATCTGGCTGGCCGTCGTCTCGTGGCCGGCGACGAGGATGCCCACGCACAGGTCGACCAGTTCCGCCTCGGTGAGCCGGTCACCTGTGTCGCGGGCCTCGATCAGGCCGGTCATCAGGTCGGGCCGGGGGCGGACGCGGTGGTCCTCGATGAGCGCCGCCATGTAGGCGCGCAGCTCCTCGCGGCTGCGCCAGAACTCCTCGGCGGTCAGCGAACTGGTGGACAGCGCCGCGTCGCTCCACACCCGGAACTTCGGGCGGTCCTCCTCCGGCACCCCGAGCATGCGGCAGATGACCGCGACCGGGATGGGCAGCGCGTACGACTCCACGAGGTCGGCCGGCGGCCCGGCGGACTCCATCTCGTCGAGGAAGCCGTGGGCCAGCTCGCGCACCTGGGGCCGCAGCTTCTCGACCTGATGGACCGTGAACGCCTTGGCGACCAGGGTGCGCAGCCGGGTGTGGCCGGGCGGGTCCATGCCGAGGATGCCGGAGTCCTGCTGCGCCTCGGACTGGCGGGGCTCGTCGTGCTTGACGGCCTCGGCGCGGCTGAAACGCCGGTCGCCGAGGACCAGGCGGGCGTCGGCGTAGCGGGTGGCGAGCCAGGCGGGCTCGCCGTACGCCATCCGGACGCGTAACAGCCCCGGACGCTCCAGCGCCTCGACGTACGCCTCGGCGAGGCCGAGCCCCTCGGGCTCGTTGAAGGGATAGACGAGGGGGGTGGGGTCCGCCGTCGCGGTCATGGGGCGCCTCCGGTGGGTGATCGGGTGGTTACAGAACCTAAGGGGGGCGTCCGGGGCGGTCAATGGGGCCGCCCCTCCGGGGAGGGGCACCGGCGGGCGGTCCGCCGCTCCGGCCCCGGCCCGTATGCGGGTGACGTGACGCCCCCTCCGGGCATGGCGCGCGCCGGGGACACGGGTCCGGGCGTACAGGGGGAGTCGCCGGAGGACGGACGGCCCGCCGCCGGGCGGGATCGCGGCTTCCGGCCCCGGCGCGCGGGCCCCGGCGGGCCGGCCCGAAGCCCCCGCGACGGCGCATGGCGACCGGGGGCCCGGGTAGGGGTCCGGCATGGCCGGCAGGAAGCGGTACGCGGTCGCCGCCTCGGGCAGCTGGACCGACGACGAGGACAACCGGCGCCTGCCCGCCGGCGAGGTGCACGCCTGGGAGCCGGGAACGAACCAGACCGTGTGCGGGCTCTCCCTGCACCGCTCCCGGCTCACGCGGCTGTCGCACATCGCGTGGGCCGACACCTTCCCCGAGTCCGGCGGCGCCGCCGACCGGGTACAGCGGGTGTGCCCGCGCTGCGCGTCCGTCGCCGGACGCAGGGGCCCGGACGCCCGCCCCCGGTGGCACCGCGTGAACCCGCGCCCCTGAGCGGGGATCCTCTTCCGGAGGTCTCCACGGGTGAGGACTCGGCCGGTCCTTGCTCCGTTCGGGTTTGGCGGCCCCGTATCCGGACGGGGGTGCGATCAATGGTATGCCGGAAGGAAGAGTCCCCTGCCGGGCAAACGCTTGGGGGAGGTGGCGTCCCACGGGCCGGAGCCCCGTCGGGCGGGGGTGTCTGTGCCGCTTGCCGGTCCGAACGGCCTCACGGACGCGGTTCGGCAGGACCGGGAGGGCCGCGATGCGCCACCGGCGGGACCAGTGACAGCCGGGCCGTCCCTCCGTGCCGCCGGATATGTCGGAGCCGATCGCGACGCGGACGAAGACGACGTGGTGGCGCGGACGTGTGTGCGAGATGCAGGTCGGGAAAGGGCAGGTCGTCGATTTCGGCGGTGGGACGTTCTTCCGCCCGGAAAGCACTATGTTCTGACTGGGTCTGTCGTACGACCCCCAGCATCACCCGACCAGGACCCGACAGGAGCAGGAAATGTCCGAGACCGCACCGGGCCTCACGACACAGCCCACCGCCACCACCTACGAGCTCGGTCAGCTCGTGCCCTGGGCCCAGGAGGGCCGGGTCAGGGTGCCGCACTTCCAGCGCGGCTTCCGCTGGCAGGCCAAGGACGTGCTGCGGCTCTTCGACAGCATCGTGCGCGGCTACCCGGTGGGCAACCTGTTGCTGTGGGTGCGGAAGTCTCCTGCGGAGAAGATCAAGCTGGGACAGCTGGTCATCGAGGCGCCGGCGCACGACGAGGTGTTGTGGGTGGTCGACGGCCAGCAGCGTCTGACCAGCCTCGCCAACGCACTGCACCCCGAGGGCAACAAGCACGAGCCGTTCAACGTGGTCTACGACCTGGCGGAGGACGAGTTCATCGAGGCGCCCCGGTACGGCCTGGAGCCGCACCACATCGATGTTCCCACGCTCTTCGACGGCAGGCGCCTGCTGAGCTGGTTCCGCACTCAGGGGCCGGAGGTGGAGGACTACTACGACAAGGCGGAGGAGGTTTCCACCAAGCTCCGTCAGTACAAGGTCCCCGCCTATCTGGTGCGTCAGGACGACCTGCGTGTTCTGACCGACATCTTCGACCGGATGAACAACTACGGTCGGCGGCTGAACCGAGCGGAGATCTTCACGGCCTTGAACTCCGGAACCGAGGAGGGCTTCGAAGGCCGGCTGAACTTCTCCCGTATCGCGGACAACGTGGCCGCCCGCACCCTGTTCGGGACCATTGATGTCAACACCATCCTCGCGGCGTTCCTGGCGCGGCGGGGTCCGGATCCCATGCGGGACATCCGGACCGAGTTCAGTACCGGGCCCCGCCGCTCGCAACTCGAGTTCGTGGAGGACGAACAGACGGCCTACCGGGAGGCGGAGGAGGCGCTGGTGCGCGCCGTCATGTTCCTGATCGAGACCGCGGGGGTGCCGCACATCGCCCTCCTGCCCTACCGAGCTCAGCTTGTCGTCCTCACGCGGTTCTTCGCACACTTCCCGGAGCCGACGCCCAACAGTCTGCGGTTGTTGAGGCGTCTCTTCTGGCGTCTGTCGATCGCGGGTCCTTCGGTCTTCCGGGGGAGCTTCACCCAGTTCAGCCGCATCCTGAGTAACAAGATCAAGCCCGGGGACGAAGAGGGTTCCCTGCGAGCGCTTCTGGAAACGATGAAGGGCGCTGTATACGCCCGCCCCAACCCGGACCGCTTCCGTACGAACGAGGCCACCACGAAGATCGTGCTCAGTGCGTGGTGGTCCTTGCGTCCCCGTTCCCTCGCCACGGGGACCCCTGCGGACGTCCAGAGCCTGTCCAGCGTCCTCGGTGACGAACAGACACCGGTCGGAGCCACCCCGTATGTCTTCCCCCGCCTCAATGAGCCGGAGGAGAAGGGCAAGCGCCTGTGGGCGGCGAACCGAATTTTCCTTCCGTTCGGTGAGGACCTGCCCTCCGAGGTTTCCCGCATGCTCGTCGAGCCCCGCATCGACCTGGACGAAAACGCCTGGCGGGAGGTTATCGGCTCGCATCTCATCGACGACGCCGCCCTGGACGCGTTGGCGCACGGGAACCGGATCGGGTTCCTCGAAGCGCGCCAGATGCGCATTCATGCTCACCTCGACGACTTCCTCGCCCGTATGACTCAGTGGAACTACGAGGACACGCCGTCCCTCGACGGACTGGACTTCGACGACGAGGACGAAGAGGAGAACGAATCGGAGATCGACTTCTCCGACGACCAGCTTCGTTAGCCGTACAGCGTTCACGTCATCTGAAGGGATGGCCATGGCCGGTCGTCTACCGGAAGTCTTTCACGCCGTGCTCCTCCACGGCGCGCGTGTGGGCACGCTTTGCCAGCGGGGCGACCACACGCGTTTCGTTCTCAATCAGTCCTATATGGAGAACCCCTCCAGGCCAGTGCTCGGCCTGCGTTTCGAAGAGGACCTGACCGGGCCGTACGCCGCCGCCCTGCGGTTGCCCCGCTGGTTCTCCAACCTCCTGCCGGAGGGCCCTCTGCGGGACTGGATCGCCCAGGACCGGGGAGTCTCCCTGGACCGGGAAATGGAACTGCTTGCCCAGGTCGGGCACGATCTGCCGGGCGCGGTACAGGTACTTCCCGCGGAGGGTCCCGACGACGGTTGGGAGTGGAACGAAGCGGGCATCGCGCGAAAGGTCGACGGGGCGGCACGTGCCGCCCGGGGCGAGTCCCCCTGGAGATTCTCCCTGGCGGGTGTCGCGCTGAAGTTCTCCCTGCTGGCCCGGGGCGATCGCCTGACGGTGCCGGTGGGCGGAGAATTGGGGGACTGGCTCGTCAAGTTCCCCGATTACCGCCATCCACGTGTGCCGTGCAACGAGTTCGCGATGATGTCGCTCGCCAAGCAGGTGGGCCTGGACGTGCCCGACGTCAGGTTGGTGCACCGGGACGAGCTGGACGGCATTCCCGACCGCATGTGGCCCAACAAGGAGGAGTGGGCCTACGCGGTGCGCCGGTTCGACCGCTCTCCGCAACCGGGCCGTGCACGCATCCACATCGAAGACTTCGCCCAGGTGAAGGACGTCTACCCGATCGACAAGTACAACTCGTCCTTCGAGACGGTCGCCTCCTTCGCCTACCGCGGCCATGACATGGAAGCGTTGCGGGAGGCGGTGCGACGGATCGCCTTCTCGGTCGTCGTCGGCAATGGAGACGCCCATCTGAAGAACTGGTCGCTGATCTACCGCGACCAGATCACCCCGAGCCTGTCGCCCGTCTACGACCTGGTGTCCACCATTCCCTACACCCCCTCCGACGAGGTCGAGGACCTCGGCCTCAAGCTGGGCGGCAGCAAGCGGTTCGAAGCGGTGAGCGCCACTTCCTTCGCTCGCCTTGAACGCCGCCTCGACCACCGTTTCGGCACCACGGGCGCCGAGCTCGGAGAGATCGCCGTACGAACGGCGGAGCACGTACTGGAGAAATGGCCGGCGCATGAGCACCTGCTGAACGAAGTACCGGACATCCGGCGATCGGTCACCGCCTGGATCCAGGAGTCCGCCGCCCGGATTCAGAAGGGCTCGTCCACGTCCTGAGAGGCCCGCGCCCTCTGAGCGCCTCCCTCCCGGACGGCCATCACCTCGTCCGGAAGGCCGGCGCGGTACACGAACGCACCGAGGCCCCTTCCGTGGGCCCCGAGGAGCGAACGTCCCCGGCCGCGAAGGCGGACGCCCGCCGCAACGGAGCGGGACGTCGTCGGTGCCTCGCACCGTGGCCCGGCATGACAAGCTGTGCCTGCCCATCCCCGAACCCAGGAGGTCACCATGACCGAAGAGCCCGCAGCCACGGAAGGTTCGGAGCCGACCGCCCCCGAGACGTCCCCTCTGGCGCCGGACGACGACGGCAACTACGACCTCAAGCGCAAGTTCCGCGAAGCCCTGGCCCGCAAGCGCGGTGCGCAGGCGGACGCGGCCGACGTCGCCGCCAACCCGGACGCGTCGAAGGTGCGCGCGGCGCACGGTCCGGCCGCGAGCCAGCGGTCGTTCCGGCGCAAGAGCGGCGGCTGAGCCGAACGGACCCGCGCTCCGACCGCGCCACCGGGACGCGGCGCGCCGTCCGGCCGCCCGGTGCCGTGACCCGCGGCGTGCGCGTGTCCGCGTGCGCGCCACGGGCGGGGCACGGCCGGCGGCGCCGACCGGGCCGTTCACGACGCCGGTCCGGCGGCTCCCGCGCGCCCGTCCCGGCCCCGTGGCCCTCGGAGAGTCCCGTCCGCTCGGCTGACGGGACTCGTCAGTGATCGTCCCAGTGCCCGTCGTGGGCGGCGTGCCGGTGGCCGTCGTGCGCGTAGTCGATGTGGTCGTCGTGGGGGACGGCCGCGTGCCCGCAGCCCGTGCCGTGCTCGTGGGGGTGGGAAGCGTGCGAGGTGTGCTCCCGGGGTTCGCATTCGTCCGCGTGGCCGTCGTGCATCCGGTGCAGGTGGCCGTCGTGCGCGTAGTCGACGTGATCGTCATGGGGCAGCGCCACATGCCCGCAGCCTTCGCCGTGGAGGTGGGGGTGGCCGGGGTGCTCGACGTGCGTGGCAGTCATCGTTCTCTCCGTTGACGCATCGGGTGTGCCCCCTTCCGCAGTCTCCTCCGCCGCGACCGTCCGCGCACGTCCTCCGCCCCGCCGGGGCGGCACCCCGGAGGCGTCACGGCCTGCCGCCGGCCGCTCGCCCACGCCGACGAAGGCCCACGCCGGCCCCCGAGGGGCTCGCGCGGGACCGCGGACCGGGCGGGCGAACGCAGAGGGCCGGGGCCGGTGGCCCCGCCACCGGCCCCGGCCCTCACGGGCGTCAGCGCGTCACATCGGCCCGTCGGACCGGCTCGTCACGTCAACCCGTCACATCGGCTCGGGGAAGATGTCGCTGATGCTCCAGGCGACGCTGAAGCAGGGGAAGAGGGCGTCGGCCTCCTGCTCGGTGTCGAGGGACTGGAGCGCGAGGATCTGGCTCATGGATGATCTCCTCTTTCCTGTAGGGGTCGTACGGTTTTCTGTACGGGCCGTACGGTCGGTCACTGCGACCCCGGCGCGGAGGCGTCCGCCACCGTGCCGAGGGGTTCATGGGGGCCGTCCGATGCCGTCGGGCGGCCGCCGGGAGCCGGGTGGGCGCACGTACGGGGGCCCGTCAGGAGCGGGCCGGCCAGCAAGCGGCGCAGGACCAGCAGGACACCGGCCCCGCCGCTGGACAGGTCGGCGGTGAACCGCTGCGACCCCGCTCCGAGGAAGCGGACGCCGCGCCGGTACGGGACGGCGTACTTCAGCAGGCCGGTCGCGGCGCGCACCGCGTCCTCGCGGGCGGCGTCCGTGCCGGTGAGTTCGGCGTGCCCGGTCAGGAACCAGGCCAGCCCGGCAAGGCCCCGGTACAGGCCGACTTCCTTCGTGGCGCGGGAGACCCGGATGCCGGTGACCAGCCGGGGCAGCGCCGCGGCGCAGCGCTCGTCCGGCGCGGTGGCCACGTAGCGGGTGAGCACCGTCGCGAGACCGGCCGCGCCCGTGGCCAGGTACGGCATGGCACGGGTGAACCGCGCGTCGTCGGAGAGGGACAGGGCGCCGTCGTCCAGCGGGAAGGTCCGGTCCAGCTCCTGGTGGAGCAGCAGGCGGCCCGCCTCCAGGAAGCGGGCCTCACCCGTCTCGCGGGCCAGACGGTGGAGGAAGAGGGCGACCCCCGAACGGCCGTGCAGCAGGCCGCGGGCGTCGTGCTCGCCGAGGGTGGCCGGCAGGTCGGGGGCGCGCAGCAGGTGTTCCCCCGCCGCGGCGGCCCGCTCCAGGTGACCGCTCTCGCCGGTCAGCCGGTGCAGGGCGAGCCAGCCCAGACCGACCCCGGCCCGTCCGCCCGCCAGCGTGCCGCAGGAGGCGGTGAGCGGATGGCCGTCGGCGTCCCGGAGCAGGTCGACGGCCTCGTCCGGCAGGCCGAGGCCGGCCAGCACCCGGGCGATGCCGGCCGAGCCGACGAGCAGTCCGGGCGGCAGCGCGCCGCGCAGCGCCAGCGTGTCGCGCCGCAGCCGTTCGCGGATCTCCTCCGGCACCGCGACCCCGGCACGGTGCAGGGAGTGCACCACCCCGGCCGTGCCGTAGGCCAGGCACACGTTGTTGGTCCGGAACGCCTCCGGCGAGGGCGGGAAGGCCCATTCCGGCCGGTCGGCGTCGGCCGTCCCGAGGAGGCCCTCGGCCACCTCCCCGGCGAACCGGGCGAGACAGCCGCGCGGATCGGCGTCCAGCTCGGCGGGGGAGGGCGGTCGACCGGGACCGTTCCCGTCCCGTGCCCGGCCCTCCGCCGGGTGTTCCGCCGCGTGGAAGGCGGTCGCCCGCCGCCACAGGTCCTGCGGCGGAGCCACGTCCGCCAGGTCGCGGCGCAGCAGCGCGAGGTTGGCGGGCGCGTGCTCGGCGATCTCGTGGAACGGGGCCAGGAAGGCGAGCGCGACCGCCGCCGCGCCGTACCGGTCCCGCAGCAGCGGGTCGGTGTGGGTCCGGCGCAGGCCGGGCGGCGGTGTGAACCCCGGGGTGCCCATCCCGGACGGGGCCTCGGACAGTGCCGAGGCCGCCTCGAAGTCCACCAGCCGGATCCCGCCCGACGGCGTGACCAGGACGTTGCCCAGGCTGAGGTCGCCGAACCGGTGACCGGCGGCGTGCAGCCGCCCGAGCGAGGCGTCCAGCCCGGCGAGGAGGTGCCGGCACGCCCCGTAGTACGCGGCGACGGACGCGGCGGTGCGGTCGGCGCGGGCCAGCGGGGAGGACCGGCTCAGCCAGCCCACCAGCGGTTCCCCCGCGACGTACTCGGTGACGAGGAAGTCGTGCTCCCACTCCGTGAAGTGGTCCAGCGGTTCCGGGCCGACCCCCGGGGCGGTCGCGTGCAGCTCGCGCAGCACGTCGTACTCGTGCCGCAGCCGTTGCCGCGCGTCGGTCCCGTCGAAGACCAGGCCGTTGTGGGCGCGGGCCTCCTTGAGGAAGACGGTGCGGCCGGTCCGCCGGTCGCGGGCCAGGTAGGCGCCGCCGGCGTTGCTCAGGCGTACCGCGCGGGTCACCTCGTAGTCGCGGATCAGGATCGGGCCCTCGTGCGGCCGCTCCTCCTGCTCGACGAAGGGGTCCGTGATCCCCGCGGGCAGGTGGAAGACGGGCAGCCGCGCGTCCACGACCTCGCGGCCGGACCCGTCGCGGACCACCCCTTCCCGGGTGCCGTCGGCCCGCAGCCGGCTGCGGGCGCCGTCGAAGGAGCCGTAGCGGTAGTGGACCGTCCGCGAGTCGCGGAAGCGCCGGTCGGTGAGGACGTACGGCCCCTCCTCCCCGTCGAGCGCGTCACGCAGGCGTTCGAGGAGCCGGCGGGCGGTCGCCGTGTCCGGCGGGTAGACGGCGCAGAACTTGCCCGCCTGGGCCCGCGCGGCGTGCTTGTGGTGGAGGAACAGGAAGAAGAGCCGGGCGCTGAGGTGCTTGAACGGCACGCCTTCGGAGAAGCAGATCCCGGCGACCGCGTCGAGCACGTGCTGCGCCCGGTCGAGCCGCGCCGACACGTGGATCTTCCAGCCCTGCCCGGCGAGCCCGGCGCGCGGACCGGGCCAGAACGTCCAGATGCCCCGGTCGGCGCCGCGCAGGCCCGGCGGCACCTCACCGGGAGCGAAACGCGGCCCGGGGTCGGCCACGCTGGGCAGCGGCAGGTAGTACTCCCGGTCCGCGAGCGCCTCGCCGAAGCCTTCGAGCACGGGATCTCCTCCCCGAGTGGTGGTGGGCCGCCCCCACGGTCCCGCGCGCCGGACGCCGGGACCGGCAGGTACGGGGGCGGTTGGGGCGGCGGCATGCGACCGGTGGCAAGTGAGAGCATCTCCGGGACGGCCTGCGGATCCCTCGCGCGCCCGTCGCGCGCCCCACGAGGCGGTCGGCGTCCTCGCCGCATTCGCCGATGGGGGAAGAGGGGCCTCGGCAGACGTGCTCCTCGTGTGCGGTTCCGGCCGTAATCGGCTGAGAACTCCTGACGGAACGACGCTTCGGGGTCGGCTCCTCGTCGTGGGGCACCGTCCGGCAGCATGGGGCGATGGACTTCGAGCAGCCGTTGCCCCGTGAGCTGAAAGCCGTCGACTCGGCCTCGTTGATCGGGCTGGAGGAGCGGGCGTGCGACCTCGGCCTGAACCAGCGGCTGGATCCGGCCTGGGTGCGAGCGAACGCGGCGCCCGACGGCACCCACTACCTGTGGCCGGTCCTGTGGCACAGCCTGTCCCACCGCCCGGACGTTCCACGACACGTGCGGTGGGAGCTGCTGATTACCCTGCGTACGGGCGACCGCGTGCTGAGCCTGCTGGATGCGATCCCCGACGACTTCACCCCGTTGCCGAAGGTGACCTCACGCGAAGAGGGGATGCGGGTCAGGCGGCTCCTTGACCAAGCTCCTTCGGTCCGGGAATGGCTCCTGCGGAAGGGCGGGGGCCCGGATCGGCGGTGACGGGCGTCGCCGACGAGACGGCCGATTCCTTCGACCGGGTGAACGCCGTCGACCTGCGCGGCGTCCTGGCGGCGATGAAGCACGAGCCGCGGCAGGTGCGGGAGCAGGACAGCGGCGCCCTCGTCAACTGTCCGTCCCCGGGCGGACTCGTCGGACTGCCCGAGCGCGCGGCCTGCCACGCCTCCGAGCACGGCGTCATCGGTCTGACCCGCAGCGCCGCGGTCGAGTACGCGCCCCGGGGCATCCGCGTCAACGCCGTATGCCCCGGTGTCATCGACACGCCGATGGTCGCCGACATGGTCGTGAACCAGGCCGAGGCCATGGCCGGGATCATCGAGGAACAGTCCATCGGGCGACGGGGGCGGGCGGAGGAGGTCGTGGCAGCCGCCCTGTGGCTTGTGCAGCTCCGGCGCCGGATTCGTCGTCGGAACGGCACTCCCCGTCGACGGCGGCTTCACCGTCCACTGATCACGGCGCCGGACAGGCACTCCCCGTCGGCGGCAGCGGGCCCACCGCGAAGCGACCTCCTGGGCCGCGATCGCCTTCCCGGGCCTCCCGGGCCCTCCTGCGGGACCGGGAGGCCCGGACAAGGCCCGGTGAAGGACTCCGTCGCCCCCCGGTTCGCCCGCCGGTTCGCCCCTGAGAGGCCGGCTCTCCTCCGGAGACGGATTCCTTGGACGGAACCCGTCCCCCAGGTGCTTCACCTGCCTGCCGGCCCGACCGGCTCGCCCGGCCGCCGGGGTGGAACAGGCTTCGTTACCCGCACGCGGCGATCGAAGAACTGCGGCGAAGGAACGGCCCCGGGCTTTGGCCGACGGCGGACATGAGGGAGCCGGGGCGGATGCCGCGTACCCCCGTCGTCACCAGCCCAGGACCCCGGTGAGGTAATCGTGGGCCATCCTGGCGTACTTCAGCGGGCATGCCGTCGCCGGGTCCTGTTCGGCCTCGACGACCAGCCATCCCTCGTAGCCGGCTCTCCCCAGTACCGAGAGGACGGGCTCGAATTCGATCGAACCTTCCGGGTCTCCGGGCACGGTGAAGACGCCCTGCAGGATCCCCTCCTGGAAGGACAGGCGGTCGCTCTTCACCTTTTCGGCCACGGGTTGGCGGACGTTCTTGAGGTGAACGTGCTTGATCCGCCGCTGGTGTTTCTCCACGGTCTTGAGCGGGTCGCCGCCCGCGAACTGGAGATGCCCGGTGTCGAACAGCAGATGCACGTGCTCGGGGTCGGTGCCCGCCATCAGCCTGTCGATGTCCTCGGCCGTCTGCACACCGGTACCCATGTGATGGTGGTAACAGAGCCGCATCCCCTTGGCCGCGGCCAGCTCGCCGATCTCGTTGAGCCCGCCGGTGAGCAGTTCCCATTCGTGGTGGGTGAACTCGGGGCGGTGCTTGAAGACCGGGACGGGCTGCAGGTGAGACGACCGCCCGAATTCGGCGACCACGATGTCCTGGCCGCCCACTTTCTCCAGGAAATCCAGCTGCCTCTTGAAATTCTCGACGGTCCGCTCTTTCTCTCCGACCGTGAAGTAGGTGCTCACCCAGGGCTCGGACACCTTCAGGCCGCGCAGGTCGAGCGCCTTCTTGAGCACGGCGGGATCGGTCGGGTACTTGTGACCGATGCTGCAGCCCTGGAATCCCGCGAGCGCCATCTCGCTCACGCACTGCTCGAACGGGATCCCGATGTCGATCAGCGGAAAGTCGTCGTTCCACCACAGTGTCGGCGTGACGCCGAGGGACACCTTGTCGCGGCCCAGGTTCGGAACGGTGCCGGTCGTCACGCTTTCTCCTCTTGCTCGTGGGAGTCCTCGAACACGGGCGGCTGGGCCCACGACCCGTAGCCCGGCGCCTTCGCGCCGGACGGGTGCGCGCCGATCGCCCGCCACAGCAGCCCCTCGGTGTAGGCGTCGGGGGAGACGACGAACGGGGGTTCGCTTCCGTCTCCGCCGTGCGCGCGGTCCTCCCCGGCCCGCTGTTGTCCGGGCACGGTCGGCCAGGACCGGCTTCCCTCGGGCATGCTGTCGTCCGGGACGGCGGGCTTCGCTCCGCTCCGCCCGGGCGCCGTCCAGGCCGCCACGTCCATGCGTCCCGTCAGTTCCGGGCCGTACCAGACGCCGACGTACCAGAGTTTGATGACGCTCTTCACGACCGGATCGGCGGGAAGGGCGCAGGGATCGGAAGTCATCGCCTTCTGGAGCGCATCCGCCCCTTCTTGACTCACGACCGTCTCGTAGTACACCTCTGCCTGACCGGTTCCCCACAGGTCGAATTCGCTGAACCCGGTCACGGTGGCAGAGAACTTCACGAATTCGCGCAGCTTCTCTTCCGCGGTTGTTCCTTGCGTCACGATGCCTCCTCCTTCGACGGTGACGGTCTAGATCTCGAATGTCGGTCCGGCGTTCTTCCCCGGATGCCCTGTGAGCGGGTTGCGGATGAGCCGGTTCATGCCGTCGCGCATGCGGAACATCTCCCAAACCGCCTTCAGCAGAAGGTCGGGCCGGCCGTTGTAGGCCAGATTGATGGTGGCCAGGAAGGAGGCGTAGAACTGGTTGAATTCCTCGGCCGCCGCCAGGACCTGCGGGTCTCCCGCGAGGTCCGCCAGCTTGATGTCCGGCTTCACCGGATAGACGGCATCCCAGTCGACGTTCAGATCCGGGCCGGAGGGCTCGCCCGGGCTGTCGCCCTTCTGGTAGTACCTTCCCTTGTTCAGTTGCTGGAACCTGTAGTAGTGGGCGATTTCGTCCTGGCTGTCGAAGATGCCGCCGTACAGCCCTTCTCCCTGCTCCGCGACGAGGGTGAGCGCCGCGACCGCGGTGTCGCGGCCGGTCACCTCGATCACGTCGCCGCCACCGGAGTAGAAGTACTCGGGAGACACCTGGCGAGCGGGATCGCCGGTGAAGATCGTCTTCCCCGCCGTACGGGCCTGGTCCTCCAGGTGGTTGATGCCCCGGACGATCTCCTCGTAGAACTCGCCGATGCTCGAGAAACGCTGGGAGGGGTCTCCGGGGACGAGGCCGAGGATCGTCCCGGACTCCTCGAGTTCCGCCAGTTCCTCCGGAGGCGGTGCCGCGCCGTGGGGCGCCAGCCCGAGGGCCGCCCAGTCCATCGGTACGAACCTGTCTTCCTCGGTGTCCGCCTGTGCGGGCTTCTCGATCTTCAGGAACGTGTCGAGAGCCTCGCGCGAGAACGGCCGGAGGTGCACCTCGAAGTAGTCGGGACCGCACGGCAGGCGCGTCGGATAGTTCGGCACGAAGTTCGGCTTGGTGAGGTCCGGCGTCCCGCCCACGGCGTTCATGACGTTCGCGACCAGGGTGAGGTGCAGCATCTCCTCGACGGCCACGACCCTGATGACGTGCCAGGCATCCGAGTTCTTCCCCGGATGCAGCGAGTAGAGCGCGGTCAGGTAGGGCGGGAGCGTCGCATGCTCCAACTGGAGCCCCTTGTACAGGTACTCGTGCAGCTCCTCGATGGTCTGGATCCGGGAGCCCCGGGGCGGCGCTGATTCTGAAACGGACATGTTCCCCCAATCGTGGGCGGTGGCGGTGGCGGTGGCGGTGGCGGTGGCGGTGGCGGTGGCGGTGACTGTGGACGGTGTCGCGTCCGGCCCGCCGATCCGCAAGCCGTTCAGCCGCGGACGACGGCCGGCGCCTTCGCGGCACGCAGCTGCTTGACGATGTGGGCCGAACTGCGGAAGGCGAGCGCCGCCATGGTCAGGCTGATGTTGGAAGTCCCGATCGAGGGCAGGCTGCCGGGCCCGACCAGGTAGAGGTTGTCGTGGTCCCACGACTGCTGGGTGTGGTCGACCACCGAGTTCGCCGGGTCGGTTCCCATGATGTGGGTGCCCGCGAGGTGGTTGCCGCCCACGATGTTGTACCACTGGCCCTCGTGCTCGACGGCGCTGTGGCGGTCCTTGTCGTACGTGGTCCAGTCCTCGGCGCCGAGCTTCTCGAAGATGTCCTTCGCGAGCTTGCGGGCGAACGCGGCGCCCCGCATGGTGTAGGGCGGGATCGTGAGCGACACGACCGGTTTCACGTTGCCGAGGGCGTCCTTGTACCGGTCGTCCACGGTGACCGCGTTGTTCCTGTCGGGCAGCAGGTCGATCATGAAGGCCAGCAGGAGCTGCCGGGAGATCCGGTTCCCGAGCGTCCTGCGCAACTCCGGCCCGCGCAGACCCTGCTTGTCGACGAGTTCGACCAGGTCCGTGTAGGGCGAGCCGGTCGCCCACCCCCAGCCGTCGTTGTGGATGTCCACGCCGAATCCGGCCTGGGTCCTGCGGAACCGCCCGCCGCGCAGGTCGGTGATCCCGCTCGTGCAGGACGTGCCCCGCATGGTGCCGGCCGGCTCGGGCAGCAGACCCCAGGACAGCAGGTACGCGTGGTCCATCAGGTTGCGGCCGATCAGTTTGCTGCGGCTCATGCGCTGCATGTCGGAGGCCAGCATGAGCCGGGCGTTCTCGATGGCGTGCGCGCAGAGGACGTAGACGGTGCCCTTCACCGTGTACGTGTCGTAGCTGTCGGAGTCGAGCGACCGGTAGTTCTTGACGGTGATCCCGGTCACCCGTCGGTTCTGCTCGTCGATCTCGACCTTGGACGCGACGGCCTGCGTCACGATCTTGACGTTCCCCTTGCGGAGCGCCTTGGCCAGCGTCTTTCCCGCGTGGTACTTGGCCTGCACGGGGCAGATCGGGACGCAGTTGGTGTTGCCCTGGCAGCGCTCGCCCTCCTCCACCTGGCTCGTGCTCACCGCGCCGACCGGGACGAAGCCCTTGCCGCCGTCGTAAGCGGCGTTCGGCACGCCGTTACGGGCCTGCGGAAAGCTCCGTACCCGGAGGGTGTAATCGTTGTCCGCCAGGTTGACCCGCATGCCGTCCACGCCCCGGGCGACCACCTGGTCGAGATAGGACGGCGGCATGCGGTGCATCGGGAACACGTATCCCTCGGGGAAGCGCATTCCCAGGTACGCCTGGTCCTCGACTTCGGCGGCCACGCCCAGTTCGGCCTCGGCCTGCCGGTAGTAGGGCTCCAGGTCGTCGTAGCCGAGCGGCCAGTTCAGGCCCTGGCCGTACCTGGTCCGCAGGTCGAAGTCCTCGGGAAGCATGCGCAGCGCCTTCCCCTCCCAGTGCATGGAGGTGCCGCCGAGGACCCGGGTGAAGGTGGTGTCCGTGCAGTACTTGTCCTCCTGCACGAGGTAGAAGGCGTCCGGGGGCGTCTCCGGACCCACCGGCATGGTGTCGGTGCTCCTGGGCATCCGGGCGTTCGGGTTGAACGGGTACGGAGACTGGTTGTCCTTGACGATCGCGCCGTAGAACCGCGACAGGTACGACTCGTACTCGGCGAGGTCCAGGTCCTTGCCGGGGCCGGCTTCGAGGATCAGCACCTTGTAGCCCGCCTGGCTCAGCTGCTCGGCGACGATGGAACCCGCCATGCCGCCACCGACGACAACGGCGTCCCACTCCTCTCCCGCGGCCTCCGCGGCGCTGGTCCGCGTCGCGGCCCCGGCCGGGAAGATCACCGCTTCCGTATCGTCGTAAGACGTCATTGATGCCCCTTGTCGCGTCTGGGGGTGGCCTCACCCCGATGACGGGCAGAACAGCCCGGTGACGGATCCCACCAGCCGTCAGGACGGATGGTGAGCGCATGACTGTCGGAGGTCGGCCGCTGCCGCCGGCGAGAGAGAACCGGCTCGGAACCCGATGTCGAGCCGGAGAACCGAGGCGAGCGAGCATCGCGGCGCCCACCGATGAACCGCTGAGGCTTCCCGTCGTCCCCGGCGGGTCCCGGCGCCGACCGCGGCCGCTCGCCGCGCTGTCGGATCGTTCGCGTACGTCGTGTACGAGGACCACCCTCGGCTGTGGGATGGGCCGCGTCCGACGCCGCTCGCCGGTCCACCGGGGATCATGGGAAGGGCCTCGGCACGAGGCTTGCATATGTCGCTGTCGTTCCGTGCCGTCGCGCCGGGGATCTTGTCGGCAAACCCATCGTTCGGGCGTAATCAGCGAGCCGTTCTCCACCCCGTGCTGACGCGTGGGGTGGAGAACGGCTCGCCGATGGGGCAACGCTCCGGTCGCGGATCGTGATCTCCAGGCCCGATCGTCGGCTCGCCGGTGCCGGCGGGTCCGGTGTTACTGGAGCGTGCGGGCCGCCCGCACCTGGCGAAGGTGGAACGGGACGTCGTGCGAGTCCGAGAGGCCCACCTGCGGGGCCGACGCGACTCCCGTCGCGGGCACGGGTGCCGCCGGGAGCCCGCTCCTCGATCGGCCGACCGGCGGGCGGTGCCGGGCCGACGTGAAGCCGGCAGAGCGGCGCCGAGCGCTGCGTGTGCTTGCCGGTTCTTCATGCTGCCCGTAGAGGTCGAGACCGTCCGCGTGCCGTCCGCTCTTCAGGTTTTCAGGTCTTCGGTTCCGCGACGCCTGCGATCACGAGTGCCGGACGATGCTCGGCCCCGGGTCGCGTGGGCCCGGCAGCGCTGGACGCGTGCGGGACGCGGTCCCCACTCCCTTCCGTTCGAACTCCTTCACGCACGCCGTGTGCGCGCCGGAGCCGGACCGCCCCGGGTGGTCGCGCAGGCTGCCCGGTGGCCGGGGCCGCCGAAGGCGACCACGGCCACCGGGCGGAGCACCCGGTTCCCGAACGGTGTCGACGCGCGCCGCTCAGCAGTTCCGGATGGACCACACGGGCGTCCAGTCGTACGTGAACGGCGTGGGCTCCGGCAGGACGACGTCCAGCACCTGGCCGTTCTGGCCGTAGAAGAACGCGGCGGCGCCGACCTGGTTGTTCACCACCTGGCCCACGCCGTTCCAGTGGGACAGGGAGTACTGCTGGCACCGGTAGAGGAAGAAGACCTTGTACTTGCCCACCACCGGGTCCCAGACCCCGGTGCAGAGATTCCCCGGCGCGCACGTGACGGGGCTGCCCGACGTCGTGTGCGCGTAGTTCGCCCAGGGCGAGATCGTCGGTGACACGGCCGCCACGGCACGCGAGGACGGTCCCTCGCCCCGGGGCGCCGGTGGCATGACCACGGTGTGGCCGCCGCTCTCGCGAGGCCCGTCCGAGGCCGCCGCCCGGGCCGGGCCCGCCGCGAAGGCGGACACCAGCGCCCACAGGAGGGCACCGGCCACACCGAGGGCGGAACGCCAGGTACGCGACATCGTCACTCCTTCTCCGGGGATGCCCGGGTTCACTTCTGACCCGTGCACAGCGGTACGTCCGGCAACTGGTCGTCCGGATGGCTGATGTAGATGTTGGTGACGTAGCCCCCGTACTGCGGCAGATACGCCCACCAGTCGTTGGTGTACGGCGGGACGGAGACGAGCTGTCCCTTCTTCTGGCAGCCCACCAGCACCTCCACGCCGGCCGGGAGCCGGGTCAGCAGGTTGTCCCCGACGGCCGGTTCCCTCCGGACGGCGACGTCCTGCCCCCACGTCCCGTACCACTTCCCCTTCGGCGCCGTTCCGCCGGGAACGTTCAGGGAACGGGTCAGCCGGCCGAGGTCGGTGTACGCCTTCCCGTACGACGTGCCGTCCGGGTGCAGGGTGAGGACGGCCACGATCGAACGGTCACCCGCCCCGACGGTGCCGGTCGTGTGCAGCGCCGGCCGGTCCAGGTCGACGCTCACCCCACCCGCGCCGGCGGGCGCGGGACCCGAGGCGTCGGTGCCACGAGCCGCAGGGGCGCTCACGGAGCCGCAGCTCCCGTTCGCGTACCTCCCCGACCAGCCCTGCTTCACGGCCCACGGGCGGTCGAACGCGGCGGCGATGCCGAAATGCTGGTCGAAGGAGTCCGACGCGCACCGGGTCGACCGGCGCAGACGCTCCATGACGAAGTCCCGGACCGGCGCGGGAGCGGACTCCAGGATGTGCCGGTAGGTCTTCACGATGTCGCGGGCCGACATGGCCGTGTAGCCCCAGTACCCCTCGTGGGTCGCCGGTGGGGGAGCGGTGTCGGTGAGTCCGAGCCGCGTGACCATGCGCTCGACGATCGCCGGCCCGCCGTAGGCCGACCAGTAGTGGTTGGCGGCGGCGTCCTGACTGCTGCGGAGCATGGCGTCCAGCCGCGTACGGTCGGCGACCGGGATGGTGTCGGGGCTGCGGTTCCACAGGAAGTCGAGGGCGATCAGGAGTTTGACGACCGACGCGGAGCGGAACGTGGCGGCCGGGGCGAGCTGTTCGGTGAACGTTCCGGTCTGCCGGTCGAACACGGCCACGCCCGCCGTGACCCCCGCGGGCACCTGGGGGCCCGCGGGCGTGACCGACACGGGGGCGCCCGCCGGTTCCGTCGCGGCCGCGACGGAGTGCGGGAGCGCCGCGCCGGTGAAGGAGAGGGAGAGGAGGGCCGCGGTCGCGGCGAGCAGGCGCCGAGGCGTACGGCGAGCGGTGGTGCGGGAGTTCCTGGCGGTGCGGAACATGGCGTGAGAAGTCCTCGCTTGGTGGGGGAGCGGGCTGCCCGGGTCTCGGAAGAGGTGGGCGGACGAGGGCGACGGGACGGCGGCGCGGAGTCCCCGGCGGGACGCGAGGGACTCCACCGGAGCGGGCCGGGCGGACGGCTTCCGGCGGCCTACGGGATGTTGCACTCCGTCATGCCGGGCCAGGGATCGGCCGACGTCCACACGTCGACGGCGGGGATGAAGCCCCACCCGTGATGGCCGTCGCGACCGGGAGCGACCCGCTCGTGGACCGCGACCGGATCACCCTCGCCGAGCTGGCCCGCCACCCGGTGATCGACGTCCCGCCGCAGGTGCCACGGCTCTGGTGGGACTTCTGGGCCGCCGACCCGCGACCCGACGGCACCCCGGTCCGCTACGGACCCGTCGCCTCGGACCTGGAGGGCCTTCTGCACCTCGTGGCCCAGGACAGGGGCATGTGCTTCCTGCCGGCCGCCGCGCGCGACTTCTTCCCGCGCCCCGGCATCCGCTACGTCGAGGTCACGGACCTGCCCCCGTCGACGGCGGGCCTCGCCTGGCTGAGGGAGAACCGCACGGAACCGCTCGTCGCGGCCGTAGTGGCGGCTGCCGGACACGTGGCCCCGGTACGGGACCGGGGGACCGTCCGGGACGGAAGCCGGTCCGAGGACTGACCCCACGCCGCGGGTCGCGGCCGCTCCGGGTGCGGGACCCGGCCGCCGTCCCTCCCGGCGTCCGGCGGTGGGCGGGAGGAACACCGGGCGGCCCACGGTGGCAGATCGCCATTGACCGGCCGCTCCGGGCCTCACCGTCGACCTGGGACCGGCGTCACACGGCATCATGCGGGCATGGTCACCATTCACCTGAAGTACGAGATCGACGCCGACAAGCTCGAGGATTTCGAGGAGTACGGCCGGCGCTGGGTCCGGCTCGTCAACCGTTTCGGCGGGACGCACCACGGCTACTTCCTGCCGAGCGAGGGCGACAGCGACATCGCCTACGCCCTCTTCTCGTTTCCCAGCCTGGCCGCGTACGAGCGGTACCGCACGGACAGCATGTCCGACCCCGAGTGCCAGGAGGCGTTCCGGCTGGCGCGTGACACCCGCTGCATCAAGCGGTACGAGCGCCGCTTCCTCCGGCCGCTCGACGGCCTGTCCTGAACCTCCGGGAACCCTTGGCGCGCCGCCGCGCGCAGTGCCGTGATGACGGCCGTAACCGTCGGCTTCGCGGTCTCGGTGTGACGCGTCGCGGCGAACAGCAGGCGCGGGACCGGATGGTCCGCGCGCCACGCGACAGCCGGCCCCCAGCCGTGCGGGATCCCCGCATGTGACACCTGTGGCCCGTTCCCGTACGTGGGCCGGGAACGGGCCACCCCCCGTGTGACTGCCGTCTACCGCACCTCAGTCGGGTCAGCGGCCGGCCCATGCCTCCAGGCGGGTGTTCTTCGAGCCGTTGAGGACGAGCTTGACGGTCTGGCCGCGCCTGTACGCGACGGTCGCGTAGTGCTTCTGGCCGTTGCACCGGTGCTGCTTGGTGACGGACTTGCCGGTGTCCAGGATCAGCACCCTGAGCGTGGCGTTGCCGCCGCCCCAGCAGGTGAAGACGCCGCGCGCCATGTTGGTGCCGCGGGGCAGCTTGTAGCCCTGCGAGACCCACTTCCTGCCGTGGCTCCTGAGGTAGTCCGCGCTGATGTTGGCGTTCCAGACGTTGGTCCAGCTCGCCTGGGCGGCGACCGGGGCCGGGGCCGCGGGAGCGGCGGAGACGACGGGAGCGGCGCCCAGGGCGAGACCGCCGCCGAGCATCACGGTCGCGGTGGAGAGCGCGAGGCTCCTGCGCAGGTTCATGGTCGTGTTCCCTCCGTTGGTGGGCCGGGACGGTGGCGCCCGGCTTCCGTGGCAACGACTTTCCCGCGACAGGTTCGGCGGGTCCAGACACGGCTCCCGGGATGGGGCAGGGTGGGACGTCCTCTGGTCCGACCTGCTGGGACGTCGCGTCCCATGCGGTGACGGTGGGACGGTCGGACTGTCCGGATTACGCCGTGGGACGCTCCCGGCGGGAACCTCTGCCTCGCGTCCGGAGTCCCCGCAGTGAACGAAGGGGGACGGGACATGGCGCGGTGGAAGGAATTGCCGACCGGGCTCGGGGAGCGGGAACGGCAACTGCTCGTACAGCTCCGTCGGTTGAAGGATCACAGTGGGCTGAGCCTGGCCGCGCTCGCGGGGCGCACCGGCTACAGCCGCTCTTCCTGGGAGCGCTACCTCAACGGCAAGCAGCCGGTGCCGCGCCGGGCGGTGGAGGAGCTCGCCCGGGTGTGCGGGACCGACGCGACGCGGCTGGTCGTGCTTCACGAGGTGGCGGTGGGGAATCGGGTGGGGGCACCGGCGCCGACCGGCCCGCGGAGGAGTCCGGGGGTTCCGGACGGGGCTGCCCCGGACGCAGCGGGCGCCGGACCGGCCGGCTCTCCGGACCCCGGCGCTGCGGCCGGGAGCCCCGGGTCCGGCAGCGACCCCGCGGGGGAAACCGCTCCGGCCGGTCTCGACAGCGTCGCGGCGGTGGAGCCGGAGAGGGGAGCGGTAGGGGACGGGACGCCGCCGGACGGGGCGGCCGACGGCGTCCCGGGCGGCCGGTGGACGAGGCGGCCCGTGCCGCTGGGGCGCGTGCTCGTGCCGGCCGCGCTCGCCGTCGCCGTTGCCTTCGTCGCCGGCCTGCTCGTCGCCGGTGCGTGGCGGAACGAAGGCTCCGGCGCGACCGATCCCTCCGCGACGGGGTACCGGCGGGGGCAGGCGTACGCCTGTGAGGTGCGCCGGGAAGACGGCGAGCTGCGCGCGGGGCACAGCCCCACGCGGGAGATGCTGCTGGACATCAACAGCACCGGCTTCGACGTGGTCGAGACCCAGTGCCTGCTCCGGGAGCACGGCATTGACCCGGGAGCGGCCGACGGGCTGTACAGCGAGCGCACGAAGGAGGCGGTCAAGCGCTTCCAGAAGGAGCGCCGTCTCGTCGTCGACGGCATCGTCGGGCCCAACACCTGGCGGGAATTGCGGCGGTGAGTGCGGTGGCCGACGTGGCGACCGAGTGCGGCCGGCTCGCCGCCGCGCTGCGCGAGCTGAGGGAGTCCACCGGGCTGAGCCTGGCCGCGCTCGCCGCGCGCACGCCGTACAGCAAGTCGTCCTGGGAGCGTTACCTCAACGGGAAGAAGCCGGTGCCGCGCCAGGCCGTCGAGGCGCTGTGCGCGATGGCGGGGGAACCGCCCGGCCGGCTCCTGGTGCTGTGGGAACTGGCCGACGCGGTCTGGAGCGGCCGGTCCGCGCCGCCCGGGCCCGCCCTGGGGGTGCCCGCCTCCCGCGACAGCGGCCCGCCGCCGGCCCGGCACCCGGCGCGCGCGAGCGCGGGACCAGTACGGCGGCGCCGGCGGAGGTGGGCTGCGGGCGCCGCCGTCGGCGCGGTGGTGCTGCTCGGTCTGGGCGGGCTGGCCCTGGTGCCCCGGGGTGACGGCTCGCCTGCGGGTGCCGGCGAGCCGGCCATCCGCAATCCCGGTTGCACGGGCGTGACGTGCGAGGGCAAGGACCCGAAGACGATGGGGTGCGGCGGCACAGGGATGGCCTTCACCGTCGCGGCGCGCACCGGCAGGGCCGGACAGCGCCTGGAACTGCGGCAGGGCGAGTTCTGCCGGGCGGTGTGGGTTCGCGCCACGGGCCTCAGGCCGGGCGACCGCGTGGAGATGCGGATGCCGGACGGCCGGACGCAGCACCTCGCCGCGACCGGCCGGCAGGGCGTGGAGACGTACATCGCCACGCCGATGGCCGCCGTCGACGGCCCCGGCGCCCAGAACGCGCGGGTCTGCCTGCTGCCGACGAGCGGAGAGCCGGAGTGCTTCGGCTGAGCCTCCCTCGCCGGCCCCGGGCCTTGTCTCCTGCGGGGCAGGGGAGACCCCGCCGGCTCGGGCGACGAGAACCGGACGGCCGGCTTGAGACGCGGGCGTACGCATGAGGCCCGGATCCACAGGATCCGGGCCTCATGCCACTTTCAGTAGCGGGGACAGGATTTGAACCTGCGACCTCTGGGTTATGAGCCCAGCGAGCTACCGAGCTGCTCCACCCCGCGTCGGAAGGCCCAACTGTACGCCACCACGACACCGCTCAAGACCAGGTCACTTGGCCCGCCCAGTCGCAGGGTCGACGCGATCCGGGATTCACTGGAACCGGCAGCTGGTCGAGACGGGCCCCGGGGACGACGCGATTGTCCGGTTTCCGTGAAGGTGGGGACCGGAAGAGCCCCTCTCCCGCGCGGGGCCGGCGCTCCGCGGCGTGCCCGTCGGGCGCCCGCCGGGGGTCAGTGCCGGGTGAGGTGGCCGTGGTGCGGGAGGCGGTCGCGGGCGGCTTTCCCGGTCGTGCCCAGGTCTCCGGCGATGGCGGGCGGTGACCGGGCCGGCCGCAGCGATGACCGCCTCCGGTCGAAGCCGGCAGCCGGGGGCCGCCGGATGACCGGCCGGGCCGTCGGAGTGACGGCGGTCACGGACGCCGTTCGCAGGGTGCTGCGTACGCTTGTGCAGTCGTCGCGGTGGGGTCGCGAGAGCGGGTGAAGCTCTCCTTCAGTCACCTGATGATGCGTCAGGAAAGTCGGCGCGTGGTCAGCGCGGGTCCTGAAAAACCTGGGGGCGGCTGCCCAGGCATGCGACTCGTTGTAAGGTATGGAAACAGCCCTTGACCTGCAAAAACGCAGGCAGGGAGCCTATGTCCGGGAGTGCCTCGATGATACGAACGATATTCAAGTCCAAGATCCACCGCGCCACCGTCACCCAGGCGGACCTGCACTACGTCGGGTCGGTCACCGTCGACGCGGACCTGATGGAGGCCGCCGACCTGCTCCCCGGGGAGCTGGTGCACATCGTCGACATCGACAACGGCGCCCGTCTGGAGACCTACGTCATCGAGGGCGAGCGCGGCTCGGGCGTCATCGGCATCAACGGCGCCGCCGCGCACCTCGTGCACCCCGGCGACCTCGTGATCCTCATCAGCTACGCGCAGGTCGAGGACGCGGAGGCGCGGACGTTCGTGCCGCGCGTCGTGCACGTCGACGCCGGGAACCGCATCGTGGAACTGGGGTCCGACGCGTCCGCGCCCGTCCCCGGCGGCGACGCGGTCCGTCCCCCGCACGCCGTGCCCGCCCGGAGCTGATCCGCGGAGGCCCGCCCGTACGGAGCCGCCCGAGGGAGAGCCGCACGGCGGCCGAGCCGCGGATCCGTGACGACCGGGCGAACGGGCTTCTGGAGGCGTTCGAGGGCGGCGTCCCCGTCGGCGCCGTCGGCTGCTTCCTCCTCGACACCGCCCCCCCGCCCTGGTGGCGGTGCGCACCGTCGTCGAGCGGGAGCACGAGGGCACAAAGGGATCGCCGGCCTCCCCGGACCTGTGGCGGCCCCCGCGGGGAGTCCGGCCCCGCCGCCCGCCCGGGTGCGCTGATCACGGGCGGGCGGGGCCGGCGCCCGGCCGGTTCGCCACCGGTCCGGAAGCCGGCCCCGGGGCCCGTTCCGGCAGGCGCCGGAGGCCCCGTCGCGTCACCCTGGAAGGGCGACGAACCCGACGAGCGAGAGGCCCGTGATGACCCAGCCGTATCCCGACCCCGTGCCCCCGTCGCCCATCCCGCCCCCCGTACCGAACCCCGTGCCCCCGCCGGACCCCAGCCCGGTCCCGGTCCCGCCGGAGCCCTCTCCCGCCCCCGTCCCGCAGCCCGGCGGCCCCGTGCCCGAACCGGAGCCCCAGCCCCAGCCGGGACCGGCCCGCGGGGACCGGACGTCAACGCGGAGCTGACGGAAGAAGTTCCGGGTTGCGTGAAACCCTTGTCACGGAGCGTGCGCCGCCCCTAACTTGAATGGCCGTTGCTGTGTTCAAGGGGGGCCCATGGCCGTACGCGGACGTCACCGCCGCCACCAGCCGAGCCGCATCAACCGCGCCTCGCTCACCGTCACGGCGGGAGGCGCCGGCGTGGCGCTGCCGCTGATCGGCGCGGGCACGGTGCAGGCGGCCTCGCTCAACGTCTGGGAGAAGGTCGCGTCCTGCGAGTCCTCCTCCAGCTGGCACATCAACACCGGGAACGGCTACTTCGGCGGCCTCCAGTTCAGCCAGTCCACCTGGGAGGAGTACGGCGGCACGCACTACGCGCCGCGTGCCGACCTCGCCTCCAAGGACCAGCAGATCGTGATCGCCGAGCGCGTCCTGAAGAAGCAGGGCCCCGGTGCGTGGCCGTCCTGCGGCTCCCGGGCGGGCCTCGCCCGGGGCGGCGCGTCGCCCGACGTCTCCCCCCGGTCCACCACGGCCGGGAAGCCGTCCGGCGGGAACCGGATGAGCACGGCCTCCCTGCCGGGGCAGCGCGCCTTGCCGGAGCGGTCGGCGCGCAACACCGGCCCCACCGCCGTCCCCGCCGTGCGCGAGATGTACACGGTGACGCCCGGCGACTCCCTGTCGAAGATCGCCGGCGAGGAGCACGTCCGGGGCGGCTGGAAGCGCCTGTACGAGACGAACCGCTCCGTCGTCGGCGACGACCCCGACCTCATCCACCCCGGCCAGCGCCTCACCCTGCGCATCACCGCGCCGAGGAAGACCGAGGGGACCGGAAAGGCCGAGGGGACCGGAAAGGCCGGGGCCCCGGCGAGGGCCTCCGGGGCCACGCCGTCCGCGAAGACGGCCCCGCCCCGGGCGACACCCCCCAAGGCCCCCGCCCCCCGGCCCGCCACCGCGCACCCCGTGACCAGACCGGCCGTGAAACCGGTCGCCGGACCGACCGCGCGGCCCCCCGCCCGGCCCGCCGCCAAGCCCGCTTCCCCGCCGGCCGCCGCACCGGCCCCCCGGCCCGCCGCCAAGCCGCGCCCGGCCGCCAAGCCGCGCCCCGCCGCCGCACCGGAGGCCGCCTACTCGGCCCCCGTCTCGGCCGGCACCGGCACCCGCTACGGCAAGCCCGGCTCCTCCTGGTCCAGCGGCTACCACACCGGCGTCGACTTCCCCGTCCCCACCGGCACCTCGGTCAGGGCGGTGGCCGGCGGCCGGGTCGTCTCCGCCGGGTGGGGCGGGGCGTACGGCTACCAGGTCGTCCTCCGTCACGACGACGGCCGGTACAGCCAGTACGCGCACCTCTCCGCCCTCTCCGTCCGCGAGGGCCAGCGGGTGCGCGCCGGCCAGCGCATCGCCCGCTCGGGATCGACCGGCAACAGTTCGGGACCGCATCTGCACTTCGAGATCCGGACGGGCCCCGGGTACGGCTCCGACATCGACCCCCTGGCCTACCTCAGGGCGCGCGGCGTCTCCCTCTGACCCCGCCGTCGGGTCCGGCCCCGCCGGCCCCGGCCCGGCCGTCGGGTCCGTCCCCGGTTCCGGCGGCCGTCCCCGCCGCAGGCGCCCGCCCCGGTTCCGCCCCCGGGGCGGGCGCCGCGCGGTCGAGGGTGAGCAGGACGAGCCCGTACGCGGTGATCCCGCCGCAGACCAGCGCGCCCGAGGCGCCCGCCGTACCGTGGCGGAAGCCCTCGCCGAACAGGGCCACGCCCGCCGCCGCGGCGACCACCGGATCGACCACCGTGAGCGTGGCGAGCGGGGCGGCGAGGCCCGCGCCCCGGTACGACGCCTGGGAGAGCAGCAGCCCGCCCACGGCGAACGCCGAGAGCACGAGCAGCGACGTCCATTCGGCGAACGGCGCCCGTGGCGTCCACGCCCCGGCCACCGTCTTGGTGAGGACCGACGCCGCGCCGAAGGAGACGCCCGCCGCCGCGGCCAGGGCGACGCCGCGCGGCACCGGCCGTCCCGTCAGGCGCGCGACCGCGAGGAGGACGCCCACCGTGCCGAGGGCGGCCCCCGTGAGCAGCCACCGCTGCCCGTCCCCGGGGGACCGCGCCCCGGCGCCGGTCGTGAGGCTCAGCAGACCGGCGAGACCCGCCGTGGTGGTGAGGGCGCCCCGCCAGGCCCGGCGGCCGGCGAAGAGGGCCGCCATGGGCAGCGCGCACACGATCGTGAGGGCGCCCAGCGGCTGGACCAGACTGAGCGGCCCGTACGCGAGGGCGGCGACGTGCAGGGCCGCCCCGAGACCGTTGAGCAGGACGGAACCCCACCAGGCCGGGCGGCGCGGCGGCGGGACCGCGCAGGCCGCGACCCGCTCCTGCACGACCGCCGCGGCCGCGTAGGCGACCGCGGAGGCCAGGGCCAGGACCACGGACAGCGCGAGGGGACTCATGTCTTCCACCATCCCTCCGACCGGCCCGCCACGCGTCGTACCGGGCCCCCTCACGGACGGTCCGCCGCGACCGCCCGGTCCGGGCGCCGCCGGGAAGCCCGCCCGTCCGGGCCGGGGACGGTACGGAGGGCGCCCCGGCGCGTCCGTCCGGGGCGCTACCGTGGGCGCCGGCCCGGTTCCGGGCCCGTTCCGGGCGGGTCGGGGCCCGGGGCGGAGGAGGGTACGACAGGACCGTGGGGGCCGGATGGATCTCGTCGAAAGCGGGTCGGTGGGCGGGTTCTTCGTCCTGCGGACCGCACCGCCGGAGGGCGGCGGGGCGCACCGCCCGCTCGCCCGGCTGTACGCGGGGGAGGGCGGCCCCCTCACGGCGCGCGTGGACCGGGTCGCCGCCCGGCTCGGCGCCCCCGAACGGCGCGTCGGCGCCTCCGTCGCCCACCTGGGGCTCGCCGCCCGCCTCTGGTCCACCGCCCTCGGTCCCGCCGCCCTGTACGGCCGTTTCCCGGACCTCGAGCCCGCGGCCCTGTCCTGGGACGGCGCGCTGACCTCGCCCGACGACCTGTGGTGGGCCGGTTCCGCGACCCGTCCGGCCACCGTGGCCGACCTCCGCGCGGCCGTGCAGGAGGCCCACCTCGTCCCGCTCCACGCGGCCCTGCGCCGCGACGGCCGGATATCGCCCCGGCTCCTCTGGGGCAACGCCGGCTCCGCCCTCGCCGGAGCCCTGCGCGAGCTGACCCGCTGGGCCCGCGCCCACGACCGGCCGGACGCCGCCGACCGGGCCGCCGCCCTGGTCGCCGGGCTCCTGGACCACCCCGACCTCGCCGGCACGGTCCGGGGCCCCCGGTTGCGCCGCGCCAGTTGCTGTCTCCACTACCGCTGTCCCGGCGGCGGGCTCTGCGGGGACTGTGTCTTCGACCACGCTCCCCGCACGGGTTTGGAGGGGCGGCCCCCCGCTCCGTAAAGTTGCCCTTTCCGAAGCCCGCCAGCGGCGACGTACGAGCGAACGAGGAACCCGAAGGCCATGACGGTGACCGAAGAAACCCAGGACTACGGGCCGGGCATCGACCCCGAGCGCCTGGCCGTCTGCCTCGGCGTCCTCGAAGAACTCGACAAGCTGGAGGTCGACCACCCGGACGCGATCCTCGTCCGCCGGGCCACCGCCGGGATCTACCGGACGGTGAAGCAGCGCCGCCGCCAGGAGCGCCGGGCCGCCAAGACCGCCAACGACAGGGCGGTCACCGAGGCCACGGCCACCGGCTCGGCCCAGCGCATCGACGACGAGACCGAGGGCCTCCTGCCCACGCCCGCCACCGAGGAGGGCAGGATCGCGGGGATACTCCAGCGCCCCCGCTCCTGCTACGTCTGCAAGACGCGGTTCGTCGAGGTCGACTACTTCTACCACCAGCTCTGCCAGAAGTGCGCCGCCGAGAACCGGGCCAAGCGGGACGCCCGCGCCGACCTCACCGGCAAGCGCGCGCTGCTCACCGGCGGCCGGGCCAAGATCGGCATGTACATCGCGCTGCGGCTGCTGCGCGACGGCGCCCACACCACCGTCACCACCCGCTTCCCCAAGGACGCCATCCGCCGCTTCAAGGCGATGGAGGACTCCGCGGACTGGATGCACCGCCTGGAGGTCGTCGGCATCGACCTGCGGGACCCGGCCCAGGTCGTGTCCCTCGCCGACCGGACGGCCGAGGCCGGACCGCTGGACATCCTCATCAACAACGCGACGCAGACCGTGCGCCGCCTCCCCTCCGCGTACGCCGCCCTGGTCGAGGGCGAGAGCGCGCCGCTGCCCGCCGGTGAACTCCCCGCCCACCACGTCATCGGCGCCTTCAACTCGGGCGCGGTGGACGGCCTCGCCGCGCTGCCCGCCGGCACGAGCGGCCTGGAGGCGCAGAAGGTCGCGGACCTCGCCCTGGTCGCGGGCAACGCCAGCATCGCCCGGCACCTCGACGGCACCGCCATCGACGCGGGCGGCCTCCTGCCGGACGTCGTCGAGAGCAACACGTGGGTGCAGAGCATCGAGCAGATCTCCCCGGTGGAACTCCTCGAGACGCAGCTGTGCAACTACACGGCGCCGTTCATCCTGATCAGCAAGCTGCGTCCGGTGATGGCCGAGGCCGCGCGCAAGGCGTCCAGCGGACGCGCCTACGTCGTGAACGTCTCCGCCATGGAGGGCGTCTTCAGCCGCGGCTACAAGGGCGCCGGGCACCCGAACACCAACGCGGCGAAGGCCGCGATGAACATGGTGACGCGGACCAGCGGCCAGGAGATGTTCGAGACCGACGGCATCCTCATGACCTCGGTCGACACCGGCTGGATCACCGACGAGCGTCCGCACTTCGACAAGCTGCGCCTCGCCGAGGCCGGTTTCCACGCCCCGCTCGACCTGGTCGACGGCGCGGCCCGGGTCTACGACCCGGTCGTGCGCGGCGAGGCGGGCGAGGACCTGTACGGGGTGTTCCTCAAGGACTACGCCCCGGCCAACTGGTAACCCGCACCCCTTTTCCGTCAAGGGCGCCCCACCGGTCGGATGGGGCGCCCTTTCGGCGTGCTTCACCCGATCGCGTCACACAGATGAGCCCGGCAGAGCGCGTGCGCGCTCATTTGGTTACTCTGATGTTCACGGTCGGCCACCGAGGAGACACACCTTCCTCACGGCCTTCCCGGGACCGGCCTGCCACCAAGGCCGCGGACCCGCCCGACGAACGGCGCCACCGCGACCGCACGGCACTTGTCCTCACAGGTACGCGACACGAAGGAGTGCGCGGTGACACCCGAACTGACCAAGCAGGAACCGCGACCGACCGAACCCACCGACCGGCCGCGCCGGAAGGGCGAGCTGGGGAGCCTGGAGGTCTGGGCCCGCTCGGCCCCGATCCGGCTCGCGGGCTACGAGGAAGACCTCGCGGAGCCCCACATCCTGCCCGGCATCGACTGAGCCGGCGACCCGACGCGCCTCCCGGTGCCCCCGTCCGGACCCCCGGCCGGGGGCACCGGCGTGTCCGGCGCGGGCACGGGGCCCGGGGCCGGGGGTCTCCGGCGGGCCGCAGGGCCTCAGGACGGCCCCGCCGGTCTTCGCAGCCGGGTCGGCGGCAGGTACTCCCGCAGGAGCGTCCGGTGCCACCAGGCCCCGGTGGCGCGCAGCTCGCCCCAGGTCGTGTAGCGGTAGCGGTACAGCCGGGCCCGCACGTGGACCGGCGGCGCGTCCGGGAACGGATTGTGGGCGAGCAGCCGCAGGGTGTCCCGGTCGCCGTCGAGCAGCCGCTCCACGAAGGGGCCGAACCACGCGCGCGCGTACCCCGGGGAGAGCGCCGCGAACCACATCAGCCAGTCGAGCCGCAGGTGGTACGGGGCGAACTGGCGCGGCAGCCGGCGCGGGTCGCCCGGCTTGCCCTTGAAGCCGTACTCCCGCCAGACGCTGCCCGGGTGCGGCGCGGGGTCGTCGGTGCCCTCGATCACGATCTCGTCCCGGACCCGCCCGACCGTACCGAACGCGCCGTAGCTGTTGACCAGGTGGAACGGGTCGTAGGAGCGGTTCATCGCCTGGTTCCGGGAGAGCAGGTTGCGCACCGGGCGGTGGCTGCGGACCAGGACGAGGACGGTCACCGCGACGACCAGGACCACGTACCAGAGCGGCGGGTCGGGCCGCGGGTGGTCGCCGGTGAGGGGGGAGGCGTCCACGGCGGAGAGGGCGAGCACGACGGTGAGCCAGTTCAGCCAGGCGAAGTTCCCCGAGAGGACCAGCCACAGCTGGGTCACCACCATCAGCCCGGCCGCGACCGTGGCGACCGGTTGCGGGGCGAAGAGGAAGAACGGCACGACGAGCTGGACGACGTGGTTGGCCGCCGCCTCCGCCTTGTGCAGCGGCCGGGGGAGGTGGTGGAAGAACCAGCTCAGCGGGCCGGGCATCGGCTGGGTCTCGTGGTGGTGGCAGAGACAGGTCAGGTCCCGCCAGCAGCGGTCGCCGCGGATCTTGATGAGCCCGGCGCCGAACTCGACCCGGAAGAGCAGCCAGCGCAGCAGGAACAGCACCAGGACGGGCGGGCCGGTGTCGTCGTTGCCGAGGAAGACGGCCAGGAACCCGGCCTCCAGGAGCAGCGACTCCCAGCCGAAGGCGTACCAGGTCTGGCCGACGTTCACGATCGACAGGTACAGCGCCCACAGCACCAGCCACAGGAGCATCGAGACCGGCAGCGGCACGGCGTCCGCCGCGCCCGCCGTCACCGCCAGGGCCAGCGCGGCCCCCGTCCAGGAGACGGCGGCGAACAGGCGGTCGGAGTAGCGCAGGCGGAAGAGGGAGGGGGCGTCGCGCGGCCGGGTCCGGCGCAGGTACTCCGGCACCGGGAGCAGGCCGTGCTCCCCGATCAGCGCCCGGAACTGGAGGGCGGCCGACAGGAACGCCACGCAGTACAGGGCGGCCAGACCGCGCTGGAAGGCGATCCGGGCCGGCCAGAGATCGGGTGCCGTGAACCATTCCACCGTCCCCAGTATCGGCCAGGGGTCAGGTCCTGACGAGCCGCCGGAGGGTCCGGCCGAGGCGGCGGGCGTACGCGCGCTGGAGCGGGGGGACCAGGGGGCCGGCGAGCCGGGTGTACCAGACGGCGGGGCGGCTGAAGGCGGTGACGGTGAACCGGACGGTGCCGTCGGGTTCGAGCTCCACGACGAAGGACTCCTCACCGCGTTCGGGGTGCCCGGTGAGGGTGCCGTAGGCGAACCCGGTGCGGTTCTCCTCGTACGCCGTCCAGACCACCGAGCAGGGAGCGCTGATCCGGAGGGGGCCGACGCCCAGCGAGACCTCCACGCGGACGCCGGGCTCGGCGCGGTCGGCGTCCGCGACGACGACCGCGCCGGAGCGGCGGTGCGCCCGCCAGGTGGTGACGGCGGCGCCCGCCGTCTCGAAGGCGGCCCGGCCGTGGCCGACGACCGTGCTGCACCGCAGGTGGTGGTAGGCGTCGGGAAGGACCTCCGGGGTGCGGGTGGCGCCGGTCTCGCGGTAGGTGAGGTCCGGGCGGGCGGGCCGGGAGAGGTCCTTCAGGAGGCGGGTCATGCCGGGGACTCCGTTCGCGAGGGGGGCGAGGACGAGGACGGGGCGAAGGGGATGAGGGTGACGAAGGGGACGGTTGCGGGGACGGGCGGGCCGAACCGGTGCCGTCAGTGTGCCGCCGTCACCGGGCCTCCGGGGCGCGGACGGCGAAATCCGGGGCGCCACCGGGTGTCACCGGGGCGCGGGCCGCGGCCGTCCGGACCGGGAGGGCCCGGGAGCGCGAGCCCCGCCGGGACCGCCCGGACCGCGCCGGCCGTCGCGGTCGCTCTCCACGGGGCCCGGCGGCGCGGACCCCCGCACCCTGCTTGAACGTGTTCAAGCCACAGAACGAGCGTAGGGCTTCCCCTGAACGTGTTCAAGTGCCGGTGTCCGGCGAATGCCCCGGTCGGCCCTCCTCCGCTTGCGGGCGCCCGCGCCGTACGACAGACATGAAGAACTGGCCGGAACCGGGCCCCGGGCCCGCAGGAGAGAACGTCGGGAGAATCCAGGTGCCTCCACCCCTCCGCCGGACGCGGCGAACCGTCACCGCTCCCCGCGAGGGGGCCCGCCTCGCCGCCGCGGCACTCGCCTCGGCCCTGCTGCTCACCGGCTGCTCCTCCGGGGAGACCGGCGCCGGGGGAGCGGCACGGGCCGCCGCGGCCCCCGCCCAGGACGTCCTGCTCCAGGCGTCCGCCACCCCGGGGCCCGACCCCTTCACCGCCTCCACCGTCCGGAACACCGTCCGGCCCTCGGCCCCCGCCGGGGACCGGGACGCGGGCGGCACCGGGGGGACCCGCGAGGTCACCGGCTCCACCCCCGGCCTCTACGGCGGCACCCGCGCGATCGGGAGCTGCGACGTCGAACGGCAGATCGCCCTCCTCGCCGGGGACGGGAAGAAGACGAAGGCGTTCGCCGGGGCCGTCGGCGTCCCCGGGGCCGGTGTCGCCGACTGGCTGCGCGGCCTCACCCCCGTCGCCCTGCGCGAGGACGTCCGCGTCACCGGCCACGGCTACCGCGACGGCCGGGCCCACGCCTTCCAGTCGGTCCTGCAGAACGGTACGGCGGTCCTCGTCGACCGGTACGGCGCCCCGCGCGTCCGCTGCGCCTGCGGCAACCCGCTCGGCGCCCCGGCCGCGGACAGGGGCGGCGTCCACCGGGGCGACCCCTGGGACGGCTTCGACCCCGACCGCGTGATCACCGTCCGTCCGGCCCCCGCTCCCGTCCCCGGCCTGGTCATCGTGAACGCCACCGACCGCACCTGGATCGAACGGCGGACGGGCAGCGACGGCGCGGAGGACCGCAGGCCCGACGTGGAACCGGCCTGCGACCCGGACGCGTGCGTCCGGCCCGGCCCGGCCACCCCCGACCCCAGCGCCCCCGGCCGCACCCCGCCGGACTCCGCCCCCACGCCCCCGGACCCGTCGGACCCCGGCACCCCGGACCCCGGCACCCCGTCGGAGTCCGCCCCGGACCCCGACCCGTCCGTGCCCGGGGACGCCTCCCCGGCCCCCGACCCGGACGCGTACCCCGAACCCCCCGCCGAGCCCTTCCCCGACCCGTTCGCCGACCCCTCCGCCCCGCCGGACGGAGAGCTGCCGCCCGGGGAGGTCCTCCCGCCCGGACCGGTGCCGGACCAGCCCGAGACCTTCGAGGGATGAAGCGGATCTCCATGGTGCGTACGAACGGGACCGCGCCCGGCGTGGCCCCATGAGCGCGGACGACCGGGGCCGGACGGCGGGAGACCCCGGCCACCGCCCGCCGGAAGGGGCCGCGATCCTCTCCGCGTACGGCTCCGCCTTCCGGATGGGCGGCTTCGACTGGGACCTGACCGCCGGGACGATGGTCATGGACGACGCGGCCCTCGCCGTCTTCGACATGGACCGCGAGGAGTACGACGGGCACCCCGAGTCCCTGGCCCCGCGGGTCCTGCCGGACGAGGGCGCCCGTCTCGACGCCCTGGTGACGCAGGCGCTCAAGGACGGCAGCGACCAGTACGGCGCGTACTTCCGCATCCGCCGCCGCGACGGCGGCCACCAGTGGACCCACACCCAGGGGATCGTCCTGCGCGACGACGCCGGCCGCCCCGTGCGCATCATCGGCGTCCTGCGCGACGCCACCCACGAACTCACCGAACCCGCCGCCCGGCTCGGCCTGGACGAGGGACGCCGCAAACGGGCCGACGTCGTGGAGGGCACCACCGCCGCCCTCGCCCACGCCCGGACCGTGCAGGACGTCATCGACCTCCTCAACGACTCCCAGGCCCTCGAACACTTCGGCGCGGCCAGTCTCGTCATGGGCCTCCTGGAGGCGGGCCGCATCCACCTGGTCGCCGAGGGCCCCGAAGGGGCCTTCGTGCCGGGCACCCGCTTCACCCGGGTGGACGAGCCGTACCCGATGAGCGAGGTGATCCGCACCCTGCGCCCCCGGTTCATCGACTCGGCCCGCGACTTCTCCGAATCCTTCCCGGTGCTCTGGCCGCACATCAGCGGACTCGGCATCACCGCCGCCGCCTACCTGCCGCTCATCGCCCAGGCCCGGCCGATCGGCGCGCTCGGACTCCTCTACAGCGACAGGACCGGTTTCAGCGAGGACGAACGGACCCTGCTCGTCGCCCTCGGCAGCGGCATCGCCCAGAGCCTCCAGCGGGCCATGCTGTACGAACAGGAGCACGACCTCGCCGAAGGACTCCAGCAGGCCATGCTGCCGCGCCGGATCCCCGAGGTGCCCGGCGCCCGGACGGCCGTCCGCTACCGCTCCGCCCGGCTCGGCCGGGACATCGGCGGCGACTGGTACGACGTCATCGCGCTGCCCGGCGGGCGGGTCGGCGCCGTCATCGGCGACGTCCAGGGCCACGACACCCACGCGGCGGCCGTCATGGGCCAGCTGCGGATCGTGCTGCGCGCCTACGCCGCCGAGGGCCACCCCCCGGCCACGGTGATGGCGCGAGCCTCCGTCTTCCTGCACGAACTCGACACCGAACGCTTCGCCACCTGCACGTACGCGGAGGTCGACCTCGGCACCGGGGTCGTCCAGCTCGTCCGCGCCGGCCATGTCGACCCCCTGCTCAGGGAGGCCGACGGCAGGTGCCGCAGGCTGCCGGTGGAGGGCGGACTGCCGCTCGGGCTCTCGGCCGAGTTCGGCCGCCTCGACTACCCGGTGACCGCCCTGGAACTGGACCCCGGACAGACCCTGATGCTCTACACCGACGGACTCGTGGAGAAACCGGGCGCCGACCTCGACGAGGGCCTCCAGTGGCTCTCCTCCCTCGTCCGGCGCGGCCCCGCCGACCTCCAGGAACTGGCCGACCACCTGTGCGACGTGGTCGCGGAACGCGGCGGCGAGGACGACGTCGCGATCCTGCTGCTGCGCCGGCACGCCACGCAGGCCCCCGGCGCCGGACGGTTCCAGCAGCACGTGGCCCAGAGCGATCCGGAGGCGCTCAGCTCGGCCCGGCACATGATCAGGGCCGCCGTCCGGGCCTGGGGCGCGGGGGAGCGCGCGGACGAGATCGAGCTGGCCGCCGACGAGCTGATGACCAACGCGCTCATGCACACCGACGGGGGGACGATCGTGACCCTGCGGGTCCTCCCCGGGCCCGTACGGCGGCTGCGGGTGGAGGTCGAGGACCGGTCCAGCGCCCTGCCCCGGCGGCGCGACGCCGGCGAGGCGGGCGTGTCCGGGCGGGGACTGCTCCTGGTCGACCAGCTCTCCGACGCGTGGGGCGTGGAACCGCGGGGCGGCGGCAAGTGCGTGTGGTGCGAATTCGTCGTGGAGGACCCCGGCGCCGGGAGCACCGGCGCGGAGCGCTGAGGCCGCTCACGCAGCGTCGACCGATCATGCTTGACCGTGACCGACGGTAGCGGTTGACTGCGATCTCCCGCCCCTCCGCGCACGCAGGACGTGAGGACACCCGACCCGTGACCACCGAGCTACTGGCCCCGCTGGACCTGGCCTTCTGGCACCTGGAATCCGCCGCCCACCCCCTGCACCTCGGCGCCCTCGCCCACTTCGGCCCCGTACCCGCGGCCCCCGGCGACGGACCGGCCGACGTCCTGGGGCTGCTCGCCCGCCGTGCCGCCGCCGTCCCCCGGCTCCGGATGCGCGTCCGCGACGTCCTGCTCCCCGTCGGCGGCGCGGCCTGGAGCCCCGACCCGGACTTCGACGTGCGCCGCCACGTCCGCGAGGTCGCCCTCCCCGGCGCCGACTTCCCCGCCGAGGCCAACCGGCTCGCCGCCGAACTCATGGAACGCCCCGTCGAACGGGGGCTGCCGCCCTGGGAGATGTACCTGCTCCGCGGGGCGCCCGACGGCTCCTTCGCCGTCCTGGTCAAGCTCCACCACGCCCTCGCCGACGGCATGCGGGCCGTCGCCATCGGCGCCGGCGTCCTCGACGGGACCGCCGCCTCCCCGCATCCCGCGCGCCGCCCCCGGCCCGTACCCCCGCGCTCCTGGCTCCCCGGCCCCGGCCACCTCCTCGGCATCGCCCGGGGCCGCCTCGGCGACCTCGGCCGGGCCGTCGGGGTCGGTGCCTCCGTCGTCCGCGCCAGCCGCCTCGACGGGCGCCCCACCGCCGCCCTCGCCGCCCACCCCAGCGGGACCCGCCGGATCGCGACCGCGACCCTGTCCCTGGACCGCGTCCACCGGGTCCGCCGCACCACCGGCGGCACCGCGAACGACGTCCTCCTCGCCGTCGTCGCCGGAGCCCTGCGCCGCTGGTTCGAGGAGCGCGGCCTGCCCCTGCCCGGGGCCGACCCCGGGCCCTCGTCCCCGTCTCCCGCCGCCGCCCCGGCGTCCCGTCCGGCCCCGGCAACAGCCTCTCCGGCTACCTCCTCGACCTGCCCGTCACCGAACCCGACCCGGCCGCCCGGCTCGCCGCCGTCCGGCGCGCCATGGAACGCAACAAGGCGGCGGGCCCCTCCCGGGGCGCCGGAGCCGTCGCCCTCCTCGCCGACCGGCTCCACCCGCTCGCCCACCGCTTCGGCGCCCCCCTCGCCTCCGGCGCGGCCCGCCTCCTCTTCGACCTCTTGGTCACCCAGGTGCCCCTGCCCCGCTCCGCGCTCTCCCTCGGCGGCGCCCCGCTGCGCGCGCTCTTCCCCATGGCCCCGCTGGCCCGGGGCCAGTCCCTCGCCGTCGCCATGTGCCCGTACGGCGGGCAGGTCCACATCGGCCTCGTCGCCGACGGCGAGGCCGTCCCCGACCCCGACGCCCTCGCCGCCGCCCTCACCGCCGAACTCGCCCTCCTCGACCCGGGGGAGGGCGGCACCCCCGGGAGGTGACGGCCCGCCGGAGCCCCTTCAGCACGCGGCTCCCGGCCCGCCGCAGCCCCCCGCCGCACGGTTCCCGACCGCCGGAGCCCTCCGCGGCACGTTCTAGACTCCGCCGCATGCTGCGCGTACTGGCCGTGGACGACGAGGAGCCCGCCCTCGGGGAACTGCTCTACCTGCTGCGCGCCGACCCGCGCGTCCGCACCGCCGAGGGCGCCGGTGACGCGACGGCGGCGCTGCGCAGGATCGGCCGCGCCCTGGAGGCGGGGCCCGACGGCGAGGACGCCGTCGACGTCGTCTTCCTCGACATCCACATGCCCGGCCTCACCGGACTCGACGTGGCCCGGCTGCTCGCCGGGTTCGCCCGCCCCCCGCTCGTCGTCTTCGTCACCGCCCACGAGGGCTTCGCCCTCCAGGCGTTCGACCTGAAGGCCGTCGACTACGTCCTCAAGCCGGTGCGCCGCGAACGCCTCGCCGAAGCCGTCCGCCGCGTCCACGAGCTGGTCCACACCACCGCCGCCGCGCCCGCCCCGGCGGCCCCCGAACAGATCCCCGTCGAACTCGGCGGCGTCACCCGTTTCGTCCCCGTCGACGACATCGCCTACGTCGAGGCCCACGGCGACTACGCCCGCCTCCACACCGACCGGGGCAGCCACCTCGTCCGCATCCCCCTCTCCACCCTCGAGGAACGCTGGGCGGACCGGGGCTTCGTCCGCATCCACCGCAGCCACCTCGTGGCCCTCGCCCGGATCGACGAACTCCGGCTCGACGGCGGCGCCACCTCGGTGCGCGTCGGCGACACCGACCTCGCCGTCAGCCGCCGGCACGCCCGCCAGCTGCGGGACCTCCTGATGCGCCGGGCCGGCGGCTGACCCCGTACGCCTACCGCCCCGCGACCCCGCTGCGTAGACTCCACGCGTCCCGGGCCGCACCGCCCGCACCACCCGAAGCCGAGAGATGCCGGAGCGGACGCCGATGTCCGAGCACCACCCGCCGCGCGGACCCCGGCGCGAGACCGTCACCTACGCCTCCGCCCACGGTGCCGCGGGAGTCCCGGCCCCCGCCGGACGGCGCCCCGCCCATCCCCCGGCCCGCTCCGAGATCGACGAGCAGACCACCCTCGGGCACACCTACGTCCGCTCCCTGATGCGCAGTCAGCTCCGTGCCGCCCTCACCGCCCTCGGCGCGCTCGCCCTGCTCGTCGGCGCCCTCCCGCTCGTCCTCGCGCTGCCCGCCCCCGAGGCCCTGGTCTGGCTCGCCCTCGGCGTCGGCGCCTACCCCGTCGTCTGGGGCATCGCCCTCTGGTACGTCCGCCGCGCCGAGCGCAACGAGCGCGACTTCACCGGCCTCGTCGAACGCTGAGAACGGTGGGCCGCCCCGCATGAACCAGACCCACGCGGTCGTCGCCGTCACCGCCGTCGTCCTCGCCACCGTCCTCATCGGCGCCCTGGGCCTGCGGATCTCCCGCACCACCTCCGACTTCTACGTCGCCTCGCGAACCGTCCGGCCGGGCCTCAACGCCGCCGCCATCAGCGGCGAGTACCTCTCCGCCGCCTCCTTCCTCGGCATCGCCGGACTCGTCCTGGTCCAGGGCCCCGCCATGCTCTGGTACCCGGTCGGCTACACCGCCGGACACCTCGTCCTGCTGGTCCTCGTCGCCGCCCCGCTGCGCCGCTCCGGCGCGTACACCCTCTCCGACTTCGCCGAGGCCCGCCTCGAGTCCCGGCGGGTCCGGCGGCTCGCCAGCCTCCTCGTCGTCGGCATCGGCTGGCTGTACCTGCTGCCGCAGCTCCAGGGCGCCGGGCTCACCCTGGAGATCCTCACCGGCGCCCCCGGCTGGGTCGGCGGCCTGCTCGTCGCCGTCGTCGTCACCGGCACCGTCGCGGCGGGCGGCATGCGCAGCATCACCTTCGTCCAGGCGTTCCAGTACTGGCTGAAGCTCACCGCCCTGCTCGTCCCCGCGCTCTTCCTGCTCGCCGCCTGGTACGGGGACGGGGCGCCCCGCGCCCGCTTCGACGCCCCCGCCGTGCTGCGCGGCCACACCGCCGTCCGGGTCGCCGACACGGTGCGGATCGGGATCGACGCCCCGCTGACCGTCACCGTCACCGGCACCGTCGACTCCGTCCCGTACACCGGACGGCCCGTCACCCTCGCTCCCGGCACCCACCACGTCCTCGGCGGCACCACGCTGGCCTTCGCGCCGGACACGCCGCTGCCCGGCAGGGCGGCCGGGGGAGCGGACCCCCTCGGCTGGTCCCAGCCGCTGGCCGGCGGCCGCGACGGACACCAGCTGTACGCCACGTACGGCCTGATCCTGGCCACCTTCCTCGGCACCATGGGCCTGCCGCACGTGGCCGTCCGCTTCTACACCAGCCCGCACGGCCGCGCCGCCCGCCGCACCACCCTCGTCGTCCTCGGTCTCGTCGGCGCCTTCTACCTGCTGCCGCCGCTCTACGGCGCCCTCGGCCGGATCTACGCCCCCGAACTCGCCCTCACCGGCTCCGCCGACGCCGCCGTCCTCGTCCTGCCCGACCGGATCCTCGGCGGACTCCCCGGCGACCTGCTCGGGGCGCTCCTCGCGGGCGGGGCCTTCGCGGCCTTCCTCTCCACCGCCTCCGGGCTCACCATGTCCGTCGCCGGGGTCCTCACCCAGGACGTGCTGCCCTCCCGGGGCGTCCGGCACTTCCGCCTGGCGACCCTGCTCGCCACCGCCGTCCCGCTCGGCGCGGGCGTGGTCGCCTCCAAGGTGCCGGTCGCGGACGCCGTCGGGCTCGCCTTCGCGGTCTCCGCCTCCTCCTTCTGCCCGCTGCTCGTCCTCGGCATCTGGTGGCGGAGGCTCACCCCGCCCGGCGCGACGGCCGGGCTCCTGCTCGGCGGCGGTTCCGCCCTCGCGGCCGTCATGGCCACCAGGGCCGGGCTCGCCCCCGGGGGCTGGCCGCACACCCTGATGGCCTGGCCCGCGGTCTGGTCGGTCCCGCTCGGCTTCCTCACCATGGTCCTCGTCTCCCTCGCCACCCCCCGCCGGGTCCCGCCCGGCACCCCGGCGCTCCTCGCCCGGCTCCACCTCCCGGAGGAGATCACCGGGGCCGCCCCCACCCGGGAGGACCGTCCGGAAGCCCGTCCCGGAAGCCGGCCGGGAGCCCGCCGGTGAGCGGACTCGTCCTCGCCGCGGCGGCCGCCGCCGGAGCCGTCCTGCTCGCCGCGGGCTTCGTCCTGGGCCGGTTCGCCGCCCGGCGCGGGGACCGCGCCACCGACCCCGACCTCGGCACCCCCGTCGAGCGGGCCACCTTCCACACCCTGCACACCGCCTCGCTCGCCGCCCCGCCGCTGCGCGCCGGACTCACCGGGGAGACGGCCGGCAAGGCCGCCCGCACCCTCCGCTCCCTGCTGGGCACCGAGGCGCTCTGCCTCACCGACCGGGGCACGGTCCTCGCCTGGGACGGACCGGGCGAGGAGCACCACCGCGCGCACGTCCCGGCACAGGCCGCCGAGACCCTGGAGACCGGCCGCAGCCGCTCCGCCGACTCCGGATGCGCCGACCCCGCGTGCCCGCTGCGCTGGGCGGTGATCGCCCCGCTCACCGGCGAGGACGGGGTCCTCGGCGCGCTCGTCGCCTACGGTTCGCGGGAGTCGGCCGTCCTGGTGCGGGCCGCCACCGAGGTCGCCCGCTGGGTCTCCGTCCAGCTGGAGCTGGCCGAACTCGACCGGTCCCGCACCCGGATGGTGGAGGCCGAGATCAAGGCCCTGCGCGCCCAGATCTCCCCGCACTTCATCTTCAACTCCCTCGCCGCCATCGCCTCGTTCGTCCGCACCGACCCCGAGCGGGCCAGGGAACTCCTGCTGGAGTTCGCCGACTTCACCCGCTACTCCTTCCGCAGGCACGGCGAGTTCGCCCAGCTCGCCGACGAACTTCGTTCCATCGAGCAGTACCTGGCACTCGCCGGGGCGCGCTTCGGGGACCGGCTGGAGGTGACCCTCCAGATCGCCCCCGAGGTCCTGCCGGTGACCCTGCCGTTCCTCTGTCTCCAGCCGCTGGTGGAGAACGCGGTCAAGCACGGCCTCCAGGACCGGGAGAAGGGCTGCCGGGTCACCATCGCCGCCCGGGACGCGGGCGCCGAGGCCGTGGTGACCGTCGAGGACGACGGCATCGGCATGGACCCGGAGCTGCTGCGCGCCGTCCTGCGCGGAGAGCATCCGGTGGACTCCGGCATCGGCCTCTCCAACGTGGACGAGCGGCTGCGCCAGGTGTACGGGCCGGAGTACGGGCTCGTCATCGAGACGGGTGTGGGAGCGGGCATGAAGGTGACGGTGCGCATCCCCAAGTACCGTCCCGGGGTGCACCGTTCGGCTCCGTGAGCGCACCGCGGAGTCCGGTGGGCACCCCGGGGCGCGCCCGGCCGGCGCGGGCGCGCCGGAGGGCCGCGCGGGCCCGGTCAGCGCAGGTACAGCGAGAGGTGGGCGAGCGGCAGGCCCAGCTTCCAGGCGGGCAGCCAGACCTGTTCGTCCTCGTCGGGCGCGCACCCGGGACCGGCGTCCGTCCCGCCGTCGAGGTCGGCGGCGCGGATCCAGGTCTCCCGCAGCCGGCGCCAGGCGGTGTGCGCGAGCGCCAGGTCGGGTCCGTCGCCGCCGCCGGCCGCCCGCCGCGCGGCGAGCCGTTCCTCGACCCAGGGCGGCCAGGGGCGGTCGTACGCCGTGTGGCGCAGCCACTCGTCGGTCCGGCCGCCGGGGGGCCGGTCCGGGTCCTCCGTCAGGTGGACGGTGAGGGCCAGGGCCCGGAGACCGGCCCGGTACTCCAGCGAACCGGGCACCACGAGCGCGGCGGCCCGCAGCACCTCGTCGGCCACGTACTCGGCGCACAGCCAGGCCATGGGGACGGCCAGGCCGCCCCCGCTCGTGCCACCGGCGCCGTTCGTGCTCTCGGACAGCAACGCTCCCACCTTCTCCCGGGCGTGACCGGACACGGGGAACCCGGACACGGGGCGTCCGGGCACGCGGGGCCCGGACGCGCGGGGCCCCGGGAAGAGCCTCCTCCGTGAGGGGCGCCCGCGGGTCCCGCTCTGCTCAACTCGTCCCGGCGGTTTCGGACACGTCCTCCGGCCGGATCGATGCGCCCGGGACCGCCGGTGCCACGGGTGTCACGTGGGACGGGAGCGGCGGCGGGCGGTGTTCCGGTCTCACCGCGCGGCCCCGGCGCGGGACCCCGCGGTGCCCGCGCGGCGCGGCCGGTAGCCGGGCAGCGACCGGCCGAGCTGCCGCAGGGCGTAGTGAGACCGGGACTTGACGGTTCCGGCGGGGATGCCGAGCTCGACGGCGGCCTCGTTGACGGTGAGGCCGTGGAAGTAGAGCCGGACGAGTACCGCGCGGTGCTCGGGGCTCAGCTCCCGGACCGCCGCCCGCACGTCGAGCGCGGCCTCGGCGGAGGCGGTGGCGTCGGAGGGGTCGGGCGTCACGGCGAGGGCGCCGTCACCGATCTCGGCGGGCCGGGCGAGGCGTGAGCGGCGGGCGTCGATGGCGAGGCGGCGGGCCACGGTGAAGAGCCAGGGACGCATGGAGTCGTAGGGGGTGCCGAACGCCTCGGGGTGCAGCCAGGCCCGTACGAGGGTCTCCTGGGCGAGGTCCTCGGCCCGCTGCCGGTCCCCGTGGGTGAGGCCGAGCAGGAAGGAGAGCAGCGCGGGGCCGTGGTCCCGCTGCAGCTCCTCCAGGGTCCGTTCGTCGGTCGTCGCCGTCGTCATGCTGCCCACCTCTCCCGCGGCTCGTCGTCCTGGCGCGTACGAGCGCATACGAACGCATCCGGGCGACGAGGGACAGGGAACGGACACGGGTCTGCGGCGAACGGTCGCACCGAGCGGCGAATGGCACGGCGAGCGGTCAGGATAAAGCGATGCGTCCGTTTCGGTGCGGTTCTTTCCTTTGCGCGGCCTTGAGTCTTGACTGCGCCTTTCCTCCGGGGATCAATTCATCAGAACAGATGTTCATCACATGATTTGGGTGGAGCGTCGTCCATGCCCTCACGCACCAGATCCGTGGAGACGGCCCTGCTCGTCTCCGTCCTGCTCGCGGCGGCGACCGGCTGCGCGGTCGGGGGCGGCGCGTCCGGCGGCGCCGCCGTGCCGGGGGCCACCCCGCCGGGAACCGCCCCCGGACGGTCCGCCGCCCCTTCCGGCGCGCCCGGCGGGGCGTCCGCGCCCGCCGGGTTCACCCTGGTGGCCTCCGGGGACGTCCTTCCGCACGACTCCGTCATCCGCAGGGCGGCCGAGGACGCGGGCGGGCACGGTTACGACTTCCGGCCCATGCTCTCCGGCGCGAAGCCCGTCGTCTCCGGCGCCGACCTGGCCGTCTGCCACATGGAGACCGTGTACGGGGAGAAGGGCGGCCCCTACACCGGGTACCCCGCCTTCAAGTCGCCGCCCGAGGTCGCCGCCGCGCTCGGGGCCACCGGATACGACTCCTGCTCCACCGCCTCCAACCACACCCTGGACGACGGGGCGGCGGGCCTCGGCCGGACCCTCGACGCCCTCGACCGGGCCGGTGTCCGCCACGCCGGATCGGCCCGCACCGCCGAGGAGGCGGCCCGGCCCGCCCTGATGGAGGCGGGCGGTGCCACCGTCGCCCAGCTCGCCTACACCTACGACACCAACGGCCACCCGATGCCGGAGGGAAGGCCCTGGGCGGTCGGTCTGCTGGACGAGCGGCAGGTGATCGCCGACGCCCGCGCGGCCCGCGCCGCCGGGGCCGACGTGGTCGTCGTCAGCCTCCACTGGGGCACCGAGTGGCAGACCGAGCCGGACGGGCGGCAGCTCTCCCTCGCCCGGACGCTGACCGCCTCGCGGACCGGCGGCCGCCCGGACGTGGACCTCATCATCGGCACCCACGCCCACGTCCCCCAGGCGTACGAGAAGGTCAACGGGACCTGGGTGATCTACGGAATGGGCGACCAGATCGCCGGCGACATGGTCGACCACCGGGGGGTCTTCGACCCGCGCGGCAACCAGAGCAGCATCGGCCGCTTCACCTTCGCGCCGCCCAGGACCCCCGGCGGACGCTGGGAGGTGACCAGGGCGGAGTTCGTCCCCCAGTGGTTCGACACCGCGCGCGGCAGGGTGGTCAACCTCGGTGCCGACGCCGGAGACCCGCGCCGGGCCGCGATCCGCGACACGATCCGGCAGGTCGTGCTCGGCCGGGGCGCCGGCGAGGACGGCCTCGTGATGGGCCGGTAGCGCGCGGGAGCCCGTCGCCGGGCTGTCCGCCCAACGGGTGTTTTCGTACGGGCGCGCGGTGTCGGTGAGCCGCACGGCCCCTCGCCCGTACGAACCATTGGTCATGAAAAAGGATCAGATGCCCAACGGGCGCCGGGCGGTCCTGCGGCTCGCCGCCGCGCTCGGTGCCACCGCCACCGTCGGAGTACTCGCGGCGGACCGGCTCGCCGGGGCCGACCGGGCGGCCGACGCCTCCACGCCCCGGCACGCCCCGGGAACGGGACCCGCCCCGGCCGCCGGCCCGGGGGCGCGGACCGCCCGGCCGGCCCCGAGCGCGTACCGCCTCCGGCCGATGACCGCCTACGCGCCCCCGGCGTACCGGTGCGCGTCGCCGCCCGTGCGGCAACGCCCCTTCCTCGGCGTGTCCGGGGCCGGCCGCACGATGGTGCTGACCTTCGACGACGGACCCGACCCCCGCTACACCCCCGGCATCCTGGACACCCTGCGCCGCCACGACTGCCGGGCGATGTTCTTCGTCTGCGGCGAGATGGCCGCCGAGAACCGGGACCTGCTGCGGCGGATGGCCGCGGAGGGGCACGTCGTCGGCAACCACTCGTGGTCCCACCCCCTGATGACCCGGCTGCGCCCCTCCCGCATCCGCGACGAACTGGGCACCACCAGCGAGGTCGTCGAACGCGCCCTCGGCACGGCCCCGCTCTGGTACCGCGCGCCCTACGGGGCCTGGAACCGGCACTCCTTCGAGATCGGCGCCGAACTCGGCATGGAACCGTTCGCCTGGACCGTCGACAGCCTGGACTGGACGGAGCCCGGCACCGACACCGTCGTCCGCCGCGTCCTCGACGGCGCGGCCCCCGGCGTCGTCGTCCTCAACCACGACGCGGGCGGCGACCGCTCCCAGAGCGTGGCCGCGCTCCGCCGCTACCTGCCCGAACTCCTCGGCGCCGGCTACCACCTCACCGTCCCCCGGCGCTGACGGCCGGTACGGAGGAAGGGCCCCGCCGCTCCGGGAGCGGGGGCCCTTCCGCGTGTCCGCTCAGCGGGAGCCGACCATACGGGCGAAGACGACCACGTTCCCGTCGTACCCCCGCGCGCGCGTGTACCCGCCGCCGCAGGTGATCACCCGGAGTTCCGGCTGCCCGGTGTCGGCGTAGACCCGCACGCCGGGGAAGTCGTCCTTCGCGTACACCTCGACGCCGTAGACCTCGAAGACCGCCACCCGTCCGTCGTAGCGCTCGACCTCGATGTGCCGGCCCTTCTCCAGGGAGCCGAGCCCGTAGAAGACCGCCGGGCCCCGCGTGTTGTCGACGTGGCCGACGATGACCGAGGTGCCCCGCTGGCCGGGGGAGATGCCGTTCTGGTACCAGCCGGCGAGGTTGGCGTCCTGGGGCGGGGGCGCCGCGACCCAGCCGTCCGCGTCCAGGCCCACGTCCATGATCGGGGCCGCGACCCGGATCGCCGGGATCTTGATCCGGGAGGCCGGGGCGAAGGGCAGCGGCTCCAGGCCGGTGGCCGCGGAGGGCGCCGGGGGGGCGACCGGGCGCGCCGCCGGCCGGGCCGCCGCGGCGGGCTGCGGAGGGCCGGAGGGGGTGTCCACCCCGTTGCGCATCATCGCGAGCCCGGACAGCATGGCGAGGGCCAGGACGCCCCAGGGGTGGCGTCTTCTGCGCTCGGGGACGCGGAAGTCCTTCGGGGGCATGGTTCTCCCTTCGTGGCGTCGTCAGAACGGTAAGGGTGACCGGACGGTCCGTCGCGCCGGGCGGCCCGAACGGGTGGGGACCGCCCCCGGTCGGGTGCCGGACCCCGCCGGAGGACGTACGGGGGCCGGATCCGGGCGGGAGCCGGGCGGGTGACGGGGCGCGACGGGCGGGTGACGGCGGGCTGACCCATCCGAGTAATCGTCGGATAAACCTTTCGGGCGGCCCTGAGCTGCGGTTCTGCCGCGTACGGCGCCCCGGCCCCGGCGTGTCGCCTCACCGGGGTGGCCCAGCGCCGATATGCGTGGTGCGTCACGAATGGTGATGGTTCGTCGTGGAGGGCGTACTCGTCGAAACTCCCGGAGCACCGCTTCGGGGCGTCTTCCACTGGAGGTTCAACCATGCGTGCTGCACGCACTCTGGCGGTGGCAGCCACCGCGATCGCGGCGGTCGGGCTCGCGGCCCCCCTCGCCGCCGCCACCAACGGTCCGGGCAACATCCTGCACGGCGGCTCCAACGGTGGCCCGAACAACGGTTCCAACGGTGGTTCCCACGGCGGCCCGAACGGGGGCGGCAACGGCGGGAACGGTGGTGGCAACGGCGGCGGCTCGAACAACAACGGCCCGAGCAACGTCACCGTCAACCCCTTCGACGTCCACCCGGGATCGACGCTCACGATCACCGTCAGGGGCTGCGCCCGCGGCGGCACGGTCACGTCCAACGCCTTCCCCGAGACCAGCCTCGCGGGGAACTCCAACGGCTTCTCCAGCGCCGTCGCCCGGATCTACAACGACGCCACCCCGGGCAACTACAACCTGGCCGTCCGCTGCAACGGCAACTCCTCCGTGGTCACGCAGTCGTTCCGCGTCCTCCCGGGCCGCGGCGCGCAGGGCGGTCTCGGTGGCTCGCTGGCCCCCAGCTCCGCCGAGACGGCCGTCGGCGGCGCTCTCGTCGCCGCCGCCGCGCTGGGCGGCGGCCTCGTCGTCCTCCGCCGCCGCCGTGCGGCCGGTGCGGGAGCCTGACCGGCCGAACCTCCCGGCCGGCCCCCGTGTCCGTCGCCCCCGGGTCCCGACGGGACCCGGGGGCGACGGCCGCCCGGGAGGGGCCGGACCGCCTCCCGTCACGCCCCCGGTTCAGTGGCGCCGGGTCGCGCCCGAACGGCGGCGCACCACGAGGAGGACGCCCCCCGCGGCGGCCAGGACGAGTGCCCCGCCCGCGGCCAGTTCGAGCGGTCCGGCACCGTCGTCCGCCGCACCGCCCAGACCGCCCCGGACGCCGCGCGAGGGCGTGAGGACGGTGGAGCGGATGGTCGGGACGGCCGTGGCGGGGGCGGGGGCCGCGGTGCCGCCGATCGTGAGGTCCACGGTGCCCTGGACGCCGCCCGTGCAGTTGAACGCCACCGTGTAGACGGCACCGGGCTTCACGTCCAGGTCCACGACGGCGGTCGCCGTCGAGCCCGGTGCGATGACGGCGGTGTCGAAGACGCCGGCCGCGGCCGTCGCCGTACTGGCGCAGCCGGGAGCGCTCAGCGTCACACGGCCGCCCGGGGTGACGACCGAGGGCGACACGACGAAATCGGCCTGGGCCTGGGCGCCCCGTGCCCGCGGGTGGGGCGCCGGGGCACCCGCCGCGACGGCCACGGGGGCGGCCAGGGCGATGGCGACCACCCCCGACAGGGCGGTGGACGCGACACGTATCGCGCGCATGTGAATCCTCCGGGTCCCGAGGGGCAGCCGCGGAAGGGGGTTCCCGCGAAGGGCCTGCGTGCACCTCGATGTCCGAAACGCTAGGAGCGCGTCACCGCGGCCGCGATCCCAGAGGTGCGAACGGGTCACGCGTGTCCCCCGCGCGGCCCGCCCCGGTGGCGGAATCCGCCGGGACCCGCCCGGAATCCGCCGCGGTCCGCCGGAACGCTCAGGAGCGCCCGGGGAGGCGCGCGGGGCTCACCGGTCGAGCCCCGGGAACAGGTCGGTGAACGGCGTGGCCGTGGCCGACATGCCCCGCCCGAACGGCGCGTCGAAGTCCCAGATCAGGAAGAGCAGGAAGGCGATCAGCACGCTGAAGAGCCCGGCGAGCAGCAGTTCGCGCCCGGTCCTGCGGATCTGCAGCGTGAAGATCAGGCCGACCGTCACCAGGGCGCCGATGATCAGGCCGAACCACACCACCCCGGGCATGGTGGCGCCCGCGTTCTGCCCCCGGGCGTTCCGGGCGTCGTCGGCGACGGCCACCTGGTCCACCAGCGGCTGGTACGCCTGGCCCTCGAAGTCGTTCGCCGGGCGGTAGTCGGTGACGCTCCGCCGCACCCGCTCCAGGAGCGCGGTGCCCTCGTCGCTCAGTTCGCCCGTCCCGGACATGTGCTTCCACTCGTCGTGGACCACGTAGGAGACGTACGCGTCGACGTCGGCGCGGATGCGGGCGCGGACCTCCTGCGGGTAGACCTCGGCGCGGGCCGAGATCTCGTGCAGCGCCTGGGCCTCCTGCCGCACCGTCTCCTGGGCGGCTCCCCGGGCCTCCCAGACGCCGGCGATGGCCAGACCGAGCACGATGGCGTAGATCACGCCGATCATCATCGTCATGTACTCGATGACGTCCGGCGTCTCGCTGGGGTCGTCGTCCTCGGGAATCCGGCGGTTGTTGATGACGACGATGGTGAGCACGACGGCGCAGGCGGCGGCCATCGCGAGGGACAGGACAAGCCATTCGGACACGGATTCCTCCGGCGGGATCAGCGGGAGCGGGGGCGCAGGATCGCGGTCGCGAGGACCGCGGGGGCGATGATCACCAGCGTCATGGTGACGACGGACGTGCCGCCCTCCGGCCTGGGCCGCGTGACGGGGCGGTAGTGGGGGAGCGCGACGGGCGCGGGGGCCGGCGGCGCGGGGCGCGCGGAAGGCGGGGGAGCGGCGGCCGACGACGACCCGGGCGGGGGCGTGGGCTCCGGCTCCGGTGTGGCGGGCGGCGGGGCGGTGGGAACGGGCGGCGGTGTCGTCCGCGCGGGGGGCGGCGGTGTCGTCCGTACGGGAGGCGGGGGCGGTGTCGTCGGTACGGGGGGCCGCGTCGTCGGTACGGGTGTGGGCGACGGCGTGGGCCGGGGCGGCGCGGGGGTCGTGGGAGCGGGCGTGGGGGACGGGGACGGGGACGGCGTGGGCGACGGGCACGAGGGGGGTGGCGTGTGCGGCGGAGGAGTGTGCGGGGGCGGGGTGTGCGGCGGAGGAGTGTGCGGGCGCGGGCACCGGCCCGCCCCGGCGAACGCCACCGCCGCGGCCGGTCCGGCGGAGCCGGACGTGGCGATGGCGCAGGCGTCGGCGGTGGCGGGTGCGGGGGAGACGACCAGCCACACCAGTGCGAGGGCTGCCAGCGGTCGCGCGAGGAGAGATCCGTACGGAGACACCTGTCGAGCTTGATCACTGTCTTCGCGCGGTGGGGCGGAATGCCGGTGAATGCGCCGGACGGGGGATCTCCGGATGTGCGGACTTGACGCTTCCTCTCAGCGCGTACGCGGGGCGTCATGTTCCGTCACCGCGGCCTTCCGCGATTCCGCGCGGGTGGCCGGACGGAGCCGGTGGACGGCCGAGACGAACAGTTCCGGCCTTCGGGAGAAGAACTGTCCGGTTGTCGCCGTGTCGAACGGTACGGTCGAGGCGCTTCCCGGGCCGGCGGTCCATGCCCCGCCGCGTCAACGCCGCAGGCCGCGGCGGTGTTCGCGCCTCTTCCGGACCCTTTCGGGACCGGTTCGCAAACCGGCGCACGCTCATATGCACGTGAATGTGCACGGGCCGAAGGCGCGAAGTCGGCGTTCCGGGAGCACGTGCCTTTGGCGTGTGACCAAGAACGGACCGCGAATTTCCGTTTCTGCTCGCTCTCTTGGCGGGCGATCAGTAGCCTCACCTCGAACACCGGCCGCGAACACATGGCCGTATCCCACGGCGACTTGTTGGAGACATTGATGGAGCGTCCCGCCTGGGCTCCGCCGGGTATCGACATTTCGGTGCCGAGCGTGTCCCGTATGTATGACTTCTACCTGGGCGGCTCGCACAACTTCGAAGTCGACCGGGAAGCCGCCCGCAGGGCCATGGAGTTCATGCCCGGACTGCCCAAGGTCATGCAGGCCAACCGCGCCTTCATGCGGCGCGCCGTGCGGTACGCCGTCGACCACGGCGTCACCCAGTTCCTGGACATCGGGTCCGGCATCCCCACCTTCGGCAACGTGCACGAGGTCGCCCGCGCCGCCGACCCGGCCGCGCGGGTCGTCTACGTCGACCACGACCCGGTCGCCGTCGCCCACAGCCGCGCCGTCCTGGAGGGCGACGACGCCGCCGCCGTCGTCTCCGCCGACCTGCGGAAACCGGCCGACATCCTGCACAGCCCCGAGACGGCCCGGCTCCTCGACCCGGAACGGCCGGTGGCCCTCCTCCTCGTCGCCGTCCTCCACTTCCTGGAGGACCACGACCGTCCGTACGAGGCCGTCGCCGAACTGGTCGACGCCCTCGCGCCCGGCAGCCTGCTGGTCCTCACCCACGCCTCGTACGAGGGCGTCCCGCTCGAACAGGAGCGGATCGGCGGCGCCGTCGGCGTCTACCGGACCATCCACAATCCCCTGGTGATGCGCTCGGGCGACGAGATCGCCCGCTTCTTCGAGGGCACCGAGCTCGTGGAACCCGGGCTCGTCCCGATGCCGCGCTGGCGGCCGGAGAGCCCGGTCGAGGAGGAGGACCCCTCCGCCTTCTCCGGCTTCGCAGGGGTGGGGCGCAAGGCGTGAAGGTCCCGTCCCAGCCGGCCGACGCCGACGCCGAGGCCGGCGGCCCGGAGGACAGGCTCAGGCGGTTCGTCACCATCTGGAGCCGCGCGATCTTCCCGGTGACCGCCACGTCGCTCACCCGCGCCGAGTTCGAGGGGCACCTGCTGCCGCCGGCCCGCGCCCTGTGCGACGCCCTGCTCGCCCGGCCCTTCGACACGGCCCCCGCCCAGCGCGCCGGCGCGGCCCTCGTCGCCGCCCACTGCACCGACCCGGACGCCCTCGGCCGCAGCCTCGGCGTCGTCGACTCGTACCTGGTGCTCTACTGCGGTACGGAGTCGGACCTGCCCGCCGAGGAGCTCCGGGCCCGCTGCGCCCGGCTCCAGCACGCCGTCGCCACCGGCTACGCGCAGGCCCTGCGCGAGCGGACCCTCGCGGAGCAGGAGGCCATCGCCCGCTCCGCGCTCGCCGCCCGCACCGCCGCCGAGATCGCCCTGCACGCCACCGAGAGCCGCTTCCGCGCGGTCTTCGACGGGGCGGCGATCGGCATCGGCATCGCCGACCTCGACGGCAACCTCCTGGAGGTCAACGAGACCCTCACCCGCATGTTCGGCGGGATGGAGGGCCGGCTGCGCAGCCGGAAGGTCAGCGAGTGGGTCCATCCGGAGGACGGGCCGCACGTCTGGAGGCTGTACGAGGAGCTGGTCCGCGGCGAGCGGGAGCACTACCGGGTGGAGAAGCCGTACTACCGGGGTGACGGGACGGTCCTGTGGACCAACCTCACCGTCTCGCTCCTCCGGGACGCCGAGGGCCGTCCCCAGTACCAGCTGGCCCTCCTGGAGGACACCACCGAACGGCGCCTGCTCCATCTGCGCCTGCGGTACGAGGCCACCCACGACGCCCTCACCGGACTGCCCAACCGGACCCTGTTCTTCGAGCGCCTGGAGAAGGCGCTCGCCCCCGGCGACAACGCCCGCTTCGGCCTCTGCTACCTCGACCTCGACGGATTCAAGGCCATCAACGACAGCCTCGGCCACTCCACCGGGGACCGGCTGCTCGTGGAGGTCGCGGACCGGCTCCAGAGCTGTGTCACCGGGACCAACGAGATGGTCGCCCGGCTCGGCGGGGACGAGTTCGTCGCCCTCACCACCGGCTCCGGCGGCGAGCGGGACGCCACCGACCTCGCCGACCGCATCCTCGGCGCCCTCGCCACCCCGATCGGCGTCGACGGCCGCGAACTCACCGTGCGCGGCAGCCTCGGCGTGGTCGAGGGCCCGGCGGGGGAGCGGACCCCGGCCGAGGTGCTGCGGAGCGCCGACATCACCATGTACCGGGCCAAGGCGGCGGGCGGCAACCGCTTCGAGCTGTCCGACCCCGAGGCCGACGCCCGCGCCATCACCCGGCACGGGCTCACCACGGCCCTGCCGGCCGCCCTGGAACGCGGCGAGTTCTTCATCGAGTACCAGCCCCTCGTCCACCTCGGCGACGGCAGCGTGCACGGCGCGGAGGCGCTCGTCCGCTGGTGCCACCCGCAGCACGGGGTGCTCGGCCCCGACCACTTCATCCCGCTCGCCGAGGACACCGGCCTCATCGTGCCGCTCGGCCGATGGGTGCTCCAGGAGGCCGTGCGCCAGGCCCGCTTCTGGCGGAACCGGCACACCGACGGCGGCCCGCTCCGCATCAACGTCAACCTCTCCCCGACGCAGCTCCACCACCCGCGCCTGGTGGCCGACACCGTCGACGTCCTGGAGCGGTCCGGCCTCGAACCGGGCGCGCTCTGCCTGGAGGTGACCGAGTCCGCCCTGATCGGCGCCGACGAGGGCGTGCTGAAGCCGCTGCGGCAGCTCGCCGAGATGGGCGTCGACATCGCGCTGGACGACTTCGGCACCGGCTACTCGAACCTGGCCAACCTGCGCCGGCTGCCGGTGAGCGTCCTCAAGCTCGACCGCTCCTTCACCCGGGGCATGCAGCAGCACCCGGTGGACCCCGTGGACCTGAAGATCGTGGAGGGGATCGTCGCGCTCGCGCACAGCCTGGAGCTGGCGGTCACCGTCGAGGGGGTGGAGACGGGGGCCCAGGCGCGCCGGCTCCGCGACCTCGGCTGCGACACGGCCCAGGGCTGGTACTACGCCCGCCCCGGCGCCCCGGACCGCATCCACTCCCTGCTCCTGGCGGACGCGGTGTGACGTCCCGTTCCCGGGCGGGCGCAGTACCCGCCCGGGAACGGGACGTCAGCCGTACCGGAGCAGCATCCCCTGCAGTTCCCGCGCGGCCCTCGGCGGCGCCACGTCGCTGCGGTGGGCCAGCGCGATGGTGCGGCGCAGGCCCGGCGGGGCGAGGGGCGTCACCCGCAGGTCGCGGCCGGCCCGGGCGGCGACCATGGCCGGGACGACCGCGAGCCCCAGCCCGGCCCGTACGAAACCGAGCACCGCGTCCAGCTCCCCGCCCTCGACGGTGAACGAGGGCTCGAACCCCTCCGCCCGACAGGCCGCCACCGTCAGCTCCCGCAGGTCGTAGCCGTGCCGGAACATCACGAGCGGCTGGTCGCGCAGGTCCGCGATCCGCACCGGGCGGCGGGGCCCCGGGGCCGAGGCGGCGGAGACGACCACCAGGTCCTCCCGGAGCAGTTCGACCGTCGTCAGCGCGGGTGACGGGGTCGGCAGCGGCAGTACCACGAGGGCCAGGTCGAGCGCCCCGCGCGCCAGCTCCCGCACGAGGTCGTGCGAACCGCTCTCCTGGATCAGCAGCTCGATCCCCGGGTGCAGGTCGTGGAAGGTCCGCAGCACGTCCGGGAGGAGTCCCGTGCACAGGCTCGGGGTCGCGCCGAGCCGCACCCGGCCCCGCTTGAGCCGGACCAGCTCCTGCACCTCCAGCCGGGCCGTCTCGGTGTCGGCGAGGATGCGGCGCGCGAGCGGCAGCAGGGCCTCCCCGGCGTCGGTGAGCGCGATGTTCCCCCGTGCCCGGCTGAACAGTTCCGCGCCCAGCTCCTGTTCGAGGGCCTTGATCTGCTGGGAGAGCGAGGGCTGCGAGACGTGGACGCGCTCGGCGGCCCGGGTGAAGTGCCGCGTCTCGGCCACCGCGACGAAGTAGAGGAGCTGCTGGAACTGCATGGTCCCAGCGTAGGCGATGTGAATAGGTCCAGCCTATCGAGATCAGCCGAACCATGTCTTGGACCTCTCGGGGTCTCCGGTCCTAGCGTCGGGGACATGGCACTGGCACCCACGGGGGACCGGACGACGGGCCGACCGCCGTCCCCCGCACCGTCACGCGGATTCCTCTCCTCGACGCTCGGCAGGAAGACGGTCATGGCCGTCAGCGGGCTGATCATGCTCGGCTACCTCGTCGCCCACGTCGCCGGGAACCTCAAGGTCTTCTTCGGCCCCGACGAGTTCAACGGGTACGCCCACTGGCTGCGCGTCATGGGCGCCCCGCTCCTGCACCACGAATGGGCCCTCTGGATCGTCCGGACCGTGCTGCTCGCCGCCGTCGTCGCCCACGCCGTCTCCGCGTACCAGCTCAGCCGGCGCGACATCCGGGCGCGCCCCGTCGCCTACGTCCACCGCCGCGGGCGGGCCTCGTACGCCACCCGCACCATGCGCCGGGGCGGGATCGTCCTCGCCCTCTTCGTCGTCTGGCACGTCCTCGACCTGACCACCGGCACCGTCCACACCGGCGGCTTCGAGCAGGGCAGGCCCTACCAGAACGTCGTGGACACCTTCTCCACCTGGTACGGCAACGCCGTCTACATCGTCGCCATGCTCGCCGTCGGCCTCCACGTCCGCCACGGCTTCTGGAGCGCCGCCCAGACCCTGGGCGTCGGCAGCGCCCGCCGCGACCGCCTCCTCCGGGGGCTCGCCAACGGCCTCGCGCTCGTCCTGACCGCGGGCTTCGTCTCCGTCCCCGTCGCCGTCATGACCGGAGTGGTGAGCTGACCATGAGCTTCGTCGATTACGCCACCGGTGAGCCGATCACCGACACCAAGGCCCCCGCCGTCCCCGTCGCCGAACGCTGGGACACCCGCCGCTTCGAGGCGAGGCTGGTCAACCCCGCCAACCGCCGCAAGCACCGGATCATCGTCGTCGGCACCGGCCTGGCCGGCGGCTCCGCCGGCGCCACGCTCGCCGAACAGGGCTACCAGGTCGTCCAGTTCTGCTTCCAGGACTCCCCGCGCCGCGCCCACTCCATCGCCGCCCAGGGCGGCATCAACGCCGCCAAGAACTACCGCAACGACGGCGACTCGGTGCACCGCCTCTTCTACGACACCGTCAAGGGCGGCGACTTCCGGGCCCGCGAGTCCAACGTCCACCGCCTCGCCCAGATCTCCGTCGAGATCATCGACCAGTGCGTCGCCCAGGGCGTCCCCTTCGCCCGCGAGTACGGCGGCCTCCTCGACACCCGGTCCTTCGGCGGCGTCCAGGTCTCCCGCACCTTCTACGCCCGCGGCCAGACCGGCCAGCAGCTCCTCCTCGGCGCGTACCAGGCGCTGTCCCGGCAGATCGCCGCCGGGCGCGTCGAGATGCACGCCCGCACCGAGATGCTCGACCTGATCGTGGTCGGCGGACGGGCCCGGGGCATCGTCGCCCGCGACCTGGTCACCGGCGCGGTCTCCGCCCACTACGCCGACGCCGTCGTCCTGGCCACCGGCGGCTACGGGAACGTCTTCCACCTGTCGACGAACGCGATGAACTCCAACGCCACCGCCGTCTGGCGGGCCCACCGGCGCGGCGCGTACTTCGCCAACCCCTGCTTCACCCAGATCCACCCCACCTGCATCCCGCGCACCGGCGACCACCAGTCGAAGCTGACCCTGATGAGCGAGTCGCTGCGCAACGACGGGCGCATCTGGGTCCCGAAGGCCGAGGGCGACACCCGTCCCGCCGCCGAGATCCCCGAGGACGAGCGCGACTACTACCTGGAGCGGATCTACCCCTCCTTCGGCAACCTCGTCCCCCGCGACATCGCCTCCCGCGCCGCCAAGAACGTCTGCGACGAGGGGCGCGGCGTCGGCCCCGGCGGCCAGGGCGTCTACCTGGACTTCGCGGACGCGATCCGGCGGACGGGCCGCGGGGCCGTCGAGGAGAAGTACGGCAACCTCTTCGACATGTACCAGCGGATCACCGCCGAGGACCCGTACGAGGTCCCCATGCGGATCTACCCCGCCGTGCACTACACGATGGGCGGCCTCTGGGTCGACTACGACCTCCAGACCACCGTCCCGGGCCTCTTCGCGATCGGGGAGGCCAACTTCTCCGACCACGGGGCCAACCGGCTCGGCGCCTCCGCCCTCATGCAGGGCCTCGCCGACGGCTACTTCGTCCTGCCCGCCACCCTCAACGACTACCTCGCCCGCCATCCGCACGCCGAACCGGTCGGTGACGACCACCCGGTGGTCCGGAACGTCCTCGCGGAGACCGAGGACCGGCTGAACCTGCTCCTCTCCGTCGGCGGCGACCGCACCCCCGACTCCTTCCACCGCGAACTCGGCGAACTCCTCTGGGAGCACTGCGGAATGGCCCGCACCGAAGAGGGCCTGCGCACGGCCCTCGCCCGCATTCCCGGTATCCGCGAGGAGTTCTGGCGCCGGGTCGGGGTCCCCGGCGGCGGCGAGGAGTTCAACCAGACCCTGGAGAAGGCCAACCGGATCGTCGACTACCTGGAACTGGCCGAACTGATGTGCCTCGACGCGCTCCACCGCGCCGAGTCCTGCGGCGGCCACTTCCGCGAGGAGTCGCGGACGCCCGACGGCGAGGCGGCCCGCCGCGACGACGCGTTCGCCTACGTGGCGGCCTGGGAGTTCACCGGCGCCGCCCCCGTCCTCCACAAGGAGGAACTGACCTTCGAGCACGTCCACCCCACCCAGCGGAGCTACGCATGAGGCTCAACCTGCGCGTCTGGCGCCAGCGGAACGCCGGCGCGGACGGCGCCATGGTCACCTACGAGGTGGACGGCGTCTCCCCGGACATGTCGTTCCTGGAGATGCTCGACACCCTCAACGAGGAACTCGTCCTGCGCGGCGAGGACCCCGTGGCCTTCGACCACGACTGCCGCGAGGGCATCTGCGGCGCGTGCAGCCTCGTCATCGACGGCGACGCCCACGGCCCCGAACCCACCACGACCTGCCAGCTCCACATGCGCTCCTTCCGCGACGGCGACACGATCGACGTCGAACCCTGGCGCGCGGCGGCCTTCCCCGTCGTCAGGGACCTGGTCGTCGACCGCTCCGCGCTCGACCGGATCATCCAGGCCGGCGGCTACATCACCGTTCCCACCGGCGCGGCCCCCGAGGCGCACGCCACCCCCGTCCCCAAGGCCGACGCGGACTCCGCCTTCGAGCACGCCGAGTGCATCGGCTGCGGCGCCTGTGTGGCGGCCTGCCCGAACGGCTCGGCCATGCTCTTCACCTCCGCCAAGGTCAACCACCTCAACGTCCTGCCGCAGGGCTCGCCCGAACGCGAGACCCGGGTCCTCGACATGGTCGCGCAGATGGACGCGGAGGGATTCGGCGGCTGCACCCTGGCGGGGGAGTGCGCGACGGCCTGCCCCAAGGGCATCCCGCTGCCGTCGATCGCGGCGATGAACAAGGAGTGGCTGCGGGCGCACAGGAAGGGGCGCCGCGGCTGACGCGGGCTCCGGGCGTGCCGGGCGGACCGTCACCGGTCCGCGCCGGCGGCCGTGTCCGGGCCGAGGGCGATCCGGGCCGCCACCGGGAGGTGGTCGCTCGACGTCGCGGGCAGCTCCCACGACGAGGTGGCCCGTACGCCCCGGACGAGGATCTGGTCGATCCGGACCACCGGGAAGCGCGCGGGCCAGGTGAAGCCGAGGCCCGTGCCCGCCGAGGAGTGGGCCGGGACCATGCGGGAGGTGAGCGGCCGCAGCGCGCGGTCGTCGGTGGAACCGTTGAAGTCCCCCATCACGACGGCGCGCGGGGCGTTCTCGGCCCGTACGGACGCGGCGAGAAGGCCGAGCGCCTCGTCGCGTGCGCGCGTGGTGAAACCGGACGGGCCGACACGGACGGACGCGAGGTGCGCCACGTGGACGTTCAGCGGGCCCGAGGGGGTCTCCACCGTGGCACGCAGGGCCCGGGTCCACGGCATGATCGGCAGGGCGCGGGCGTCGCGCAGCGGGAAGACGCTCCAGATGCCCACCGTGCCCTGGTAGAAGTGGTACGGGTACGAGGGCGCCAGGATCCGTTCGTACGCGGGCGCCGTGGCGGGGCTCAGCTCCTCCAGGGCGAGGACGTCCGCCCCGGACGCGAGCAGGCTCCGGGCCGTGCCCCCCGGATCGGGGTTGTCCTGGTTGACGTTGTGGCTGACGAGGGTGAGGTCCCCGCCGGGCCGCGGGTCGTTGACGAACGCGCCGCCGAAGACCGCCAGCCAGGCGGCGGCCGGCAGCGCCAGGGCCACCGCCGCCGCGGGTGACCGGCGCAGGAGCGCCACGACCAGGAGCGCCACGACCGCGAGGCCCGTCCAGGGGAGCAGGGTCTCGATCAGGCTGCCCAGGTGGGCCGGGTCGTCGGGGATCGCTCCGTGGCCGAGGAGGACCAGGGTGAGGAGCGCGGAGAGGACGGCCGTCGCCCTTCCCCGCCGGGGCGCCCGGGACGGCCGCAAGAGGCTGAAGGAACGGAAGGAACGGAAGGGGCGGAACGGAGGGCGCGGGGGCGGTGCCGGGCTCCCGGCCGTCGTGCCCGGCGGCGGCTCCCGCCGCGCGTCCGGAACCGTCACGCCGTTCTCCACCGGTGTCGTCGTCATCCCCGCTCAGCTCCCCGACCGCGAGGAGGCCAGGCGGCCGCGGAGCCCGTCGATCAGCGCACGGCTGTTGCCCAGGGCCGCCCGGAGCCCCTCACCGGCCGTGGTGCCCGCCCGCTGGTGCAGGACCGCGCCCAGGAGCAGGCGGGTCCCGCCGTCGACGCGGACCTCGGAGGCCCAGAGGAGATTGCCGCCCGCCGGGGTGCTGGAGCCCGTCTTCAGGCCGACGACGCCCGAGTCGCCGAGCAGGGAGTTGGTGTTGGAGACGGGCCCCGTACCGGGGACGGTGACGGACCGGCTCGCCACGATCTCGCGGAAGACGGGGTTCTTCATCACCTCCCGGGCCAGCTTCAGCTGGTCGACCGCCGTGCTCGTGGTGGTGACCTCGATCCCGCTGGCCCCCGTGTAGACCGAGCGGTCCATGCCCAGCTCGTCCGCCGCCCGCCGCATCTTCCTCACGAACGCCTCCTGGCTGCCGGAGTCCCAGCGGGCCAGCAGCCGGGCGATGTTGTTCCCGGAGGGGATCAGCAGCAGCTCCAGGAGCCGGCGCTGGGAGTACTTCTGGCCGGCCGCGACCGGAACGGTCGACTCGCCCCCGACGCCCACCTCGTGCGCCGCCTCCCGGTCCACCTCGATCAGCGGGCCGGGTTCGCCCGGCCGCAGCGGGTGTTCCCGGAGGACGACGTGGGCCGTCATCACCTTCGCCAGGCTCGCGATCGGCACCGGCCGCTGCTCGCCCCGCGTGCCGAGGGAGCCCCTGCCCTCCAGTTCGACCGCGGTCTGGCCGTCCGACGGCCACGGGACCGTGCCGTCGTCGACGCTTCCCGCCCGGCCGCCGTGCGGCTCGGCGGAGGAGGCGCCGGCGGACGGGGAGGGGGAACCGTCCGGCACAGCGGTGGCGGCGACGCCCAGCGCGGTCAGGAGGACCAGGGCGGACACACCGCCCACGAGGCGGCCGCGGCGGGTGCGGGGAAGGCGGGCGGGGGAAAGGGACACGGCAACCAACTCCGGGCTCTGACGCGTGTGATCCGTACGCCGAGAAGACTCCGGGAGCGGTTCGTCGGGACCGTGGAGGGCGGAGCTCCACGGGGACTCGGGAACCCATCGGTCGTGTATCGGCCGGGGCCCGCCGCCGGACGGCTACGGCCGGGCGGCGGACCCGTCCGCGTCCGGGACGCCCTCCGGCAGGCGCAGCACCGCCACCGCCCCGCCGTCCCCGGGGTGGTTGGCGAAGTCCAGCGACGCCCCGATCACCTTGGCCTGCCCGCGCGCGATCGTGAGGCCCAGACCGTGACCGCGCCCGCGCTCGGCCGCGCCCGTGCGGAAGCGCTGGGGCCCGTGCGCCAGGAGATCGGCGGGAAAACCGGGGCCGTGGTCCCGGACCGTGACCGTCCGGTCCGTGACGGTGACCTCCACGGGGCCGGCGCCGTGCCGGTGGGCGTTGACGACGAGGTTGGCGACGATGCGGTCCAGGCGGCGAGGGTCCGTGTCGGCGACCGGGGCGCCGACCGCCGTCACCCGCGCCGCGAGACCGGTCCTCGCCACCGACTCCCCGACGAGTTCGGCCAGGTCCACCGCGCGCGACCACGACCGCTCGGCGCCCGCGTCCAGACGGGAGATCTCGAGCAGGTCCTCGATCAGGTCGCGCAGCACCCGGGTCCGGTCCCGCACCAGGTCGGTGACCTCCCCCTCGGGCAGGAGGCCGGCCGAGGTGACCAGCCCCATCAGCGGGGTGCGCAGTTCGTGCGCGACGTCGGCGGTGAAGCGCTGCTCGCTCGCGATGCGTTCGCGCAGGCTGTCGGCCATCGAGTCGACCGTGGCCGAGATCTCGGTGATCTCGTCGCCCCCGCGGCCCCCCATCCCCGTACGCGCGTCCAGGTCGCCCGCCGCGATGCGCCGCGCCGTACCGGCCACCCGGCGCAGCCGCCGGGCCGGCAGTTCGGTCGCGAGGACCGTGACCGGCACCACGAAGGCCAGGGTGACCAGGGAGTACTTCCACATGTGCCGGTCCAGGGCGCGTCGGGTGAGCAGGTCGGAGGTCATGTCGACCTCGACCGCGTACACCTGCCCGCCCTCCTTCCTCGCGGCCCAGAAGGCGGGGGCGGGGGGCCCCTCCTCGTAGAAGGTGCCCAGGCCGTGGAGCTCGACCTGGCGCAGGAGGGGCTCCGGAAGCTCGCCCTCCGTCACGAGGGGCGGTTCTCGCCGGGCGTCCCGGGCGTCCTGGATCGCCGTGTCCAGCGTGCTGACGGCTTTCCCCGCGCCCTCGTGCATCGATCGCCGCAGGGTCGACTCGTGCACCAGGACACCGACGGTGAGCGCCATCGCGGCACAGGCCAGGGTCACCAGGAAGACGGTCTTCCAGCGCATCGAGCGGGGGTTCAGGAGGGCGCGCGTGATCGGCATCTCGGGTCTCCGGGTCAGCGACGCAGCTTGTAGCCGAAGCCGCGGACCGTCTCGATGCGGTCGGCGCCCACCTTCTTGCGCAGGCGCTGGACGCACAGGTCGACGACCCGGGAGTCGCCGTCCCAGCCGTAGTCCCACACGTTGCGCAGCAGGGTCTGGCGGTTCAGCACGACCCCGGGGTGCGCGGCGAACTCGAGCAGCAGCCGCAGCTCGGTCGGGGCCAGCGCGATCTCCTCGCCGTCCCGGTACACCTCCAGGGCCGCCGGGAGGACGGTCAGGTCGCCGAAGACCAGCCGGTCGGCCGGCCCGGGTTCCGAGGCCGGCTCCTCCCGCGCCGGCGGCACGAAGGTGGCCCGGCGCAGCAGCGAGCGTATCCGGGCCACCAGGACCGAGGTGTCGACGGGCTTGACCACGTAGTCGTCGGCGCCGGCCTCCAGGCCGGAGACCACGTCGAGGGAGTCGCCGCGCGCGGACATCATCAGGATCGGGTCCGTGCCGGTCTCCCTGATCCGGCGGCACAGTCCGATGCCGTCCAGGCCCGGCAGCATCACGTCGAGCAGCAGCAGGTCGAAGCGGCCCTCCCGGAACAGTTCGAGGCCGCTCAGCCCGTCGCCCGCCACGACCACGTCGTAGCCGTAGCGTTCCAGGGCCATCGCGACGGACCGGCGGATCACCTCGTCGTCTTCGACGAGCAGGATCGTCACGGGGGCGGGATCAGGCATGTGCGTCCATCGGGTGAGGTGCGGGGCGGCACGGTGCGGGACGGCACCGCGCAGGGCGGTCCTCCATCATGCCCTGCCGGACGGAGGACCGTGCGGGCCGGTGGTCCGGGGGAGCGGACAGGACGCGGCCCCCCAGCAGGGCCGATGCCGTACGGATACACGGCCGCGCGGTCACGGACGCACGGCCGAGCGGTCACCGCCGCGCGATCGAGCGGTCGGGGACGCCGACGCGCGCGGCGGACCCGTACGTCCCCGGGGGAGGCGCGGGCGCGCCACCGTCACGGGGTGCGGAAGCCGCGGCGGGTCACGCGCCTCCGGCTCGTGGAGCCGAGCCGCCCGCCCGCCATGGCCACCGGCCGGCCGTCGTCACGGATGCCGAGGTGAGCGCCGGGTGCGCGGGTGCGCGGCCGGAACGGTCCCGGCCGGGCGCTGCTGTGCCCTTCTTCCGCGTGCGGCCGCAGGACGGCTCCCGCCCGCGACGGGGGCCGGCCGCGGCGAAGCCCCGGGACCTCTCCGGACGGTTCCTCAGGACCGCCCGGAGAGGGCTCGGGCCAGATACGGGGCGGTGCGGCTGTCCGCCGCGCCCGCCACCCGGTCCGGAGGGCCCGCCGCCACGATCCGCCCGCCCCGGTCCCCGCCGCCCGGACCGAGGTCGATCACCCAGTCGGCGGTGGCGACCACGTCCATGTCGTGCTCGACGACGACCACCGAGTGCCCGGCGTCCACGAGGCCGTGGAGCTGGCGCATCAGGACCTCGACGTCGGCCGGGTGCAGTCCGGTCGTCGGCTCGTCGAGCACGTACAGGGTGGGGGAGCGGTGCGGTCGCTGGAGTTCGGAGGCGAGCTTGACGCGCTGGGCCTCGCCGCCGGAGAGCTCCGTGGCGGGCTGGCCGAGCCGCAGGTAGCCGAGGCCCACGTCGAGGAGGGTGCGCAGGCTCCGCGCGGCGGCGGGGGTCTCCTCGAAGAAGGCGGCGGCCGACTCCACGGTCAGGTCGAGGACCTCGGCGACGGTGAGGCCGCGCAGCCGCACCTGGAGGGTCTCGGGGTTGTAGCGGGCCCCGTGGCAGTCGGGGCAGGGCGCGTACGTACTCGGCAGGAAGAGCAGTTCGACCGAGACGAACCCCTCGCCCTGGCAGGTCTCGCAGCGCCCGCCGGGCACGTTGAAGGAGAAGCGTCCCGCCCTGTACCCGCGCGCCACCGCCTCCTCCGTCTCCGCGAACAGCTTGCGCACGACGTCGAAGAGGCCCGTGTACGTGGCGAGGTTGGAACGCGGGGTCCGGCCGATGGGGCGCTGGTCAACCGTCACCAGGCGGGTTCCTTCGGCGAGTTCGCCGGTCAGCGCGTCCACGAGGGTGGACTTGCCCGAGCCGGAGACGCCCGTGACGGCGGTGAGCACGCCGAGGGGGAAGGCCGCCTCCACGTCCCGCAGGTTGTGCCGGGTGACCGGTCCCGTCCGCAGCCAGCCCGCCGGTTCGCGCACCGCCCGCGCCGGAGCGGCCTCCCGGCCGAAGAGGAACCGCCGCGTCGCGGACTCCTCGACGCCGGCGAGTTCGCCGGGCGGCCCGCTGTGCAGCACCCGCCCGCCGTGCACCCCGGCGCCCGGCCCCACGTCCACCAGCCAGTCGGCGTGCCGGACCACGTCGAGGTGGTGCTCCACGACGAAGACCGAGTTCCCCGCCGCCTTGAGCCGGTCGAGGACCACGAGCAGGGCCTCGGTGTCGGCCGGGTGCAGCCCCGCCGACGGCTCGTCGAGGACGTACACCACGCCGAACAGGCCCGACCGCAGCTGGGTGGCGAGCCGCAGCCGCTGCAGCTCGCCGTTGGAGAGGGTGGGGGTGGCGCGGTCCAGGCTCAGGTAGCCGAGGCCGAGTTCGCTCACGGTGCCGATCCGGGCGACCAGGTCCTCGGTGAGCACCCGCGCGGTCTCCGTGGCGTCCGCCGCCGTGGCCGCCGTCGCGAGGAGACCGGCCAGGGCCGTCAGGGGCAGCGCGGCGAGTTCGGCGACGGTCCGGCCCGCGAAGGTCACCGCCAGCGCCTCGGGCCGCAACCGCCCGCCGCCGCACACCGGGCACGGCGCGGCCGTGAGGAAACGCTCGGCCTTCGCGCGCAGGGACGGGCTCTTCGAGTCGGAGAAGGTGCGCAGGACGTACCGCCGGGCGCTCGTGTACGTGCCCTGGTACGGGCGCTGGACGCGCCCCGCCTCCCGCACCGGGTGCACGGTCACGACCGGCTGTTCGTCCGTGAAGAGGATCCACTTCCGGTCCTCGGCGTCCAGCTCCCGCCACGGCCGGTCGACGTCGTGGCCGAGCGCCGCCAGGACGTCCCGCAGGTTCTTCCCCTGCCAGGCACCCGGCCAGGCCGCGATCGCGCCCTCGCGGATCGACAGGTCCGGGTCGGGCACGAGGAGTTCCTCGCTGGTCTCGTGGATCAGCCCCAGGCCGTGGCAGGAGGGGCACGCGCCCGCCGCCGTGTTGGGGGAGAAGGCGTCGGAGTCGAGCCGTTCCGCTCCCTCCGGGTAGCGGCCCGCGCGCGAGAACAGCATCCGCAGCGAGTTGGAGAGGGTGGTCACGGTGCCGACGGAGGAGCGGGCGTTCGGCGACGACCGGCGCTGCTCCAGGGAGACCGCCGGGGGCAGCCCGGTGATCTCGCCGACGGCCGGCGCCCCCACCTGGTGGATCAGCCGTCGCGCGTACGGGGCGACCGACTCGAAGTAGCGCCGCTGGGCCTCGGCGTAGAGGGTGCCGAAGGCGAGGGACGACTTGCCGGACCCGGAGACGCCGGTGAAGACGACCAGCGCGTCACGGGGGATGTCGACGTCGACCCCGGCGAGGTTGTGCTCGCGGGCGCCTCGGACGCGGACGTAGGGGTCGTGCGGGCTGTCGTGCATGACCTGATTTTAGCCACTATCCGTTTATTGCTCCGGGTGAGAGGCGTGCTCCGCCGTCGAGGGGCACGGAGTCCCGGGGGAAGCGCGGCGGCCCCCGTCCCCGGAGGGACGGGGGCCGCGCGGCGGGCCGCGCCGTTACCGCTGCCCGGGTTCCTGACCGCCGCCGTAGGAGCGGCGGGCCGCGTCGGCGGCCTTGTCCGTCTGCGCGTCGTACTTGTTCCCGGTGCGCTCGTCCACCATGCGTTCCGCGCGCTCCACGCCCCGGTCGGCCTGGTCCGGGTGGCCCTTCGCCATGTCCTTGGCCTTCTTGGCCATGTCGCCCAGCTTGCCCATGGGGTTCCTCCCTGCGTGTGTGCTCGTGCGTCGTACGTGGTGTCCCCTACCCGCCCGAACCGCTCCGATACGTACCTTTTTCTTCTTCTTCGGACGGCGGGGTTCCTCCGGCCTCCGGCGGCCGGTGCGCGACGGCCGTCTACGCGAGGGCCGCGAGGGCGACCTCGGTGGCGCGGGCGACGAGGGCGTCGTCGTGCGCGGCGCCCTTGACGTCGCGCCGGGAGAGGACGGCGAGGACGAGGGGAGCGGCGCCGGGCGGCCAGATGACGGCGATGTCGTTGCGGGTGCCGTAGCCGCCCGTTCCGGTCTTGTCCCCGACCTGCCAGCCCTTGGGGGTACCGGCGCGGATGGTGCGGTCACCGGTCGTGTTGCGCTCGAGCCAGTCGGTGAGCAGGGCCCGCTTGTCGGCCGGGAGGGCGGTGCCGAGGGCGTACGCGCGCAGGTCGCCCGCGAGGGCGCGGGGCGTGCTGGTGTCGCGGGGGTCGCCGGGGACGGCGTCGCTGAGCGCGACCTCGTACCGGTCGCAGCGGGTGACGTCGTCACCGAGCGCGCGCAGGGCGTCCTGGAGGCCGCGAGGGCCGCCGATCTCGCGGAAGAGCAGGTTGGCCGCCGCGTTGTCGCTGTGGCGGACCGCGGCGTCGCACAGCTCGCGCAGGGTCAGCCCGGTGGTGACGTGCCGCTCGGTGACCGGCGAGTTGCTGATGATCTCGTCACGGCCGTAGCGCACGAGCCGGTCGAGCCCCCGGAGGGAGTTCCTGTCCAGTACGGCGCCGGCGAGCAGCGCCTTGCAGGTGGAGGCGTAGGCGAAGCGTTCGTCGGGCCGGTGGGTCACGGTCCGGCCGCTGCCGGTGTCGAGCGCGTAGACCCCCAGCCGGGCGCCGAACCTCCGCTCCAGTTCGCCGAACGCGCGGGGGGCGGACGCCGGCGGGGAGGGCTTCGGGGCGGGCGGGGTCCCGCCGGTGGCCGCCGGGGAGGCGGTGTCCGGGCCGGCGGCGCATCCGGAGAGGGGCAGGGCCGTGACCCCGGCCAGCGCGGCGAGGACGGTACGACGGGAGACGGGCGTTCGGGCGCGCATGGTGAGCGGGCGTTCCTTTCCTCGGTGGTCGTTCGTGTTCGTCCGCTTCCCGGCTCAGCGGGCCAGGGCGGTCAGGAACCGCGCGGCGACCGGCCCCGCGTCGGCGCCGCCGGAACCGCCGCCCTCCAGGAGCACCGCCCACGCGAGCGGGGAGTCGCCCTGGTACCCGATCATCCAGGCGTGGGTGCGCGGCGGGTTCTCGCCGCCGAATTCGGCGGTCCCCGTCTTCGCGTGCGGACGGCCGGGCAGGCCCTTCAGGGCGTGGGCGGAGCCGGAGGTCACGGTGGTGCGCATCATCTCGCGGAGCCCCGCCACGACCTCGGTCCGCAACGCCGCCGGAGCCCGGTACCTCTTCTTCACCGCGTCCGGCACCAGGACCGGCTGGTGGAACGTCCCGCTCTTGACGGTGGCCGCCACGGAGGCCATCACCAGCGGTGACACCTGGACACGTGCCTGGCCGATGGTGGCGGCGGCCTTGTCGTTGTCGCCCGTCGTCACCGGAACGTCGCCGTCGTAGGTGGTCGTGCCCACGTCCCAGGCCCCGCCCACGCCGAACGCCCGGGCCGCGTCCCGCAGGCCGGTGTCGGAGAGCCGGTCGCGGGCGTCGACGAAGTAGGTGTTGCAGGAGCGGGCGAAGACGTCCGAGAAGGTCGAACCGGCGGGAAGCGCGAACTGCTTCTGGTTCTCGAAGCGCTGTCCGTCGACGTGCGCGAACTTCGGACAGGCCGCGGGGTCCCCGGGCTTCGCGCCGCCCTCCAGGAGGGCCGCCGCCGTGACGACCTTGAAGACGGACCCGGGCGGGTAGCGCCCTTCGAGGGCGCGGTTGAATCCGCCGGGCCGGTTGGCGGCGGCCAGGATGTGCCCGTTGCGCGGGTCGACGGCGACGACGGCCGCGTTGACCTCGGCTCCGGCCAGGGCGTCGGCCGCCGCCTTCTGGACGCGGGGGTCGATGGTGGTGCGCACCGGGCGGCCCCCGGCCGGCGCGGCGGCGGTGAGGTCCTTGACGGCCCGCCCGCTCTCCCGGTCCGCGACCACCAGGGACCTGGACGCTTTCCCGCCCCCGGACAGGACGTCGTCGTAGCGGGCCTCCAGGCCGGACGTGCCCCTGCCGCCGACGGGATCGACGGTGCCGACGAGGCTCTCCGCGCGGAGCGGGGCCCCCTCGGCGTCGAGGACCTTCGCCCTGCCGCCGTGGTTCTTGAGCGCCAGCGTCTGCCCGGGTGCCAGCGCCGGGTGGACCACCGGCGGGACGAACGCGACCTTCCACGCCCCCGACGCCTCCCTCACCCGGGCACCGGAGCGCCAGGTGACGTCCCCCGCCCCCGGCACCGTCATGGTCACGGTGAACGGGAACCGGACCTCTCCCTCGCCCTCCTTCAGGCCCTCCCCGGCGACGACGGTGGTCCTGGAGGGCTTGAGGTTGGTCAGCACCGAGGTGAGGAGCGACGCGGCGTCGTCGGGCGCGTCCGTGTGGCCCGCCGCCTTCCGGGCGTCGTGTCCCGCCCACGCGGAGAGGAACGCGGTCAGCGACTCGTGGGCGGCCGTCACGTCCGCGTCCTCTCCCCGGAGCCCGTCGCCCCCGAGGGCGAAGGCGGCGTACCCACCGCCCGCCAGGAGGAGGAGGGCCCCGGCGACGGCGAGCGGTCGCCCCGCGCGCCGCGGACGTCCTCGCGGGGCGAAACCGTTCCGGCTGTCGGTACGCGTCAAGGTGGTCTCCTTCTCGGATCGGTTCCGGCCGGCCCGCCGGACGCGGTCCCGGTGCCGACGGGGCCCGGCGGCCGGCGGGAGCCACCGGAGGCGCCGGGCCCCCTCGCCGGGAGTCAAACCCGCCCCCGCGCCGCATGTCGAATACGCTCTCGGCGACCGAGCAATTCGAAACACGTATCGACGCACGTCAAGAGGGGCAGAGTGCTGACGGAACGGCATCTGGAAATCTTCGTCGCGCTGGCGGAGGAGGAACATTTCGGAGACGCGGCGCAGCGGGTGGGCATCACCCAGCCGCCGTTGTCGCAGGGGCTGCGCCGCCTGGAGACCCTGCTCGGCGTCCGCCTGTTCGACCGTGGCAGGGGGGTGTCCCTCACGGAGGAGGGGGCGCTCCTGCTCCCGCACGCCCGCAGGGCGCTGGCCGCGCTCGCGGAACTCCGCGAGACCGGGGCGCGCGAGCGCGCGGACGGCCGACGGCTGCGGCTCGGCCTGGCCCCCGAGGTGCCGACGGCCCTCGCGGCCGGTGTGGCGGCCGCGCCGGTCCGGGCGGGTGAGCGGGCACGGATCGGCATGGTCACGGCCCCGACCGTCGCACTGCTCGGCGACGTCGCCGCCGGGCGGCTGGACATCGCCGTGATCCGGCACCCCTCCGTGCTGCACGGCCTGGCCGCGGGACGCGTCGTCCTCCTCCCGACCTGGCTCCTCGCCCCGGCCGGGCGCGGGGACGCGTCGGTTTCGCGCCTGCCCGTCGCCGTATGCCCCCGCGCCGGGGCCCCGGCGGCCCACGACCTGTTCCTCGACACCCTGGCCAGTCGCGGCCGCCGGGTGGAGACCGTGGTGGTCTCCGACGAGCGGGCCGGCCTCGCGCTCGTCGCGGCGGGACAGGCGGTGATGGTCACGGCGGACGGCGGGCTCACGGCCTCCGGCGTCGAGCGGCGGGCGGCGACGGACCCACCGCTTCCCCTGCGGCTGCGGGTGGCCTGGGACCCGCGCCGTCCGGGCGCCGAGGAGACCGCCAGGACGGCGCGGCTGCTGGAGGACGCGCTGGCCGGGGAGGGGGCGTCGTGAGTGGAGCGCGGCGCGGGGGCGGCGTGGAGCGGACGATCCGGAACATGTTCGACGACGCGGGCGTGCGCGGCTGGCTGCACGTGGCGGAACTCGACCGGCCGTCGGCCCGGGTGACGGTCGATCCCGACGAACGGCTGCCCATGGGCTCGATCTACAAGGTGCCGGTGATGGTCGCCTTCTGCCGCCTGGCCGACGCGGGACTCGTCGACCCGCGCCACCGGCTGACGCTGGAACCGGAGGAGCGCGTCCCCGGCCCGACCGGCGTCTCGATCCTGCACGACGCCGTCACCATGTCGTTGCGCGACCTGGTGGTGATGATGATGACCATCTCCGACAACACCTCGGCCGACGCCGTCCTCCGGACGGTCGGCCCGGACGCGGTCGACGCCGTCTGCCGCGACCTGGGCATGCCCGACACCCATGTCCGCGGGGGCGTCGTCAACACGTTCAGCCGTCTGCTGGCCGACACGGGAGCCGATTCCCTGGACGCCGCCCTGGCGCACGTGACGGACAACGACACCGTCGTCCCCCCGGGCGTGTACGACCCGGCCTACAAGGCGTCCAGCACCCCGGCGGACATCGCGAGGCTCCTGCGGGCGATCTGGACCGGACGGGCCGCCTCCGAAGACCGCTGCGCCTTCATGCGCGAGGTGATGCGCCGACAGCCGTGGACGCACCGCCTCGGCTCGGGCTTCCCCTACGACGACGTCACCGTCTACGGCAAGACCGGCACCTTCGGCGCGCTGCGCCACGAGGCGGGCGTCGTCGAACTCGCCGACGGCAGCGCCTACACCGCTGTCGTCTTCACCCAGGCCGCCCGGTCCGACAGCAAGCTCCCGCGCGCCGACGCCGTGATCGGCGCGGCGGCCAGGGTCGCCGTGGAGGAACTGCGGGGGCGCCGGGAGACCTGACGGGGTCCCGCGTCCCCGTCCCCGTCCCCGTACGCGGCGCGTCCGGCTCGGCGGGGGGTGACGCTTACGGCGTACGCGTCACCCCCAGCCGAGCCGGAGGGAGGTCCGACCCGCCCTCCGGCGGGGATTCCCGCCTCCTACCCTGGCACCGTGACACCGGACAACAGGCCCCTGGCCGTCTTCGACCTCGACAACACCCTCGCCGCGACCGCGCACCGCCAGCGCTTCCTGGAGCGGAGGCCCAAGGACTGGGACGCGTTCTTCGCGGCGGCGCCCGGTGATCCGCCGCTGGAGGAGGGCGTCGCGCTGTGCCGCGAGGCGGCCGTGGAGTGCGAGGTCGTCTACCTCACCGGCCGCCCGGAGCGCTGCCGCCGCGCGACCGTGGACTGGCTTGCGGAGCAGGGGCTTCCGGAGGGCCCGCTCCACATGCGCCGCCACCGCGACTTCCGGCCGGCCCGGGTGACCAAGGTGGAGGCCCTGCGGGAACTCGCCGTCGACCGCCGGATCAGGATGCTGGTCGACGACGATCCGGCGGTGTGCGACGCGGCGGAGGCGGCCGGCTTCACCGTCGTACGGGCCCACTGGGCGGCCCCGTCGGCGGTGCTGAGGGAGGCCCAGGAGAAGGAGGGCCGCACCTGAACGCCGGACGGGAGGGAAGGACCGTACCCGGCCCCGCGGAGTACCGGACGGGAGGGAAGGACCGTACCCGGCCCCGCGGGGGGCCGACCGTCACGGTGAGTCAGTTCTCGTCCTCCAGACGGAAGCCGACCTTCAGGCCGACCTGGTAGTGCTCGATCGCGCCGTCGACGAGGTGGCCCCTTACCTGGGTCACCTCGAACCAGTCGAGGCCCCTCAGGGTCTGCGAGGCACGCTCGATGCCGTTGCGAATGGCCTCGTCGACGCCCTCGGTGGAGGTGCCGACGATCTCGGTGACGCGGTAGGTGTGGTTCGTCATGGGGGACGGACTCCTCTCGGTGCCTTTCCTCCACCGTGCCCCAGGCCGCGCCGGGGCGCGACACGACGGCCTCCCCGCGCCCCGGGGAACCGCCGGGACGGGGGAGCGGGCCGTCCGCCGGGGGACGGAAGAGATGGTCAAGGACTTGACCATCTCGTTGGTCCAGACCAGAATCCAGGCCACATACCCGCGCGAACGCCCCGTTCGGTCCCCCCATGCCGGGTCAGCTCCCCCACGCACGACCCCGTGCTGAACCGCAGAAGGTGACCCACGTGAAGAACCGCCACCTCGCCTGTCCCCTGGCAGTCGTCACCGCGCTCGCCCTCGCGGGCTGCGGGATGCTGCCGGGCGGCGGCGGGACGCAGACCGTGCGCATCTGGCTGATGCGGGACAGCGCCAGCCAGGAGTTCCTGGACCGCTTCACGAAGGCGCACGAGGACGAGCACGACGGCGTCCGGCTGGAGGTGACCATCCAGGAGTGGACCGGCATCGGCAAGAAGGTCACCGAGGCGATCAAGGGACCCGGCGGCCCCGACGTCATCGAGGTCGGCAACACCCAGGTCGCCCAGTACGCCGACACCGGCAAGCTGTACGACCTCACCCTGGAGTCGGTGCGCGACCTCGGCAGCGAGGACTGGCTGCCCGGCCTCGCCGAACCCGGGCGCATCGGCGGAACCCAGTACGGCATCCCCTGGTACGCGGCCAACCGGATCGTCATCTACCACAAGGACCTGTTCCGGGCGGCCGGGATCGACAAGCCGCCGGCCACCCGCGCCGCATGGCTCGCGGACACCGAGAAGCTCAACAGGAACGGTTCCCAGGGCATCTACCTCGCCGGACAGGACTGGTACACCCTCTCCGGCTTCATCTGGGACGAGGGCGGCGAACTGGCCGTCGAGAAGGGCGGCGCGTGGACGGGCGCCCTCGACAGCCCGGCGGCCCGGCGGGGCATGGCCTTCTACAAGGAGCTCCAGTCCCTCGGCTCCGGCCCCAAGGACGCCGACGAACAGAACCCGCCGCAGGCCGACGTCTTCGCCAAGGGCGACGTGGCCCAGCTCGTCGCCGCCCCCAGCGCCGTCGCCGCGATCCTCAAGGCCAACCCGGGGCTCAAGGACAAGCTCGGCTACTTCCCGATACCTGGCGCCGTGGCCGGCCGGCCCTGCGCCGTCTTCACCGGCGGCTCCGACCTCATCATCCCGGAGAACGCGCCCCGCCGCGCCGCCGCCCTCGACGTGGTCAAGGCGCTGGCCGGCGAGAAGTGGCAGACCGAACTCGCCCGTGCCATGGGCTACGTGCCCAACAAGAAGGGCCTCGCCCCCGCCGTCGCCGGCCAGGAGGCCACCGCCGTCATGGCCGAGGGGGCCGCGCGCGGCCGGGCCACCCCCAACTCCCCCCAGTGGGCCGACGTCGAGGCGGACAACCCGATCAAGCCCTACATGACGGCCGTCCTGCGGGGCGAGGACCCGGCCGAGGCGGCCCGGAGGGCCTCGGCGGAGATCACCGAGACCCTCGCCGAATAGCATTCAGCGTTCGCACACCCGGGAACCCCCGGACGGTCACGCCGAATCCAGCCGGTCGCGGAAGAAGTAGGGGGCAGGGCCATCGCGCAGGCGGCCCGGCCCCGTCCCGTCCCCTTCCGTTCGCCGGAGGAGCCCGCCATGTCCGCACCGACGCACACGCCCGCCGTCCCCGCGCCGCCCCGGGCCCGCACCGGGCGGCCCGCGCCCCGGTACGCCGTCGGCCTCGCCCGCGACCAGGAGGACGTGCGCGCCGCCCAGCGGCTGCGCCACCAGGTCTTCGCCGGAGAACTGGGGGCCCGCCTCGACGGCCCCGAACCCGGCCTCGACGGCGACGCCTTCGACGCCCACTGCGACCACCTCCTCGTACGGGAGGAGACCACCGGCGAGGTCGTCGGCACCTACCGGCTCCTGCCGCCCGGGCGGGCCGCCGTCGCCGGACGCCTCTACTCCGAGGGCGAGTTCGACCTCACCCGCCTCGCCCCCGTCCGGCACGACCTGGTGGAGGTCGGCCGCTCCTGCGTCCACCCCGACCACCGCGACGGCGCCGTCATCGCCCTCATCTGGGCCGGACTCGCCCGCTACATGGCGGCGACGGGTCACAACTGGCTCGCCGGATGCTGCTCGGTCCCGCTCGCCGACGGCGGTGCCCTCGCCGCCGCCACCTGGGACACCGTCCGGGCCGAGCACCTCGCCCCGGAGGAGTACCGGGTCACCCCGCACCGGCCCTGGAACTCCGAGGGCGTCACCCGTCCCGAGGGCCGCACCGGACTGCCCCCGTTGCTGCGCGGCTACCTCCGGCTCGGCGCCTGGGTCTGCGGAGCCCCCGCGCACGACCCCGGCTTCGGCGTCGCCGACCTCTACGTCCTCCTCTCGCTGCGGCGCACCCACCCGCGCTACCTCCAGCACTTCCTGTCGCTCGCCCCGGCCGCGTGAACGGGCCCGCGGCGATCCCGCCGTGGTTCCCCACGGCGCCCTGCACCCCGGGCCGCTGCACCGCCCACCCCGGCACGGGCCACCGCGCGGGGGACCGCGTCGGCCGCCGCCCCGGCACGGCGACGGCCGGCCCCCTGCGGGCCCTGGCCCGCCTCGCCGCCGGCGCCGGCACCGTCCTCCTCGGCGTCCTGCTCGCCCCGGGCACCGCCCCCCTCCCGTCCGCCACCCGGCTCGCCCTGGTCCGCTGCTGGGCGCGGACGGTGGTCCGCGCCTTCGGCGTACGCGCCCGGTACACGGGGAACCCGGCCCCCGCCGGCCCGCTCCTCGTCGTCGCCAACCACGTCTCCTGGCTGGACGTCCCGCTCCTCGCGGCCGTACTGCCCGGCCGGGCGGTCGCCAAGGCGGAGGTCCGCCACTGGCCGGTCCTCGGCACGCTCGCCGCCCTCGGCGGCACCCTCTTCGTCGAACGGGACCGGCTCAGGGCCCTCCCCGGCACCGTGCGCGCCGTGACCGGAGCGCTCGCGGACGGCGGCCGGGTGGTCGTCTTCCCCGAGGGCTCCACGTGGTGCGGCCGGGCCGGGGGGCGGTTCCGGCCGGCCGTCTTCCAGGCCGCCCTGGACGCCGGATGCGCCGTACAGCCCGTACGGATCGCCTACCGGCCCACCGAGGGCGCCGCGTACGTCGGGGACGACCCGCTCGGCGCCTCCCTGTGGCGGGTCGTCACCACCCGGCGGCTCACCGCCGAGGTCCACGCGGCGGACCCGCTGCCGGGCGGCCGGTACCCGGACCGCCGCGCCCTGGCCGCCGCCGCCGAGCGCGCCGTCGCCCGGCCCGCCGCCCTCCGGCCCGCCACCGCTCAGCGCGCCGTCGCGAGCGACAGCGCGAACCTCTCCCCGCCGTCCGTCCACCAGCGGGCCATGCCGAGGCCCGCCGCCGCCAGCTCCTCCCGCACGCCCTCCTGACGGAACTTGGCCGACACCTCCGTCCGCATCTCCTCGCCCGCCGCGAACGGCACCACGAGGTCCAGTTCGGGGATCTTCACGGTGAGCGCGCGGCGGGCGCGCAGCCGCATCTCGATCCACTCCCGTTCGGCGTCCCACACCGCCACGTGCTCGAAGTCCTCCGGATCGGCGTCCGCGCCCAGCTCCCGGTCGATCACGGACAGCACGTTCCGGTTGAACGCCCCGGTCACCCCGGCCGCGTCGTCGTAGGCGGCCACCAGCGTCGCCTCGTCCTTCACCAGGTCCGTGCCGAGCAGCAGGGAGTCGCCCGGCGCGAGCATCGAACGGACCGAGCGCAGGAAGGTCCGCCGTTCGCCGGGCAGCAGATTGCCGATGGTCCCGCCGAGGAAGGCCACCAGGCGCGGCCCCGGGGCGCCGGGCAGCGCCAGCCCCCGGGTGAAGTCCGCGACGAGGGCGTGCACCCGCAGCTCCGGCCGCTCGGCGAGCAGCGACCCGGCCGCCCCGGTCAGCGCGGACTCGCTCACGTCCACGGGCACGTAGCTGTCCAGACCGGGCAGCAGCGCGTCGATCAGGAACCGCGTCTTCTCGGAGGAGCCGGAGCCCAGCTCCACCAGCGTCCTGGCCCCGGTCGCGGCGGCGATCTCCGGCGCCCGCGCGGCCAGGATCTCCCGCTCCGCCCGCGTCGGGTAGTACTCGGGCAGCCGGGTGATCTCCTCGAACAGCTCGCTGCCCCGGGCGTCGTAGAACCACTTGGGCGGCAGCTCCTTGGGGGAGCGGGTCAGGCCGTGGACGACGTCGGCGCGCAGGTCGGCGCCGGCGGCCTCCGGGTCGAGGGTACGGGTCAGCTGGAACGGGCTCACGCGGACGGCTCCTTGAGCGGGGTGAGGGTGACATCGGCACGGTCGGTGGTCACGAGCGTCCGCTCGGGCACCTCCCGCCACCGCGGGTCGTCGTCGTACGGTTCGGAGGCCACGACCGTCCGGCCGGGGCCGGTCAGGTACCAGAGGCTGTTCCCCCAGGCGGTCGCGGCGATCCGGACGCCGTCGGTGAGCAGCAGGTTCAGCCGGGAGCCGGGTGCCGCCTCCGCGACCTCCCGCACGGTGCCGGCGAGCGCGTCGCCCGGCCCGTCCCCGGCCCGCAGCCGGTGCAGGACGAGCGCCCACACCAGCGCCGAGTCGGTGCGGGCCTCCAGGCGCAGCAGCTCCCCGGCGGACAGCGTCGCGCCGAGCGGGACCAGGGAGTCCGGCCACCCCACGACCATGCCGTTGTGGCTGAACAGCCAGGGCCCGGAGGCGAACGGCGTCGCCGCCGCCTCCCCGTCGGCCCCGGGCAGCGTGGCCCCCCGGACCGCCGCGAGCAGCGCTCCGGAACGGACCACCCGCGCCAGGTCGGCGAAGGAGAGGTCGCCCCAGATCGGGCCGGAACGCCGGTAGCGGGCCGGCACCGGGTCGCCCTCGGCGTACCAGCCCACGCCGAATCCGTCGGCGTTCACCACCCCGCTGGACTGCGTGCGGGGCTCCCAGGACTGGCGCAGCAGCCCGTGCTCGGGCCGGACGATCAGCTCGCCGAGCGCCACCGGATCGCCCACGTAGGCGAGGTGACGGCACATCAGCCGAGCTCCGCGGAGCGCGCCGTGCGGAAACCGGCGAAGATCTGGCGCCGCACCGGCAGGTCCCAGTTGCGGAAGGTGCCCCGGCAGGCGACCGGGTCCACCGCGAACGACCCGCCCCGCAGCACCTTGTGCCCCGGGCCGAAGAACACCTCCGAGTACTCCTTGTACGGGAAGGCCCTGAACCCCGGGTACGGCAGGAAGTCGCTCGCCGTCCACTCCCACACGTCCCCGATCAGCTGCCGCACGCCCAGCGGCGAGGCGCCCGCCGGATAGCCGCCCGCCGCCGCGGGACGCAGGTGCCGCTGCCCGAGGTTCGCGTGCTCCGGGCCGGGGTCGGCGTCGCCCCACGGGTAGCGGCGGGAACGGCCGGATGCCGGGTCGAACCGGGCCGCCTTCTCCCACTCGGCCTCCGTCGGGAGCCTGCGCCCCGCCCAGCGCGCGTAGGCGTCCGCCTCGTACCAGCTCACGTGCAGGACCGGCTCCTCCTCCGGTACGGGTTCGGTCACGCCGAACCGGCGGCGCAGCCACTGCCCGCCGTCGCGGCGCCAGAACAGGGGCGCCCCGATGCCGTGTTCCCGGATCTGCGCCCACCCCTCGGGCCGCCACCAGCGCCGGTCCGTGTAGCCGCCGTCGGCGACGAAGGCCAGGTAGGCGCCGTTCGTGACCGGCGTGGTGTCGATGTGGAAGGCGGGCACGTCCCGGCGGTGCGCGGGCCGCTCGTTGTCGAGGGCCCACGGCTCGTCCGAGGTCCCCATGGTGAACGGCCCGCCGGGCACCAGGACCTCGGCCGGCAGCGGGCCGTCCCGGTGGTCCGGCGGCGGGGGAGCGGTCAGGACGGCCGGTCCCCGCCGGAGCTGATGGGTGATCAGCATCGTCTCGCCGTGCTGCTGTTCGTGCTGGGCGACCATGCCGAAGACGAACCCCCCGTCGAGCAGCGGCCGTCCCTCCAGCGGCGCCCGCTCCAGGAGGTCGAGGACCCGCAGCCGCACGTCCGCCGCGTAGGCGCGGGCCTCGCCCGGCGGGAGCAGGGGCAGCGACGGGCGGGTGGCACGCGGGTGCTCGAAGGCGTCGTAGAGCGGATCGATCCCGGGCAGCAGCGCCTCGCCCCCCGCGACGCCCCGCCACAGCCACAGCTCCTCCTGGTTGCCGATGTGCGCCAGGTCCCAGACCAGCGGCGACATCAGGGGGGAGTGCTGCGCCGTGAGGTCGTCGTCCCCCACGCAGGAGGTGAGCAGGAGGGTGCGGTCCCGCGCGGCGGTGAGCGCGTCCAGGGCGCGCCCGCGCGTCGCCCCGGAGGCGTCCCCGGACCCGGCCGTGTTCCCGTTCGCGCGCGCGGTCACGAGGCCACCGCCCGGAGGTCGTCGGCCGGGGAGCCGCCGGGCACCACGTACCGCTCGTGGAAGGCGGCGACCAGCCGCCGCACCTCCTCGCCCGCCCCGATCCGGGGCAGCGCCTCCAGGGCGGCGGAGAAGACCGTCCGGGCGGCGGCGTGCAGCCCGGGATCGGCCAGTCCGTCACGGGCGGCCGCCACCCAGAGCGGATTGCGCGGCGCGGGCCCGTCGCCGGCCCGTTCCGCGAGCGGCTCGACCGCCCGGTGCACGGCCTCCGCCGCCTCCGGGTCGTCGAAGACCGCCGTCGTCACCGCCGCCGGCACCATCCAGCCGTCCGGCCCCGGCTGCGCGTCGATCATCCGCAGCTCCAGGTGGCCGCGCGGCCGCACCGGCGGGAAGAGCGTCGTCAGGTGGTAGCGCAGGTCGTCGGCGCCCGCCGGACGGGGAAGGCCCGTGCGCAGCCACTCCCGGAAGGTCAGCCCCTCCGGCACGGCCCACGGTGCCTCGTCCGACCGCACGCACAGCACCGGGGCGTCGAGCACGTGCGCCGCCCACTCCTCGCGCGGCTCCCCGGCCGGCCGGGGAGCGAGCGTCCGCAGCGGATCGAGGTCGGCCCACAGCGCCTGCCGCGTCGAGCGCCACCCGGTCCGGTGCCCGCCGTGCACGGGCGAGTTGGCGAAGGCGGCCACGAGCACCGCGCCCAGGAGGTGGGCCGTCCGCCACCGCCTCCGGTGGCCCAGCGGGCCCGGCCCGTCGAACCCCGCGTCGAGGCAGACCTGCACGGAGGCCGACTCGCACATCATCGCCCGTCCGGCCGGGCCGGTCCGGTCGAGCGCGGTCTCCATCGCGTCGTACCGCGGCTCGTGGAGCACCCGGTCGCGCGGCGCGTGCCACGGGTCCACCCCGTACCCGCCGAGGGCGAGGCCGAGCGGTCCGAGCGCGCCCCGCACCGCCCGCAGGTCGGAGGCGAGGGTGTCCAGGCACTCCATGAGCGTCCCGGCCGGACGGGAGCTGAGCTCCACCTGACCGCCGGGTTCGAACGTCAGGCACGACACCAGGGGCAGGGCCCGCAGGGCGCCGAACGCCGCCGTCAGTCTCGGCGGCCGTACGGGGAGCCGGGGGTCCCGCAGGTCGTGCACCAGCCACTCCAGCTCCACCCCCACGGTGCGGGGCGGGCCGGTCTTGAAACAGATGCACCGCAACAGCTCCTCCGCCTCCTCCTCGGTGAGCGGGGGGTCGTCGCGCCGTGCGCCGCTCGGTGACATCCGTGCGCCTCCTGGTCCTCGGGGGACGGGCCCCGGAACGGTCCGTCCCCGGAGCCGCGCCACCGGGGACGCCGGGGCGCGGCTCCCGGGCACACGGGTCCCGGAACGCCACTGGTTCCACCTAAAGCCACCACCGACCGGCGTGCAAGAGCGCCCCGGCGGTCCCTACGCGCCCTCTGTACCCACGTCCGCCGCCGTTTCCCCGCCGCCCCGGAAACCTGTCGAAAACCCGTTGTTCCGAGCCGGGCGGAACGATCATGCTGACGCGCATGAGTGCACGACTGCGCGAGATCGCGCGGCGGACCGAGGAGATCGTCGCCGCCGGCCACTACCGGGCCCCGGACGGCCGGACCGTCTCCCTCGCCGACGACCTGGCCGCCGCCCTGGCCGGAACCCGCCTCCACGGGCCCGGACCCGTCGCCGTCACCCCCGGCACCGACCGCACGCCCGTCCTGGAGGTCACCGGCGAGAGCAGCCTGGCCGCGGCCCGCCGGATGACCGAGGCCGGCCCCGCCCGCCCGGTGGCCGTCCTGAACTTCGCCTCCGCCCGCAACCCCGGCGGCGGCTACCTCAACGGTGCCCAGGCCCAGGAGGAGGCGCTCTGCCGCTCCTCCGCCCTCCACGCCACCCTGCTGCGCGTGCCCGCCTACTACGCCCACCACCGCGCCGACCGGGACCCCTTCTACTCCGACCGTGTCATCCACTCGCCCCGGGTGCCGGTCTTCCGCGACGACCGGGGCGGCCTGCTCGCCGAGCCCTTCAGCGTCGGCTTCCTCACCTCGCCCGCGCCCAACGCGGGCGTCGTCCGCCGCACCGCCCCCGAACGCGCCGGCCGGCTGCCCGCCGTCCTCGCCGCCCGCGCCGAACGCGTCCTGGAGACGGCCGCCGCGGCCGGGTACCGACGGCTCGTCCTCGGCGCCTGGGGCTGCGGGGTCTTCCGGAACGACCCGGTGGAGGTCGCCGGCGCGTTCAAGGCCCTGCTCACCGGGGACGGGCGGTTCGCCGGCCACTTCGAGGAGATCGTCTTCGGCGTCCTGGACCGCGCCCCGGGGGCGCCCACGCTGGCCGCCTTCTCCCGGGTTCTCGGCCGCACGCCCTGACGCGCGGGCGTGCCCGGCGCGCGCGCCTCCGGTACGCGTACGTCAGATCCAGCCGTCCAGGGCGGACACGAACCCGTCGAAGTCGTCGCGGTGGACGGTGTGCCCGGCCCCCGTCACCGTACGGATCCCGAACCCGCGCTCCGCCAGCATCCGGGCGTTCCCGGGAGAGACCGGCAGGCTCGGATCGGCGAGGACGACCAGCGAGGGGACGACCGGCCGGACCGGCCACAGGTCGGTGCCCGTCAGTTCCTCCAGGGCGTACGCCGTCCGTTCGTCCCACATCCGCACCGCGTCCGCCTCGGCGTCGACGTCCTCCTCGGTCCAGTCCGGATTGAGCCGGCGGATCATCTCCCGGGTCAGCCGCTTGCCCCGCACGAAGAGTTCGGCCCGGTAGGCGGCGGGCCCGGCCCCCAGGTGCCAGGCCGGGTCGGAGTACACCGCCCGGAGCGGCCCGAGCCGTTCCACCGCCCGCGCGAGCACGAGCGCGCCGAGCGAGTGCCCGACGGCCAGTTCGCAACCGGCCGGTACGGACTCCACGAGGTCGTCGGCGTAGTCCTCCGGCCGGTACTCCCCGGGGCCCGCGCCCCGTCCGCTGGCCCCGTGCCCCCGCAGGTCCACCGCCACCACCCGGTAACCGCGCTCCGCGAGCGCGGGCCCGAACCGGCGCCAGGTGCGGTGGTCCGCCATGAGGCCGTGGACGAGCAGGGCCGTACGGTCCCCGGTCCCCCAGGTGATGGTGTGCAGACGCACGGTGCCGCCCCTCCCTCTCTCCGCCGTTCTCCGTCGGTGTGCCGGTGTGCCGGTGTGCCGGTGTCCGGCGCCCGCGGGGCGGGCCCGCGGGCCGGGGTCCGACCCTACGGCCCCGGCCGGGCCGGCCGCCGCACGTTCCCGCCCGCGGCCGTCGGCGCCGGTCGTGCGGCGCGGGCCCGCGCGAACGCTTAGCGTCGGTTCATGAGCACAGTTCCGAAGCGATTCGAGATCCTGCTGGTGCCCGAACACGTCGAGGACCGGCGCGGCGCCTCCGTCGCGGACAGCGCCGTCCGCACGGCCGTCGTGGAGGCCACCGGACGCCAGGGCGCCTCCGGCTACCCGGTCTACGAGGGCCACGGCGTCAGGGCCGACATCGACCCCGAGACGGGCGCGGTCGAGGCGCTGCTCGTCGACGGCCGGGAACTCGACTACGGCCTCGTCCCCCTGGCCCGCCCGGCCGGACGGACCTGATCCCGCCCTCCCGGCACGCGGTCCCGGAGCGGCGGGCGGCCCGGGGGACCGGCTCCTTCCGGAAGCGGCCCGTTGACAGGGCGGCCCGCCGGGCGGAGACTCTGCGCGCCCGGTGGGGCGAAGAGGGTCCCACCGGGTGAACAGAGCCGTTCCGAAGGCCACGTGGGAGAGAACCGATGAGCATCCGCGACGTCTACATCGTCGACGCCGTCCGCACCCCGATCGGGAAGTTCGGCGGCGCCCTCGCCCCCGTGCGCCCCGACGACCTCGCGGCCCATGTCGTACGGGCGCTCGTGGACCGCTCGCCCGCGCTCGACCCGGCCCGCGTGGACGACGTCTACTTCGGCGACGCCAACGGCGCGGGCGAGGACAACCGCGACGTGGCGCGGATGGCCGCCCTGCTCGCGGGGCTGCCCGTCACCGTCCCCGGCGTCACCGTCAACCGCCTCTGCGGATCCGGCCTGGAGGCCGTGATCCAGGCGGCCCGAGCGATAGCCCTCGGGGACGCCTCCGTGGCGATCGCCGGCGGCGTCGAGTCGATGTCCCGCGCCCCCTGGGTCCTCCAGAAGCCCGAGCGGGCCTTCCCCGCCGGGCACCAGCAGCTCCACTCCACGACGCTCGGCTGGCGCATGACCAACCCGCGGATGCCCGCCGCGTGGACGGTCTCCCTGGGCGAGGGCGCCGAGCTGATCGCCGACAGGCACGGCCTCACCCGCGAGCGGCAGGACGCCTTCGCCCTCGCCAGCCACCGCAAGGCCGCCGAGGCGTGGGCCAAGGGCCTCTACGACGACGAGGTCGTGCCGTACCCGGGCGCGGACCTGACCCGCGACGAGTCGATCCGGGACAACACCTCCACGGAGGCCCTCGCCCGGCTCAAGCCCTCCTTCCGGACCGAGGGCGGCACCGTCACGGCGGGCAACTCCTCGCCGCTCAACGACGGCGCGGCGGCCCTGCTCCTCGTGGACGAGGAGGGGCTGCGCGAGACCGGCCGCGAGCCGCTCGCCCGCATCCGCGCCTCCGCCGTCACCGGCATCGAGCCCCAGCTCTTCGGCCTCGGCCCGGTCGAGGCGGTCCGCCGGGCCCTGGAGAAGGCCGGACGCTCCTTCGCCGACCTGAGGACCTTCGAACTCAACGAGGCGTTCGCGGCCCAGGCGCTCGGCTGCCTCGCCGAGTGGCCGGACCTCGACCCGGAGATCGTCAACCCGCGCGGCGGGGCCGTCGCGATCGGCCACCCGCTGGGCGCGTCCGGCGCCCGTCTGGCCGGGGCGGTGGCCCACCAGCTCGCGGCGGCCGGATCGGGCACGGGCCTCGCCGCGCTCTGCATCGGCGTCGGTCAGGGCCTCGCACTGGTCCTGGAGCGCTGAGACCACGCGGAAAGGGGGTACGGGAAGCCCTTCCCCACCCCCTTTTTCGCCGTCGCCCTGGGCGTTCTGCCCGTCCTGGTACCGCAACCGCATCCGCGTGCCGGATGTGGTGGTGGGGGGCGTTGGTGTATCTGTGTGCCGATGGGCCGACGGCTGAGCAGGTCGAGTCGCGGTACTCGTTCGGAGCCACCCGGGGCTCCGGGGCGGCCCCGGCCCTGGCGACCTCCGGTTCGGCCCTCCCGGGTACCGCACCGGCTCGCTCCGGTCGGGCGGCGAGCCAGTGCGCGGTGGGTCGCCTGCCGGCGTCGCCTACGGCCGCAGCTGGGCCGCGAGCGCCTCGGCGACCTTCCTGAGCGACTCGCCGGCCAGGGCCGGGTCTGCCTTGGTGACGGTCGATCCCTGGGAGACCACGAGCGCCAAGTCGCCCTTGCCCGCCACCGCCACCCGTGCGACGGCGGCCGTGCCCCGGCCCGGGGTGACCCTGGTCTGGCCGATCCCGGGCTCGTCCTTGGAGAACGTCATCACCTCGTCAGCGCTGAGGTTGCCGAGGGCGGCGATCTGCGGCAGCGCCAGGTTCACCGCCACCTCGCCCTCGGACACGGCCACGAGGTCGATCTCCATCGGGGCTTCCGAAGCCGTGAAGGTGCAGACGACGGACGCGTTCGGCGGGACGGCGGGGATGGAGGGGAGCCCGGACGGCGCGGGCTGCCCGCTGGGCCAGGCCTGGGCCGGGCGGCCCGGGTCGACGGTCCCCTGAACCGCGGGGTCGCCGCCGGACGCCGCCGGGGTGACGGTCCGTTCGGCACCGGCCGCTTTCAGCGCCGCCGCCGGGTCGAGGCCGAACGGGCAGGCCGACGTACTCGTCAGCTGCTTCGCCGTCGAGGCGACCCGGTCGTAGGACAGCCTCGCACCGCCCGAGGCGGCCCCGCCGGAACTCCCGGACGAGGAACAGGCGCTCCCGGCAAGGGCGATCCCGGCCGCGCCGGCCAGGGCGAGGATGCGGCGGTACCTGGCTGCTGTGCGATCAGCTGTCATCCGGTCAGCCTAATCCCGCAACCGCATCTGCGTGATGGATGTGGTGGGGGCTCGTTGGTGTATCTGTGCGCCGATGAACTGACGGTCGAGCAGGTCGAGTCGCGGTTCGAGGGGGCAGCCGGGGTCCATGCCCGCTTCGCGCATCGTTCTGTCAGGTCGGAGCCCCGCGATCGGGCGCTGGACTACCTGGCCGGGCTGCCGGCTCCGTTGGAGCGGAAGAGGGGCTGGACGCCGGCCGCGCAAGTCGGGCAGTTGCGTCCCGACGAGGTTCAGCGTCTGTTGAACCTTTCCCACCGGGATGAGGACGCGGTCCGCGACGACGTGCGCGATTTCGTGGTGGAGACCATCGGCGCCGGGGACGGGATCCTGATCGGCGACGACACCGGACCAGGAACACCATCTGCGCCGGTCACGCTTTCGGCGACGAAGCAAGGCCCGAGTTCGCCGATCCCACGACAAACGCCGAGGCCAGATCCTCCAGACGCGATTGCAGTACTAAAGCGTGTTGCAGAAGGTTGCGTCCGGGCAGGTCAGGGTCGGTTTTGGGGCATGTCCGGTCACGCGGCCATGGCGAGGTTGTGCATGTGGGC